>CAZUXV010000016.1:0-27725 GCA_964624445.1 uncultured Oscillospiraceae bacterium | reverse complement strand
ACCCAACCCCTGGTCGTAACTACGGTTCATTTCCTCTATGGTTGTTACTCATAACCATTGTGTGGAACGGGGCACGATTCAATACCAATGGCGCGGGTAAAACAACATTTTAGGAGGGTATGATCCATGTACGAAGACAAAACTCTGACCTGCTGTGATTGTGGCAACGAATTCATTTTCTCCGCCAGCGAACAGGAATTCTACGCCGAAAAGGGTTTCCAGAACGAACCCCGCCGGTGCAAGGCCTGCCGTGACGCCCGCAAGGCTCAGAACGGCAACGGCGGTGCTCCTCGCCAGATGTTCACTGTCATCTGCGACGGCTGCGGATGTGAGACTCAGGTTCCTTTTCAGCCCCGCGGAGATCGTCCCGTGTATTGCCGCGACTGTTTCGAAGCGCAGCGTCAGAATCGTTTCTGATTTGCTCAAAAATATGGACTGCCATCAGGCAGTCCGTATTTTTTATCTGCATAAATGATTTACAAGCGACTGAATCCGATCAAGTTTCTGTTCAGCTTCCGATTCGGCATCAGCACGGGTAAACAGATATGCTTTCAGTTTCGGTTCCGTACCTGAAGGACGGACAATAAACTGGTTGTCTTCCGATATTCTGAAGGAGATTACGTTGCTCGCGGGGAGTCCTGTGCTGTCATAAAGGTAATCGGTACGGTAAGCATCGCGCAGGATCGGTTCGGCAAACTGGTCCAGGGGTTTTCTGAGATCTTCCATAATTCTGTTCATTCGTGCGGCGCCGTTTTCACCTTCATATTCAAAAGTCAGGAGACGCTGAACAAAAAGGCCGAATTCTTCGCGAAGCTCATGCAGACGATCAAGCAGCGTGAGACTTTTTGATTTCAGATCTGCAGCCAAATCACAAAGCAAAACGGCCGCATTAACAGCATCCTTATCACGTACATCCGTTCCGGAAAGATATCCGTAACTTTCTTCGAATCCAAAAAGGAAACGATCTTCCTGGCCGGCTGCTTCCAGCAGGCCGATCTGTTCTCCGATATATTTGAAACCGGTGAGTACATTCCGAAGTTCAAATCCATATTTCCGGGACATGGCGCCGGCCATTCCGGTGGTCACGATTGTTTTGACCACAACAGGAGGCGGATTACGGCGCAGATCGGTATGACGGCAGAGATAATCAAGCATCAGGATCCCCATATCATTACCGCTGATCAGTTTTACTTCGTTTCCGATCCGTACGCCGGCGCCCATTCGGTCACAATCCGGATCTGTGGCAAAACAAATATCGGCACCTGATTCGATTGTTTTTTCAATGGCAAGATTCATTGCCTCACGGACTTCCGGATTCGGATACGGACAGGTGGGAAAATGTCCGTCAGGCAGTTCCTGCTTTTCGACAATTTCAACCCGGACATTCTCCATACGGCGCAAAACTTCCCGGACTGGTATGTTGCCGGATCCGTTCAGGGGGGAATAGACAACATGAAGCGGCTGACCGGATGGACATGGGCGAAGTTTCAGGACGGCCTGATAATAGGCTTCAATCGTTTCACCGGAAATATATTGAATCATTCCGGAAGAAAGAAAAAGATCAAAAGAGGGGAGATGATCAGACAGATCATCCTGAAGAGCAATCTGCTGCTGTATAAGAGAAGCAGCGCTGAGGGTGATCTGGCATCCGTCGGAACCATATACCTTATAACCGTTAAATCTGGCCGGATTATGAGATGCGGTAATCATTACGCCTGCAGAAGCAGAAAGATGACGAACTGCAAAGCTGAGCATCGGTGTAGGCTGGAGAACAGGATATATGAATACACGGACTCCCATCTCAGCCAGGACGGCAGCCGCAAGCTCGGCAAAATCACGGGAGTGGATTCTGCTGTCAAAGCTGACGGCACAGGACGGGTGACTGAATGAAGAAAGCAGATACGATCCGAGACCGCGGGTTGCCTTCATCACGGTGAAGATGTTCATGCGGTTTGTACCTGCCCCTAGGACACCTCTCAGACCTCCTGTTCCAAAGGAAAGATCGCGGTAGAAAGCGTCGCTGCGCGTTTCATCATCCATGGAACGAAGCTCAGAGAGCAATTCATCAGTCATGGCGGGGCATGCAAGCCATGCATCATATCGATCGTTTACAGACATAAAACACAGTATTCCTTTCATAAGAAAAACGCACCCGGAAGTGCGTTCTCAGAATCAGACAACTCCCTGCTGACCGGAAGAAAACATCTGGCTTTTGCGGAAGGGGCGGATCCTGTTAGCGTCCCAGGTGAAGCCGTCCAGCATCATTCGGATACCATTCTCAGCGAAGAGATTGGCAACGTCTTCAAAAAGAACATATAAATGGCGCGTGAAAAACCCTTCCTGAGAACCGGATGGCTGACAGAGCAGTTCATTGATCCCCCATACACGGATCGGATCATATCCGTCGAAAGCAAAATAGGAAGCATAGGGTGTAACGTTGGAACCGCGAAGATCACATGGTGTATCGCCAAGCCAGCTTTCCGCATTGCGAAGAAGACTGTAGAAGCACTGAATCACACGTACAGGCAGGGAAAAACACAATTCATCAGCAAAAGAACCATCTGCATGATAGGTGCTGAATGATAGGATTCGGTTTTCATAGAGAATAATACAGAAACCGCCGTCCATCACGCGGTGATCCTGAAGAAGAGGACGGAATTTATACTGAAACACCGGTTTGCTTCCGTATCCGGCAATCATTTTACCATCCTCCCAACCTGAATCTATACATGATAAATAATATCTAAATATATGATCCGGGTCAACAGTATAACACTACATGTTGTGGTCAAAAATGTAAACTTTTTGTAATATTTAACGGATAAAGGACATCAGATCGTTGCGGTTCACAACAGGAGACGTTGTCGGTCTGCCAAGATTGCTGCGTGACCCGCAGGCGCAGCGGACTTCAATCATAAAAGGGCCGGAAGTACAGGACGCAGCTTCAGCAAGCGCCAGGTCAAGCTCACTTTCGGAATCTGCAGTAAGCACATGCGCGTAACCTGACGCGGAAGCAAGCGCAGCAATGTCCAGCGAACCGGAACAAACCGGCATACCGCCGACAGTATCATGGGCGCCGTTGTTGATAACAACATGGAAAAAATTGCAGGGGTGTTTTCTGCCGATCAGCGGAAGCGCACCAAGATGCATCAGACTTGCTCCGTCTCCGTCCAGGCACCAGACTTTACGATCCGGTTTCTCAACGGCTATCTGGAGGGCAATCATACTGGCATGTCCCATGGAACCGACTGTCAGAAAATCTTGTGAATGACCTTCTTTTCTGGATTCCCTCAATTCAAATACTTCACGCGACAGTTTTCCGGTAGTACAGATGAATACATCTTCCGGATCTGAACAGGCAAGAATCTTTGCAACGGCAGATTCCCGGGACAGAACAAACCTGTTTCCGTAATGAGGTTTACACTCGGATTGAAAGGTGCCTTTTTTTATAACAAAAGCAACGGTTTTTCCGCTGGACATTTCGGTGAGCAATTCTTTAAAATGATTCTGTAATTCTTCTTCCTGTGTTTCTGCAGAAAGGATCCGGAAAGGAATCCCCATCAGTTCAAGCTGGCCGGTCGTGATTTTACCCTGTTTAACGTGCTGAGGTTCGTCCTTTACGCCCGGTTCCCCGCGCCAGCCAATGACAAGCATACAGGGGATCGAATATACTTCGGGATCCATCAGTGAAGCAAGGGGATTAACAGCATTTCCGATCCCGCTGTTTTGCATATAGCACAAACCGGGTTTTCCTGTGGCAAGATAATGGCCGGCACATAAAGCGATGGCGCCGCCTTCATTATGAGCGACAACATGCGTATTTCCGTCCGTTCCGTAACGAACGAATAATTCATCACAGAATCCTTTCAGAAGGGAATCCGGGACACCCGAAAAGAAACCGATTCCGTTTTTTTGACATTCGTCCAGAAAAAGAGAAGCCAGCATTGCGGTATGCTCCTTATTCTTTCCATTCGGTAGGGTATTCGGAGACAGGATATTCCAGGTATTTTTTTCCGTTATCCTTCAGCGTGTTGATAATGCCTTCGATTTTCATATCGTCTTCAATCGGAGTCGGGACATAATTGTTTCTGTCTTTTACAGAAGTGATGCGGATCGGAATAATCCGGAATCCTGTATTCGTGATTGTTTCTTTATTCTTGCTGATCTTGAAACGCGTCTGGAACAGATAGGAGTTCATATCGTCAGGTCTGTCATTTCCGGAAAAACAGAAATTTCCGAGAGAGTAACAGATATAAACTCCTTTGTATTCTTCAATCGGATTGATTCTGTGAGAATGGTGCCCGATCACAAGATCTGCTCCACTGTCAACAGCAAGATGGCCCATTCTGATCTGGTTTTCGGTCGGCCGGTAATATTTTTCGATTCCCCAGTGAAAAGAAACGATGACAATCGGATACATCTGTTTGGTGTATTGAATATCGGCTGCCACTTTCTCATACAGGTTGGCATAACCGTCTATCGGTTTGTCATACCGGTCTATACAGAGATAACTGAGCATAGCGATCGAAATACCTTCGACATTGAATACACCGATCTGTTTTGAATTGGAATAGATGATGCCGTTGTCACGAAGCGTCTGGATGGTTTCTTCGTACCCTTCCTCCCCGTGGTCAAATACGTGATTATTCTCCAGACTGACAGCTTCAATATAATTATCTGTCAGAACAGTAACGTATTCGGGAGAGATATTAAAGAGAAAATCATTTCCCTTTTTATTGTCAGGTACATTTTTTGTGTTTGTGAATGTTCCCTCAAAATTCACAAGTGTGAGATCATCTTTTTTAAAGATATCCCTGACATTTGCCATGGTAAAACTGATGTTGCCGTCATGTTTATCCAGTTCATCATAGAACTTTTTGCCCTTTTTATGATAGTTGTCTCCGCCGATCGTCAGATCGCCGGTACAGGTAATGGTAATTGTTGTGGAACCGTCGGTATCAGCAATTACTTTACCATCCTCCTCCTCTTCTCCCATGACCCAGTCTTCAATGTACAGTTCTTCTTCGTTCAGTTCAGCAAACGAGCAGCAGAAAGAAAAGATCAGGACAAAGGAAATCAAAGCGGAAAGAATACGCTTCATCATATCATTTCCTCCTGAACGATTAAGAATGGGAGGCCACGAAATCGGCCATCCGTTCCAGGGCAATGTTTATCTTATCGATTGCCGTTGCGTAACAGCAGCGGATGTTTCCTTCGCCGGATTCACCGAATGCGTTTCCGGGAACAGCGGCTACATTTTTTTCCTGAAGCAGCAGGGAGCAGAATTCTTCGCTTGTCATGCCTGTACAGCGGATCGACGGAAAAGCATAAAACGCACCGTATGGTTCAAAGCATTCAAGACCCATCTTACGGAAGGCATTAACCATCAGCCGTCTTCTCCGGTCATAGCTTTCGCGCATCATTTCGATGCTTTCATATCCGTTTTCACGACCGAGCCGAAGCGCAGCGCCGGCGGCAACCTGTCCCTGACGGGGCGCACACATGATTGCATACTGATGAATCTTGTTCATTACGGAAATAATCTCCGCAGAACCGCAGGCATAACCGACACGCCAGCCGGTCATGGCAAAGGCTTTGCTGAAACCGTTAATCGTAATGGTCCGGTCATACATATCACGGACAGATGCAAAAGATACATGTTTATGGCCGTCATAAACAAGCTCCGAATAGATTTCGTCGGAGATTACCAGCAGATCGTGACGGACGATCACTTCGGCGATCGCTTCCAGATCTTCCTTTTCCATTATGGCGCCCGTCGGATTGTTCGGATAGGGCAGGATCAGCAGTTTTGTTTTATCCGTGACAGCTTTTTCAAGGATATCGGCTTTCAGTCTGAAATCGTCTTCCTGTCTGGTCTGAACCGGCACGGGAACGCCTCCGGCAAAAACAACTCCCGGAGCATAGGAAACATAGCTCGGATCCGGAACAAGAACTTCATCCCCTTCGCATACCAGGGCGCGCAATGCCAGGTCGATTGCTTCAGAAGCGCCGATGGTTACGAGAATCTCATTTTCAGGCTGATAAGAGATCTGATAACGGGATGAAAGATAATACGCAATTTCGCTGCGGAGCTCAAGCAATCCCCGGTTCGCCGTATACTGCGTTTCTCCGTCAATCAGTGAATTGATGGCTGCGTCGCGGATCAGATAGGGCGTTTTGAAATCGGGTTCGCCTACGCCGAGAGAGATGGCATCCTTTCTGGATGCGGCAAGATCAAAGAAGCGGCGTATTCCGCTCGGTGGTACAGAGGCGATTCTTCTGTTCAGATAGCGGTCATAGTTCACGGAGAGATCACCAGCCTGCGGTCAGCGTCATCGTTTTCAAAAATAACGCCTTCTTCTTTATATCTCTTCAGCACAAAACTGGTGGCCGTTCCGGTGACTGTTTCAAGCGGAGAAAGTTTCCCTGATACAAAAGCTGCGAGTTCCTTCAGGGTACGGGCTTCAACCAGAACGAGCAGATCATATGAACCTGACATCAAATAAACGCTTTTCACTTCATCGAAACGGTAAATTCTTCTGGCGATCGCATCAAATCCCATATCGCGCTGAGGAGTAACACGAACCTCAATCATAGCTTCTACCCGTTCACGGTCCGTGCGGTCCCAGTTGATTGTAGGAGAGTAGCGAAGAATGATTTTCCGTGCTTCAAGGCTGTCAATTGCTGCAGCCACTTCCTGAATCGATGCACCTGTCATAACAGCCATTTTCTCCAACGAAATACGGCAGTCTTCCTGAAGAATGTCCAGAATGGATGTTTCAAGCTTCGTCATAGTCTGATTCTTCCTTTCACAGGTTAACTATATTATTTTACAACATAAGTATGTACATGACAAGCTTACGGCCAAAGGGAAAGAATGATGAAAAAAAGACTTCCTGATCATTCAGGAAGTCTGCGTCTGGGTGAGAGGATTCGAACCTCCGGCCTCTTGAACCCCATTCAAGCACGCTACCAAACTGCGCCACACCCAGATAACACCGCTTTTCAGCGAACGAAACAATTATATTACGAAGATTTGCCAGTGTCAAGGTTTTTAAGACAATTCAAACAATTGCACGAATACAGAACTATGTCTGTATATCAAAATCTTCCGCTTGTTTTTGTGTTTTTTTTCTGTATAATCATGATTAAAGTCAAAATTTGACAGAAAGCGGGTTTTACGGCATGAAAACGAGACGTCTGACAAAAAAAGAAATGTGGATCTTTGCAATCGGCCAGTTGGGCTGGTCTATACTCGGAGGAATTATCAATACATGGCTGGTTACTTTTTATCTTCCGACGCAGGGGTCTGTTGAAGCTGGTGCAAAATTCTATGTGCCCACCGGTCTTATTATTTTTGGTGTTCTGACAGTTCTTGGCCTCATCACTTTTATCTGCAGGATTTTTGACGCCGTTACCGATCCATGGATTGCTTCTTTATCAGACAGAAGCAAAAATCCGAAAGGCAGAAGGATTCCGTTCATGCAGAAAGCCGCGGTTCCCTTTGCTGCGATTACCGTGCTTGTTTTCTTTGCTCCTGTCGAAGAGATCAGCACTATAAACATTATTTGGATACTGGTATTTCTGATTCTTTTCTATCTGTTTATGACAATGTATTGCACACCGTATAACGCGCTGATTTCCGAATTCGGCAAGACGCAGGAAGACAGGATGTATATTTCAACTGCGATCTCCCTGACGTTCTTCTTCGGTACACTGATAGCCTATTTGCCGTTTGTGTTTGCTTCCTTTCTGCAGTCAACTGTCAGCTATGCCTGGAGCTACAGGATCCTGTTCATTATTCTTTCGGTGATTGCGCTTGTATGTATGCTGATTCCCTGCATGAAGCTGAATGAAAAGGAATTTGTTGACGCTGAACCCTGCGAAAGCAATGCGATCAGGAGTCTTGCAAAGACATTCCGGAATCGCAATTTCCGTCGTTTCGCTGCTTCAGATATCGCATACTGGATCGGACTGACTCTGTTTCAGACAGGACTTCCGTTTTTTGTTAAAGCATCCATGCAGCTTGACGAATTCTATACGACGGTTTTCCTCGGGGCAATGACGGTTCTGTCCGCCTGCTTCTATCCCTTTGTTTCCGGAATGGTAACAAAGCATGGCAAGAAAAAACTGGTCATTATCGGATTTTTCGGGCTGGCGCTGGCGTATATCATTACGGCACTGATCGGCGTAATACCAGGCCTGACAGGGATTATTCCCGGGGCGCTGATTGTGATCATTGCGGCATTTCCGATGGCGCTTCTCGGAATTATTCCCCAGGCGATCGTTGCCGATGTGGCGGAGCAGGACGCAATACTGACCGGAGAAAAACGTGAAGGCATGTTCTTTGCAGCCCGTACTTTCGCAATGAAATTCGGCCAATCGGTTGCAATGCTTGTGTTTACGTCTTTGGCAGTGCTCGGGACGACTCAGAATCTGATGAGCAACGACCTGACAGCTTCTCCTGTCGGACTGAGGATCGTTGCCGTTGCCGCGGTATGTTTCTGCGTACTTGGAGCGATTATTCTGATGTCATATGATGAAAAGGAAGTTATGTCCGATATTCAGCATAAGGACGAATAAAAACAGGGCATATGACAAAGCGGGCCAAACAATCATGTTCAGCCCGCTTTTCAGCAATCATTGATCGGAAGACCGGGACTGTTTCAGTATCTCGATTTCAGATCTGAGCTGTTCAATCTCGGCTTTGATGGCATCTGCGTCTTCTGTCAATTCATTCAAATCGAGCTGGGCTATATTCAATTCCTTTTGTTTTGCCTTCAGATTAACCTGAAGCGTTTCTTTTTCAGCAGCGGTCCTCGACCACTTTTCCGTGCTTTCGTCCAGCTGAGAATACAGGGAAGAGAGCCTTCTCCCCAGGCTGATGTATTCGGACAAACAAAAACCAATCAGCAGGACAGCGGCCAGCATAACAATCAAAATATATGGTTTCAGCTGTTTAGTCATTTTCTGTTGCCTCCTGCTGACCGGATGAATCTGTTCCTTCCAGTTCCTTTTTTTCTTTGCGGAGTGCCTTTCGTTCTTTTTTCAGGGATTTAACTTCTTCTTTGGCAGCTTCGGTCAGAGGAAGCACCCGTTCAAGTTCAGCTTCGACTTCCGGGAGTGTAGCTACTGTCTCATCATATTCAGACTGCTGTTTACGTTCACGGCCCAGGCTGGTTTCCAGACTCTTCTGTGTATCCTCAAGCTGAAAACGCCGTTGACTGACAGCGGGAAGATACCAAACAATAAACAGTACACAGATGAGCATGATTACGGTAAAAAACACCGCATAAGCACTGCCTTTTTTCATTCGGGACGGCCTCCTTCCGAGAGAAATGATGAAGCGTTATACTGATAAAAGTCAAGGATTTGATGCCACCACGGAAAAAGGACTTCATTCACGGAACGGAATATCTCGTGACGTGAGCCGCTTACAGATACAAACTGACCAGAAGGGACCCTTTCGATGAATTCTTTTTGAGGAGCCGGCAGAACACTGTAGTCAGTTTCGGCCGAAAAGAGGAGGACAGGACAGGAGATACGTTCAGCTGCATTCGGAGCGAGGATTTTTTCAGTCACATGGAGTGCTTCATATGACCATCGATAAGAAGGCACACTGTTTTGAAATTCTTTTCGGGAGACCTTGATATGATCGTACCAATCAAAACGTACGGGGTCGGTTGCACATGAAGTGTTAAAGTCCTCCGGTCCGCTGTACGATTTCATAAAGAAAGGTTTGTTTTTCGCTTTTCCCAGTTTAATTGCTGCAAGGGCAAGGACTGATGCGACCGCCGCAGGGATACCGCCTGTATGAGGAGCAATCATCGGAGAAGAAAGAACGGCCGCGGAAAAAATGTCCGGATGCTGTTCCAGGAACAGGGAGGTTACCGCTCCGCCCATGGAATGACCGAAAACAAAGAAGGGTTTCGGAAAAACCGGAAAAAAAGTATCACATACAAATGACAGATCATCAGTATAATCAGAAAAATGATCGACATGTGTCACCGAAAGATCCAGAATATCAGGGTCGCGCCAGGAGCGGCCGTGACCTCGCTGATCAAAGGCAATAACAGAATAACGGCAGTGAAGAAGCGACCAGATCAGTTCGGCATATTTGAATGCGTTTTCAGTAAAACCATGGACGATGACAACGGTGGCAAGGGGATCTTCAGCCATATAGGAAACACAGTACAGCGGACGGTTGTCGGCGCCTATGATCTCAGTTGCGTTTTCTTTTTCGCTCAGCCAGGGTAAAACCGTCCCGTTCATGATTTCGCTGTATGAAGGGGAACATACAAGATAATCATCGTTGAACAAATTGCTCATCATATCATCTCCAGCAGATAATAAGGTTCAGTATGATTTCGTTTTAAAGCGTTTATGAATCCTGTAAGGATTATAAAATGTCTGTGGTGTGTTGACCGACACGTTCAGCGAGCGGTTGCGGGTGACATTGAGAACAAGACCGACTCCTCCCATGTTTGTCATCATATTGGATCCGCCATAGGAAAGAAACGGAAGAGGAATGCCGGTGATGGGCATCAGGCCGAGTGTCATAGCGATATTTTCAAGCACATGGAACAGAAGCATGCCCATGACGCCGATAATAATCAGACGACCGAATTTGTCGCGGGTAAACCATGCCAGATAGAGCATTCTGAGCAGAATCAGCACGTAACCGATCAAAACTGCGACACATCCGATAAACCCCCAGGTTTCACCGATTGTTGCGTAGATAAAATCAGTCCAGTCAGCAGGCACATAATTCAGTTGAGAAATTGCACCGCTTACGAACATGCCGTTGCCTGTAAGACCGCCGGAACCGATTGTCATTTTTGACATGGTCTGCTGATATGCGTCTGATGATGAAAACAGTTCCGGGTTCATCCAGCCGGCAATGCGGGCGAGGCGGTAGTCTGTTGAACCAGTAGCGACCATGAATCCATAGAGTGCGAGTATGCCCAGAATCGCAATGGAAGCAAGAATAATCAGCGTCTTCATGGAAACGTTTGAAAAATACATCATTACGGCAAACATGAAGATGATCACAAGAAGAGATCCGGTTTCGCCCTGGAGCAGGATGACCATGCCGGGAAGGATAACGAGCATAAAAATATGTATGAAAGATTTCATATCCGCCATCGGCTGGTCCTGGCGGGAAAGATTCTTTGCCAGAATCAGGATCATGGCCAGCTTGGCGAATTCCGAAGGTTGAATCGTATAGCCCCATAACATGTCGAGCCAGGCTTTAACGCCTGTTGCCCGGTTGAAAACGGTTGTTACGGCAAGGAGGATAAATGCAGCCCAGTAAAACAGTTCTGCGCGACGACGGAGTATATCGAAAGGGAAGGCCATAATGACGCCTACTACAAGCGGGGCAATCAGTACGAAAAGACATTGCTTTTTTGTATAGTCAGATTCGAAAACATGATTCAGGAATGATGTGTCAGCAGTGGATTGGGGAGAATAAGTGGCGACACAGACAGCGACAATGCCAAAGAGGGCCATTCCGAAAACCATCGCGATCAGGATGCCGTCCACATGGGCACGGGAATGACGGTTTTCAGTGATCGTCAATCGGTGTCACCTCCTTTAATGACCTGGAGAACAACCGTTGAATCAGATTGCGTTTGATTCCGTATTCAACAACCGGCAGATTACGCCCCTGAATCCGGGAGGCAATGCGGAGTACTGCATTACGTGCTTCGCAATCATAGCGGATGAACAGATCGCGCTTTAAAAGAGAACGATACACGGTACAGTCTTCAGGGATTGCACCGAGAAGAGGAAGATCAAGAACCTGGGAAACCGTCTGCGCGGAAAGCATTTCTCCGTCACGGATCAGCCGGCTGTCAAGTCTGTTGACTATCAGACTGGGACGGGGCGCCTTTTTGGATTCGATCAGCTGAGCTGTGCGTTCAGCACTGCGTATGGAGATATCATCAGCAGTAGCGATCAGAATAATCTCATCAACGCCGGCGTTCAGCACGTTGCGTAATCCACGTTCGATTCCGGCCGGACAGTCAATAAAGATATAATCATAGGCAGCCCGGAAATTCCGGATGATGCCTGCCAGCTTTTTGGGTTCAAGGGATTTTGCCCTGTCAAACTGGGCTGCGGGCAGAAGATGAAGAGCAGGAACAGATTCACAGGCCAGGATCGCCTGATCCGCAGAGCATTCACTTTTTGAAACGTCAATCAAATCGTAAACTACGCGGTTTTCCAGCGCAAGAAGTGCGTCCTGAGAACGAAGGCCGATATCAGCATCGATGATCAGCACACGGGTACCGGATAAAGCCAGAGCAGCGGCCAGATTTGCCGTGATCACGGATTTGCCGACACCGCCTTTTCCAGAGGCAACTGCAATACATGTTGACATGATATACCTCCGATTCCTCGTCAAGGTGCAAGCGTATTGCCGTAAGGCAGTACGATGTCTACGCCGCGAAGTGTTTTTTGCTTCATATACCACTCTATAAAATCACGAGGGGCAATGGATGATTCTGAACCGGAATAGCCGTTGGGAATAAAGCATGCAACGGCAATTTCAGGATTGTCATAGGGTGCGAAACAGACAAACCAGGCATTGTTTTCAAGATCGATTGAAGTAACCTGCGCCGTTCCGGTTTTTGCGGCAATCTGCTCCTGGTAAGGCCAGTTGCGGAAGTATTTTTTTGCGGTACCGGATTCGTCGACAACGCCTTTCATACCTTCCCGAATCTTGTAGAGATATTCATCAGAATGTTCGAGCCTGTGAATCAGCGTAGGTTCGCGCTGGGACAGGATTTCACCTTCGGGAGAAGTAATGGAGTCAATCAGCGAGACATTATACAGCCGGCCATCATTGGCAACGGTACATACATATCTGGCAACAGCGATCGGAGTCAGCACGGTAACGGACTGTCCGATTCCCGTCAGAATCGTCTGGCCGCCGCCCCATTTGATATCGTTCATGTAATTGTATGTATCGCCGATCACTGATTGCAGATAGACCATTTCCTTGGTCATATTCAATTCTTCCATCAGGATTGTGCGCATGTTTTCGAGCCATTCACTCTCGTTCTTGTTTACTGCCATATCCATGAGACGTTTGGCGCAGATGGAAAGACGTTCATCGTCGTATTCAATGTTACGGGACTGCCCGCAGTTTCTCAGATGTTTCTTGATTGAGTTGAATACGATAATCGGCAGAGAAGTATCCTGATTGGCCTCATTGACTGCCTTGCTCGGATCATACAAAGTATTCTGGCATCCGACAACGGAACGAACCTCACCGGGCAGGTCAATGCCGGTTTTGGAAGTCAGGCCGAAAAGAGAGGCGTATCGATAAAGGCGTTCCTCACCAAGACGTGAAGAAAGTTCATAAAAGAAATAATTGCATGAATTGGTAAGTCCTTCGACGATTGTCTGATTTGCATGCTGCCACCTGTAATTCTTGTTTATCCAGCATTTGGGGGCAGTCGAAAGATCCTGATTGTATTTTGTGTAATAACCCATATCAGAGATGCGTTCGGTGAGTTTGAGTTCACCTTCGGACAAGGCACCCATGCCTGTGACCATCTTAAAAATGGATCCGGGCGTGCCGCGTGCATGGATACCGTAATTCAGAAGGAGATTGCGGGCATCTCCCAGGATTGCCATGGCATCTTTGCCGCCGGCAACAAGTGCGTTCAGATCGTAAGTCGGATAATTGGCAAGAGCCAGTACACGGCATTGCATATCAAGAACGATCAGGCATCCGTGTTCAGCCAGCTCAAGAGGGTATTTTACCCAGTCACGGTTATGGATATCGTTCTTATTGGCTTCAAGCCAGGATTCGGATGCGAGCTTTTTTTCCTGGTTGTTACGGACGGTAATTACATTGTTGCGGATGCATCTTTCAGCTTCCTGCTGGTACGCGGCATTCAGCGTCAGCTTGACATTATTGCCGTCCTTCGGATCAACATGGTATTCCGTAAGTTCCCGGACAATCCTTGACATCTGGTCGCGTTCGACGACACGCTGCCCTTTACGCAGGGAGGAATTCTGAGTAAGCCAGTCTTCCATCGAGGATTCGATTCCGTCACGTCCGATCGTATCGTTGTATGAATAACCTTTGGCCTGCAATGTGAGCCACATTGCCCTGGAAGGAATAGCTCCGGTATAACCGATAATCTGAGAAGCGAGGTTGGATCGCGGATATACCCTTTTGGTTCCGATTTCAATGCTCATTCCCGGCAGCATCATGGATCGGGTCTCGATTTCAATGACCGTCTCATAACGTACATCTTTCGCGATAACAATCGGCTGGGAATTGAAGATGTTCATCTGCATCTCAGAATAAACCGCCATGATTTTGAGCATATTATCCTCGGTAACAAAGAGCCGCCCCGTATTGTCATCACATGAGTCGGTAGTAATCTGATATCTGTCTTTCAGCTTTTCAATACACTGATCCGCAGATCCATAACGTTCCGTGTTCGTAAGATAGTTATTGGAACGCCATTGACGTTCCCGGGTTTCAAGAACTGAATCGGACACGCCGCTGCCGAAATAGAACATCCATTCATCCGGTTTATCCGGGTTGCGCTGAATGACAAAAGAAACGGCAATTTCACCGCCGTTTTTTTCGACGATGTCGATTGTTTCAAGGATGGATGCAGAATACTTCTGATATAATTCCTTGGTATTTGCTGTGGCATCTTTCTGAAATGTCACGTTATAAATCAGTTCATCTTCCGCCATGATGACGGAATCTGACGTGGAGATATTTCCTCTTTTGCCTCTGAGCGCTATGGTTTTGGTTTTGGTATCATCGGCTTTTTCAACAAATTCTTCAGATTGATTCAACTGAAGATTAACCAGACCGGAAACGAGCCAGACAAAGATACCGAACAGAATGACGAGAAATCCTGCATATCGCCAGAATTCAGGCGTTCGGTTTTTCTTTTCCATACAGAATGCTCCTTTCTCCGGATAATCAATGAGTCATACCGCAGTGTCAGGTCCTTCGGAAAACGACAGGAGCACTTTTCAAAACAAGCACTTCGGTCTTACGTCCGAGGATGAGCCGCCTGAGCGGGAACAGAAGGATAAAACAGAGCAGGGATGTCAGGATTACGCCTGCAAAAGCTCTGATAAAATGATAAAAAGTAAGCCGGGTACCGCCAAGGTAAATATATGTCACATTCACAATCTCAAAAATAAGGGAATTCAATGCGGTGCACAATACAGTTCGTAACCATGCAGGCAGTTCTTTTGTCTTTTTGTTTGTCGCTCTTTCATATTCAATGGTCTTCAGCGGCTTGTCTGCAAAAGCAAAGGAACAAAACAGCGTTGTAACAGGGTAAATGACCAGATTGAGGAACGGAACGGAGGAAAGCATTATTTCCATCAGTAATCCATAGATCAGTCCGGCCCAGAATGCACGAAGTTTACCATAGGCGACAGTGATAATACCTATTACGACATATAACAGGTTGGGGGATATACCGAAAGGACGAATATAGGGGATCACGCAAACCTGGAAAAGGTAACCGAAAATGATAATCAGGACAAAGACCAGATAACGTCTGAAAAATCCGGTCTGGTATTGCCGGGAAGAATTATATTGCATGTTTAATTCTCCTCTTCAAACGTCATATCATCCGGATCCGGCGTAAAGTAGGGAGTAAAGGTCGGAGAAGTGGTCGGTGTGGGCGTGGGGGTGGGATCACCGTGAAGATTGATAACATTGTAAGAATAGGACGTTTTGTCAGGAGTCGGAGCAGGTGTCGGTGTCGGCGTCGGTGTGGCTGCAGGCGTTTCAGTGGGTTCGGGCGTCGGCGTTTCAGGAATGTTGGGATCCGGAGTGGTATCATCCTCAGATTCAAAGAGTGAAGAGGCGATTTCAGGGACAACCGGTGAAGGCCTTGCACTTTCAAGCGGAACAAACTGAACATTGGTACGTCCGTTTTCACGTCCTTCAATCGCTTCCGCTTCCGGCTTATACCGCAGGACGATGACATACTCCAGATGCTGGAAATCAACTTCAGGCTTCAGAACAATATATTGTTTATTGGCATCCATTCCGCGGGTGCTTTCTGTTACGGTGCCGATCGGAATACCTTTCGGGAAAGACATGCCGACACCGGATGTGACAACAAGATCTCCGGGACGAGGCAGGTTGTCTTCCGGCAGGTAATACATTCTGCACATCGGTGTCTGGTCAATACCGAGCGTGCCGCGGACTGTTCCCTGATCACGGGAAGATTGAATCAGTGCGGCGATCGAAGCATCTGAATCAATGATCGTACGAACAGTGGCTTTATGGGCCTGCGTGCTTTCCGTGTAACCGACGAGCGCTCCTGAGATCGTAACAGCCATATAGTCTTCAACGCCGTCTTCCTTACCTTTGTTGATTGTAAGAGTGGAAAAATAATTGGAATCGGATCTGCCGATCACGGTGCAGATAATCGGCTGCATTGCCTGATTTGCCGCGATTTCATCTGAAAGATCCTCAAACTGGGAAAGTGTTTTCTGAAGCTCGTCAGCGAGCATGGCTTTATAAACAAGCTGTTCATTTTCAGCCCGAAGAGCGTTATATTCTGATTCAATATTTGCCCGGAGTTTCATTGATCTGAAATAACCGAAAACGGTTTCCGTGAGTCCGGAGAAGAAATCCTGCACCGGTGTTACAACGGAGCCGATTGCTTTTTCAGGGAGATCCAGTCCGGGAGTGGTTGAGGAAATCCGGTGAAAAAGATAGGATGCTACGGCAAGAAGCAGGATCAATGTAACAACTACGAGGATAAAACCTCGGATTACAGGATGAGCTTTGCGGGGCTTTTTACCGGAAGGATATACCGGCTGGAGATTTTCATCCAGCATGATTCCTGAAGAATAAACCGTGGATGAAGCGGAAGCAGCGGAATCTTCACCGGAAGGGGAGTTTTCGGACGGCTTGTCATGATCGGTCTCGGAATCCGGATCAGGATCGCGTCGCCTCAGTTTGCGAATCGCTTCTTCCGGCGTGTCGGAGATCGGTTCATTAACAGATACGGAAGATTTGGAATCGTCAGGATCGTCATAAATATAATCGTCTGTCACAACGGGACGACTTTTGTCCGATTGGCGCTGAAGTCTTCTTTTACCGGCCATGTCCGGATTTCACCCCCTTTCCGCTTCATCTTGTAAAACGAAATCACCGAACGGATTATTTCATCGACGGCCTTGATTTCTTGTCCTGCGGTGTTACGAGCTGTATATTCTCCGTCAGATATCCGATCCCGAGGATACAGCAGTCTCCGGGATCCCGGGCGAGCAGTACCGGCATACCGAGACTTTCGGAGATAAAACGGTCAAGCGCAAAAAGTCTCGCACCGTCTCCAGTCAGGTGTATTCCGCTTTTCATGATATCTGCTGCCAGTTCCGGAGGCGTTCTCTCAAGTACCCAGCGGATCGTCCTGACAATCGCTTTGCATGGGTTTTTGACGGCTTCATAGGCTTGTTCGGAAGAAAACCTGACTGTTCCGGCAGATGTGTTCAGCTGATTGACGCCGCGTACAAGAATGGAACGCGGCTCGTCAAGCGGAAGTGCGGAAGCAAGATCCTTTTTAATGTTGTCCGCAGTCTGTTCACCGATCAGAATGCTGCATTCCTTCCGAAGATATTCAGCGATCGCCTCATTAAATTTATTGCCGCCGACCTGGACACTCTGTGAAACGACGAGACCGCCCAGCGAAATAACGGCGACATCCGTTGTTCCTGCACCGATATCCACGACCAGGCTGCCAATCGGATCATATACGGGCAATCCTGTTCCGATAGCGGACGCAAACGGCTTTTCGATCAGAAAAACATGTTTGGATCCGGCCATCCGGATTGCTTCGGTAAGCGCTTTGCGATTGACGTCATCCATACCGCACGGAACGGAAACAATGATCCGCGGTTTACCGAGATAAGACACGCCGATAGCTTTTCGGATGAAGTATTTGAACATCAGTTCGGCTATGTCAAAATCTGCGACCTGACCGTTTCGGATTGGAGAAACGGCAATCAGCTGGTCAGGGGATCTGCCGTAGAGAAAACGTGCTTCGTCTCCGACCGCTCGGACAGTATGCTTGTTTTCCCGGTCCAGAACAACAAGCGATGGTTCTGAAATGACAATGCCGCGGCCGCGAACATAAACATTTATGTTCTCCGTACCAAGGTCAATACCGATATCGGGAGCCAGAAAAGGCATAGATCAATCATCCTTTAATGCATAATGAGTACTCAGCAACGGAAAGCCTGCCCGGATCAGCAGCCTGCGGACGAGATAAAGCGGGAGACCGATTACGGAAGTGTCGGATCCGTTCAGTTTCGACACCCAGGAGGCGGCTCTTCCCTGAAGGGCATAAGCACCCGCTTTGTCCATGGGTTCTCCTGACCGGACATACGAAAGGATCTCTTCGCGGGTAATCAGATCAAAAGTCACATCTGTACTGTCCATTCCGGTAAGAGCATTCCCGTCAGGAGAGATAACCGTAACTCCGGTACAGACCTGATGTGTACATCCTGAAAGCAGCTGCAGCATTTCAACGGCTTCAGATTCATCCGAAGGTTTGCCGAGAACATGTCCGTGGAGGGAAACAAGCGTATCAGCGCCAAGAATCCAACAACCGGGATGAATCCGGGCGGCCGCGGCAGCTTTACGGGCGGAAAGTTCCTGCACGGCTTCGGGAGCCGGAAGGCTGCAGGTTTCGTCGACATCAGGGGCTGCTGTCTCAAAGGGGACACCAAGACGGGAAAGCAATTCACATCTGCGGGGAGAACGTGAAGCAAGTATCAGTCCGGCCAAAGAAATCCCCCTTTCAGGAAACTTTAACCAAATAATCATATCATAAATACTGATGAAAAAAAAGTGAAATTGACAAACGAGCAACGCGATTATTATAATGAAGCGATCAATATTCCGGAGGGCTGGTTTATCATGACGAAAGCACTGATTTCCGTTACAGGACTTGATTCAACAGGCATTATTGCCAAAGTGGCAACAAAGCTCAGTGAGATGAATATTAATATTCTTGATATCTCACAGACAATTCTTGACGGTTATTTTACAATGATGATGGTTGTTGACCTGGATGGCGCTCACCTGCGCTTTGAAGAGATTGACAGAGAACTTCAGCCCGTACGTGATGAACTGAAGATGACCATTCATATGCAGCGAATGGATATTTTTGACGCAATGCACCGTATCTGAGGAGGAAAAGCCATGATTGAAACAGGTGAAATACTCCAGACGATGCGGATGATTCAGGAAGAAAATTTTGATATCCGTACAATTACACTGGGGATCAATCTTCTAGACTGCGCCGAACCGGAGGCGGATCGCTGCGCAGACAGGGTATATGACAAAATATGTTACACGGCGAGAAATCTGGTTCATACCGGGGAAGAGATTGAAAAGGAATTTGGCATTCCGATCGTCAATAAACGAATCAGCGTTACTCCGGTCAGCATGATTTCCCAGGGTGATCCCGTTCCGATTGCACGAGCGCTGGACCGCGCCGCCAAAGAAGTCGGAGTCAATTTTCTCGGCGGTTTTTCCGCACTGATGCACAAAGGAGCAACTAAAGCCGATGAACGACTGCTTGCCTCCATCCCGCAGGTTATGAGCGAGACGGAATTGCTATGCTCCAGTGTAAACGTGGCGTCTACTCGTGCAGGAATCAATATGAATGCAGTACGTGAAATGGGACAGATCATCAAAAAGACAGCTGAGGCAACAGCTTCCTCCGACGGACTCGGATGCGCCAAACTCGTGGTTTTTGCCAATGCAGTTGAAGACAATCCGTTCATGGCCGGCGCATTCTGCGGAGCCGGTGAACCTGAATGTGCGATTAATGTCGGCGTTTCCGGCCCCGGCGTCGTGAAAGTTGCTCTCGAAACCGTCAGGGATCAGCCTTTTGACGTAGTTGCCGAAACAATTAAACGAACGGCGTTCAAGATCACAAGAGTCGGACAGCTTGTTGCACGGGAAGCCAGCAGAAGACTGAACATTCCATTCGGAATTGTGGATCTCAGCCTGGCTCCCACACCTGCAAGAGGGGACTCTGTTGCGCATATCCTGACGGAAATGGGACTTGAATACGCCGGCGCGCCCGGTACGACCGCGGCGCTTGCTCTTCTGAACGATGCAGTCAAAAAGGGCGGGATAATGGCAAGCAACCATGTGGGCGGTCTCAGCGGAGCGTTCATCCCGGTCAGCGAGGACATCGGTATGATCGAAGCTGCATCAGCCGGTGCGCTGTCGTTGGAAAAACTTGAGGCGATGACCTGTGTGTGCTCCGTCGGACTGGATATGATAGCGATTCCGGGAGATACTTCAGCTGAAACGATCAGCGGCATCATTGCCGATGAGGCAGCGATTGGAATGATCAACAACAAAACAACAGCTGTCCGTGTGATTCCAGCAGTCGGGAAAAAAGCCGGTGATACTGTTGAATTCGGAGGACTTTTGGGCCATGCTCCGGTCATGCCGGTCAACGGTTTCAGCAACAGGGAATTTATTGCCCGGGGCGGACGCATTCCTGCTCCGCTTCATTCGATGAGAAACTAATAGTGAATGGGGATCATAAATGGGTAATTTTGTCGATCATGTAAGAATCACCGCCAAAGCTGGAAACGGCGGAAACGGCTCCACTTCCTTTCACCGCGAAAAGTTTGTTATCAACGGCGGCCCGGATGGCGGGGACGGAGGCAACGGAGGCGATATACTGATCTATGCCGACCCCAATATGCACACCCTCCTGGATTTCAGGTTCAAAAGCAAATATACTGCGGAGAACGGCGAAGACGGAAAAGCCAACAGGTGCACCGGGAAAAGGGGCGATGATCTGCTGATCAAGGTTCCTGTCGGAACAGTCATTCTTGACGATCTGACGGACCGCGTCATGGCCGATATGGACAAGCCTTGTGAAACAAGGCTATTGCTTCACGGCGGAAAGGGAGGATGGGGAAACCAGCATTTTGCAACGCCTACCCGACAGGCCCCCAACTTTTCAAAACCCGGAATCAAAACCGAAATCAGAACGCTTCGGCTGGAGCTGAAGACTATTGCTGACGTCGGTCTGATCGGATATCCGAATGTCGGAAAAAGTTCGATTCTGAGCGTGGTTACCAGCGCCCGCCCGAAGGTGGGAAACTACCACTTTACAACGCTGACACCAAATCTGGGAATCGTACGGCGCTACGGCAAAGATATTGTTCTTGCAGATATTCCCGGACTGATCGAAGGAGCGGCTGACGGAGCCGGACTCGGCCATGATTTTCTCAGGCATGTTGAACGCACAAGGCTCCTGCTGCATGTTGTGGACGCTTCAGGAAGCGAAGGACGTGATCCGGTGGATGATCTGGAACAGATCAATTCTGAACTTGATCGTTACGGGGATCTGAGCGAAAGGCCGCAGATTATCGTATGCAACAAAATGGACCTGCCAAATGCTGAAGAGAACGTAAAAAGAATCCGTGCACTGGCAGAAGGAATGGGATGTACTGTTTTTCCTGTCAGTGCCGCAACACACAGCGGATTTGATGAACTTCTTGATGAAACAGCAAAAAGACTTGAGGAACTGCCTCCGATTCTGCATTATCAGGAAGAGGAAATCCCGGAAGAGAAAATCGATACGGATGCGTTTGAGATTCACAGGGATCAGGGAATCTTTGTTGTTACAGGAGCAGGAATGGACCGGCTGATTGACAGTGTCAATTTTGATGATCAGGAGAGCCTGAACTGGTTTCACAGAACATTACGGCGGCTTGGGGTCATCGATGCGCTGCGACAGGCAGGTGCGCAGGAAGGATCTGTTGTCCGGATTGCAGAAATGGAATTTGATTTTGTCGAATAACCTTAACTGAAACGGAGGAATATCCATGACGGGAAAACAAAGAGCGGTACTCCGTAAAATGGCCAATCCGCTTGATACGATAATATATATCGGAAAAGAAGGCATTACGGACAGGGTTGTGAAGGAAGTTTACGACGCACTGGAAGCAAGGGAACTGATCAAAGGCTGTGTACAGCAGGCAGCTCCTCTGGACGCAAAGGAGGCCCTGACAATCCTTTGTGAAAAAACAGGTGCGGAACCTATTCAGTTTATCGGACGCAGATTTGTTATGTACAGGCAGAGCAGAGAAAACCCGAAAATCATAATCGAGGGATGACAGGGAGTTTATGCGCATGAAAAGCGATCATATCAGGGATTATCCCGGCGGAAGAATTCATTTGATCGGCATCGGCGGAAGCAGTATGAGCGGTCTGGCAGAAATGCTCATTGATCAGGGATATCATGTCACGGGCAGTGACAGGGATGAAACCTATCTGGTCCATTTCGTGCGTGAAAAAAAAGCTGAAGTGTTTATAGGACATAAAGCGGAAAATGTTCGGGGCGCCGATCTTGTCGTATATTCAGCCGCGATTCCCCAGAATAATCCGGAACGGGTTGAAGCCGGTCGCCTGGGGATTCCTTCCATTGAAAGAGCTGTTCTGCTGGGGCAGCTGATGGAAGGATTCCGGCAAGCGGTCGGCGTATGCGGAGCGCATGGGAAAACAACTGTAACATCAATGCTGAGTCAGATCCTGCTTGAAAACGGAAAAGATCCCAGCATCCACATCGGCGGAAGACTGGATGCGATTGGCGGAAGCACCAGAGTCGGACACAGTCCGATTTTTGTGGCGGAAGCCTGTGAATATAACCGCAGTTTCCTTCATCTTTCCCCGACGGTCGCGGTTGTGCTGAATATTGATGCGGATCATCTGGACTGCTATAAAGACATTGAAGAAATAGAGCATACCTTCGGAAAATATCTTGAAATGATCCCGGAAAACGGCGTGGCGATCGGTAACGGTGATGATCAGCGTATCCTTCGCTGCTTTGATCATATTCATTGCAAAAAGATCCTTTTCGGGATGGGCAAAAACCTGGAATGGCATCCGGAAAACCTGACAGAAGATGAGAGAGGATATGCTTCTTTTGATCTTTATCACAACGGTTCTGTAGTCACTTCCGTCAGGATGGGCGTTCCGGGTCTGTTCAATGTTATGAACGGACTCGCTGCAGTCGCATCAGCTGATTATCTTGGAGTAGAACCGCAGAAAGCGGTAAAAACGCTTGAGCGTTTTACGGGCGCACACAGAAGATTTGAACTGACAGATACAATCGACGGTGTTGAAATATTCCATGACTACGGTCATAATCCTGCGGAGATGCGCAACGCGATATCAATTGCGAGGAAACGTTGCAAAGGGCGTCTGTGGGCGGTCATGCAGCCGCATACGTTCAGCCGGGTCAGAACGCTGTTTGAACAATACCTGAACTGTACGGAAGAAGCAGATATAACACTTGTTACCGACATCTGTGCCGCCAGGGAAAAAGATCCCGGAGACCTGAACAGCGGCATGCTGGTTCAGGGTATGAAGGATCATGGAATCAAGGCAATATGGACACCGACTTTTGATGACACGGAAAAATATCTGAAAGAGCACTGGAGCTCCGGAGATCTTGTAATCACCATGGGATGCGGAGATATCAATCTGCTGAATGATCAGATCCACAGACATTATCTCGAAAACAAATGAAAGGATCTGTAAATCATGATACCGCGCAACAGAAGAATCATCAATTTACAGGCAATAGAGGAAAATATGAGGCTGCTGCGCTCCGTGACACCTTCAACTGCAAAAATGATGGCGGTTGTAAAGGCGGACGGTTACGGTCACGGAGCGGCTGAAACGGCAGAAGCAGCAATACGCGGCGGGGCAGATATGCTTGCCGTTGCATCCGTCGGAGAAGGGAAAAAACTAAGGGAAAAAGGGATCCATGTTCCGATTCTGGTACTTGGAGCAGTAACGGAAACAGATGCTGCGGAAGGAGTCGCGAACAATCTTATACAAACCGTCTGCTCACCGGATATGGTCAGATGGTGTGAACAGGCGGCATCCGACGCGGGAAAACAGACCGAAGTCCATTTGAAGATTGACACGGGTATGGGGCGGATCGGCGTCAGAAAAGAATCTGAAAGAGACGATGTACTGACGGCTTTGAAGCAATGCGGTCATGTGAAGCTTTCGGGAGCATATACCCATTTTTCAGACGCCGACGGGGGTGAAACTGGCAGACAATATACCAGGGAACAGTTCCAACGGTTTCTTAAACTTACGGGACCTCTTCCTAAAGATATAATTCGGCATTGCTGCAATTCTGCAGCCATCCATCGTTTTCCGGAAATGTCTCTTGATATGGTGCGGGCGGGAATCAGTCTGTACGGATATCCTCCTGTACAGACTGCACTGCCGCTTATGCCTTGCATGAAATGGTGCGCGGATATCAGTTATATCAAAGAAATCCCTGAAGGATCGTATATCAGTTACGGTCGGACTTTCAGAAGCGGCAGGCCGTTACGCGCCGCAACAATCACCTGCGGATACGGTGACGGATATTTCAGATCAGCCGGAGAAAAAGGATATGTACTGATCCATGGAAAACGCGCCAAAATTCTCGGACGGGTATGCATGGATCAGATGATCGTTGATATTTCAGACATTGAAAATGTTTCTGTCGGTGAAGAAGCCATTCTGATCGGCCGTGACGAAAATGAAGAGATCAATGCTGAAGACATAGCCTCCTGGGCGGGAACGATCAGTTATGAAATCCTTCTCAGCGTCGGGAGCAGAGTTGACAGAATTTTTCTGAAATAATACAGATTGGAGTGATATAAGCAATGTCAGCGGAAACGAAACGGAAACACAATCGTCAGACGGAAAGCAAATCATATCTGACAGGTTCTGCAACAGATGAACGGACGGTCAAAAACAGCCTGAAGTTTTTCGGAGTCTTACTGATTGTTTTTGTGATTTCCTTTATTGCCTGTGCTTCCGCAACATTTGAAAGCATCATTCTCAGACTTCTCATGAACAGCGCCGTGATTATTCTGTCACTCTATATCATATTTAATAACGGTTCCAAATGCGGAGCCGAAGATGTTGCAAGAGGGGAAATCCTGTGGCAGAAGCAGGAGAAAGGTCTGGCTTTCAGTGAATCTGAAAGAAAGATGTGTTTTCATCCGATGAAGGGATATCTGATCGGACTGATCGGCAGCATTCTTCTGCTGATTCCGGCTGTGATCCTTGCCTTCAGCACTTCTGTCCAGACAACCGCTTCAGGCACACTGCCGTCATGGATGCAGGCATATGTCAAGCGAAGCGATATCGGTAATGCGCTGATCAACTATACACAACCGTCCGGAATGCAGTTGATCGATTATATACGCACAATTGTGAGGGTTTCCATTCTTCCTTATGTCAATATGATCGGCAGCGAAAACAAATACGGACTGATGATTCTGGAAAGGCTGAGTCCGGTTATCCTGCTTCTCCCTTCTGTCGCATACGGTACAGGATATCTTTCCGGCAGGAGTATCCGGAAACGGATTCATACTGTGATATCGGAAAATGATAAAAAAAGAAAACGGAAGGAACAAAAGAGAAGAAACGCCGCGGCACGCCGGACCACACCACGTGAGCCTGAAAAACTGAACTGACAGACCCGGGAGATAACATTATGCGAATCATAGCCGGAGAAGCAAGGGGCAGACCGATTGAAGCGCCCTCAGGACTTCATACCAGACCAACACTGGATCGTGTCAGGGAAAACATGTTCAACATGATTCAGTACGAAGTTCCCGGCAGATGTGTTCTTGATCTGTTTGCCGGCAGCGGGGCCCTGAGTCTTGAGGCGCTCAGCCGCGGTGCTTCATACGCGGTTTTGAACGATGTTGACCGCAATGCATATTCAGTGCAGAGAAAGAATATCACCGCACTGAAATACGAAGACAGAACGAAACAGTTCCATAGTGACTGGCATACCACGCTGATACAGCTTCAGAAAGAAAACAGATGTTTTGATCTTGTTTTTCTGGACCCGCCCTATTCAATGACTGATCTCACGGGCGTGTTTTCCGGTCTTATGCCTTTGATTACTCATCATACGCTGATTATCGTGGAACATGAAGCAAAAAAACAACCGATTGTAAACGAACAATATCATGTTGTCAAAAACAGGGCATGGGGGTATTGTGCCGTAACAATCTATCAATTAACAGATAAAGGAGCGTAAGGAATGGTATCCTGTGTGTTTCCCGGTTCATTTGATCCTGTGACAAAAGGTCATCTGAATCTGATTTCAAGAGCTTCAGCTGTATTCGATCAGGTTACTGTCACGGTAATGTACAATATTCACAAAAACGGAATTGTTCCGATCGAAAAAAGAGTCGAACTTCTCCGGAAAGCCTGCGCAGACTATCCAAATGTTACCGTTGACAGATGGGACGGCCTTCTGGCCGAATATATGTACCAAAAAAATGAAAGAATCATTGTACGGGGGATCCGAAGTGCAGCCGAAATGAATGCTGAACTGCAGGCATGTGCGGCAAACAAACTGCTGAATCCGGAAATTGAAACCGTCTTCCTTCCGTGCGATCCTTCCATGAGCGGGATTTCTTCTTCCGCTGTACGTGAGATTGCGGCATTCGGAGGGAATATACAGGAATTTGTTCCAGACATGCTGACGGAGGAAATCGGCAGGCTTCTGTCGAAAAAATGATGTATAAAGTGACGTAATCATGCAGCAAAGGAGAAAAACCATGGCCAATGATATCAAAAGCTCTGAAGAATGCCTGAAGGCCGTCAATATTCTGTTTGAAGAACTGAAGAACGCAAAAAGAAGCCTGATGAGCAGCGAAAGCTGTGTCGTTAACCGAAACCTGATGCAGGCACAGTTGGAATACCTGCGCGATAACCTTCCGGATACGGTTAAAAAAGCGGCAGAAATCGTTCAGGAAGAAGCAACGATCAGGAACGAGACTGAACAGAAAAGAAAAGAAATACTTGAGAACGCATCTGTTCAGGCACAGAATATGGTCAATGAAGCATCTCAGAATGCTCAGCAGATCATGGACCAGGCAAACCGTGAAGCAAACGAACTTGTCGAACGTGCTTCACAGGAAGCGACTGCAAGGATGGAAGCCGCTGCTGCCGAAACAACCCGTATGATCAGTGACGCAGAAAAAAAGGCCCAGCAGCTTGTTGAAGAAGAAAGCATCGTTCGCCGCGCGAGGGTTGAATGCGAGGAGCTGAGAGAAAGTGCCAGACAGGAAGCTGGCGAACTGCATAAGAATACGCTGGATTACATGGATTCACTTTTGGCTGAAACGGACAGGAAACTCAGTGAACTGATCAATAATATCCGCCTGGAACGGAATGAGATCCGCAATCATCGCTGACTGCACAATTGTCAAAACTGCACAAATCAGAAGGGAATTCTTGTTCAAACAGGCAATTCCTTTTTGTTTTACATTTCTTTATAATATGAGCAAATGGGCGATGCCCTGATTTTGAGGAGGAAAAGAATATGGCAAGTGTATCCCTTCAGCACATCTACAAAGTCTACACTGGTAACGTAACCGCCGTCAGCGATTTCTGCCTGGATATCGAAGACAAGGAATTCATCGTTCTGGTCGGACCTTCCGGCTGCGGTAAATCCACCACACTGCGCATGGTCGCCGGTCTGGAAGAAATCTCCGACGGCGAACTGTATATCGGAGACAAACTGGTGAATGACGTAGCGCCCAAAGATCGCGACATCGCCATGGTTTTCAAGAACTACGCGGCCCGGGGCTCACTGATCATGGGCTGGTTCCCCTGCGCTGCGGCTGTGCTAGGG
>CAZUXV010000015.1:0-28003 GCA_964624445.1 uncultured Oscillospiraceae bacterium | reverse complement strand
CAGCAGCACCATGTCCGGCGGCAGTTTCCGGAACGCCTCGATCGCGTCGTTCCCGTCCGCGGCTACCCGCACCTCATATCCTTCCTTTTCCAGATACAACTGTTCCAGCCGGCTGATATTCGGATCGTCGTCTACTACCAGGATATTTGGTTTCTCTTTCATTCGTCTCCCTCCGTTGCGTCTTTATCGTTTTCGATCCGTCATTTGTCATTCGTCGTTCTGAATTCAGCATTATTTCAGCGTAACCACCGTGACGCCGTCTTCGCCTTCTCCGTACATCCCGCGCCGGAAGCCTTTGACATGCCTGTTCTTCCGCAGATCCTGCTGGATCCCGGCCCGCAGGATTCCCGTGCCCTTGCCGTGAATGATATACACCTCGTTCAGCCCTGCCAGCACCGCCTCATCCAGATACAGGCTCACCGCGTCCAGCGCCTCTTCCAGGTTCATCCCGCGCACGTCGCACTCGCTTTTCACCGTCCGGGTCATCATCCCGGTCTTCGCTTTCACGGTGGTCTTTGCCTTCTCCGGCTCCTGCCGCATCAGCCGCAACTGGCTCAGCGGCGCCTTGAATTTCATCATCCCGGCCTGCAGCTGTACCTCGCCCTTTTCATCCGGCGGAGCCAGCACCGTGCCTTCCGCACCCAGGGTCAGGATCTTCACCTTGTCCCCGGCTTTCACGGTCTCCGGCGCTTCGCCGCTCTCCGGTGCCGGCTGTCCCAGCCCTTCCGCCAGCGCGTCGCTTTCCCTGTCCAGCCGCCGTCTCAGCTCGTTCACGTCGCTGCCGGCGGCGTTCTTCTTCATCTTCTTCAGCTCGGCGATCACGCTCTCGCTCTCCCGCCGCGCCTGGTCCACAATATGTTTCGCGTCTTCCCGGGCTTTACGCAGCTGTTCAGTGCGCTTCTGCTCCATCTCTTTGCGAAGCTGTTCCGCTTCGTTCCGCAGGCGAACCGTTTCCCGGCTGGCTTCCTCGGCCAGCTGTCGTTCCTTCTCCGCCACCTGCCGGTGGTATTCCGCGTTGGCGATCACGTCTTCAAATCGGATCGCGTTCCCGCTCAGCAGCTTCCTCGCCGCGTCGATCAGGTTCTCCGGCAGGCCCAGCCGCCGGCTGATCTCAAAGGCGTTGCTCTTTCCCGGCACTCCGATGCTCAGCCGATAGGTCGGCCGCAGGGTTTCCACGTCGAATTCCACGCTGGCGTTCTCCACGCCTTTGGTCGTCAGGGCAAAAGCCTTCAGCTCGCTGTAATGGGTCGTTGCCAGCGTCCTCACGCCGATGTGCTGCAGCCTGGTCAGGATACTCTGGGCCAGCGCCGCGCCCTCCGTCGGGTCAGTACCCGCGCCCAGTTCGTCAAACAGCACCAGGTCCCGCGGCGTCACCTCGTGCATGATCTCCACGATGTTCGTCATATGGCCGCTGAACGTACTCAGGCTCTGCTCAATGCTCTGTTCGTCACCGATGTCAGCAAACACCTGCTCGAACACCGCCAGCTCTGTTCCAAGGTCCGCCGGTACCTGCAGGCCCGCCTGGGCCATCAGGGTAAAGAGGCCTACCGTCTTCAGCGTCACGGTTTTGCCGCCCGTATTCGGCCCGGTAATCACCAGCGTGGTGAACATATCCTTCTCTCCGAGCCAGATAGTGGAAGGCACAACCTTCTCCGGATCGATCAGCGGATGCCGTCCCCGGATAATCTTCAGCCGGCCTTCGTTGTTCAGCTTCGGGCTTACGCATACAAACCGTCGGCTCAGCAGGCCCTTGGCAAAGATAAAGTCCAGTTCCGCCAGCAGTTCTTCCGTCTCCGTCATGCTCGCCGCATACGGCGCCACTTCGGCGCTCAGCGCCGCCAGGATCCGCTCGATCTCCTGCTGCTCCTTCAGTTCCCACTGTTTCAGCTCGTTGCCCATTTCCACGGCAGCCATGGGTTCGATGAACAGCGTTGCGCCGCTGGAGCTCTGGTCGTGCACGATGCCCGGCACGCTGCCCCGGAATTCCGCCTTCACCGGCAGCACATACCGGTTGTTCCTCACCGTGACAATCGGATCCTGCAGCGCCTTCTGCAGCGTCGCGGAGTGGATCATCTGGTTCAGCTTGTCCCGGATCCGGTCCTGGGCCCCGCGCAGGTGCCGCCGGATATTCATCAGCTCGCTGCTTGCCCGGTCGGCGATTTCGTCCTCGCTGATGATCGCGTCCGTAATGTCTTTTTCAATGTTCCGGGCCACAAACAGGCCCTGGGCCTTGGCTTTCAGGATCGGCGTGTTTTCCCGGTCCGTGACCAGCGCGTCCTGCGCCGCCCGGCTGGCCCGCAGCAGTTCCGCCACGTTCAGCAGCATTCCCGCGCTCAGGCTTCCGCCTTTCGCGCAGATCGCCAGTGCCGGCCGGATATCCGGAAACGCGACCATCGGATGCCCGCCGCTGTACTGCAGAATCACCGCCGCTTCTTCCGTCTCCGCCTGCAGCGCCTGTACCGTCGCCAGGTCGTCGCTGGGTTCCAGCGTCCGGCACTTCTCCGCCCCCGCTTCCGTCAGCGCGCCCTCGGCCATCATCTCGCGGATTCTGGTAAACTCCAGCACCCGCAGGGTTCTTTCTTTCATCATCTTTTATTATTCCTTATCTGTATGTCTGCTCTGTAAACACCGTGTAAATTATTCCACAGACCGCTTCCAGTGTCCCGTTGTCGTTTCTCCCTTGGTCTTTCTGCCTTCTTTAAACGCTTCCAGTACCGCTTCTGTTTCTTCCCGGCTCTCTGTGGTCAGGATCACTGCTTTATTGACAATTCCCTTATCCATGTTGTCCGTGGGAAACACGTTCATCAGCTGTACCATGCAGCCTTCCGGCAGCCGCTGCCGCAGCAGCGGGAACCGGTATCCCTTCCGGTCTTCCAGCGCCTGCCCGGCCAGCGCGTCCGGGGATCCTGCATCGCACATCCGGCAGTCCCGGTGCCCCTTCACCAGCCCCAGCGCCGTCCGTGCCGGGCAGTGATGCAGCAGCATCAGCCGCGTCCTGCCGTAGACCACCGTCACGATCGGTTCCCCACCTGCCAGCAGTTCCTTTAGTTCCGGTCCGGTCAGTTCCGGCGACGCGGTCACAAACGCACAGCCTTCTTCCAGTAACAGCCTTGCCGCCTGCCGGTTCATCACCGGGATCGCGGGCCCGGCGCCGTAGACTGCCGGCCAGTCGATTCCCATCTGTCCGACCGACCCCAGCACGATCCCGCCCAACAGCGCTTTATTCGTACTGGCCCAGCAGCGCAGGCCCTGCAGGGTTTCCTCCTCGCATACGTCCGGCAGCTTCAGCCAGTCTCCCGGCTGCATGTCCGCCTTCAGTGTATCCAGCGCTTCTTTCCGGTAATCCTCCGGCTCCCAGGCGATCCGCAGCCCGGCTTCCCGTGCCGTCTCCGCCTGCTCCTTTGTCCTCACATACGCCTGCGGGGGAATAATATCGAGCCCTTTGGGAATCGTATCCTTTAATTCTGAATGATGAATTGTTGAGCAACTGTCCAAATCTCTGATTTGGGTAACAGTTGCCACCTTACAGCCGTCAAAGTTCTGAACAGGACTTTGGTAACGGCGATCAGGAAATGCTGAATTGGCTTGTTCAAATGCGCTTATGCGCTTTTGAGCAAGCTGTTCCAGCGCCTCCCGCCGGATGGCGTTCACCGCGCTCACCGGTACAAACGCGCCTTCCGTTTCCGCCTTCACGTCCCGTGCGGTGAATACCGTCTCCCCGGTCTTCATCAGGTTCCTGATCAGTTCTTCCTCCGTAGCCGCCCGGGTCTTTGCCGCGCTCACGGTCCCCCCGGTCACCGTCACGGTGCTCCCGCCGTCCGTCGCGGTCAGCGTCAGCGCTTCGCCCGGCATCGCCCGCAGATACAGGTCCGCCGGTGCCGTCCGGCCTTTTTTCGCGGCCGCCGCGGCGATCTGTTCTGCGTCCGTCAGCCGGTATACGTCGTATCCGGGCTTCACCTTTGCGTCCGGCCGGATCCGCAGCATCGCCGTTCCGCCGGCTGCTGTATCCGGTCCAGCGTAGACCAGTCCGGTCTCGTCTTTCCCTCCGCGCAGGGCCAGTCCGTCCCCGTTCCGCAGGTCCTTTTCCAGCCTGATCCGCGCCAGTTTCCCGTCAGCGTTCTCCACCTTTCCGATCCGGATTCCCTGGTGATTCACCGCTCCGGGGAAGATCACGCCTGCGTCCTCGCAGCCCAGTGCGTATCCCTTCATAAAGCCGCCCCGGTTGAAGATCTGGAGCAGCCCTTCTTTTTCCTTCTCGTCCGCCTTTTCAAAGGCTCCCCGGTCCAGGCTGTCCAGCCCTTTCCGGTAGCTTTCCGTTACCACGGAAACATATTCCGGCCGCTTCAGCCGGCCCTCCAGCTTCACGCTGGTAACGCCCGCTTCCTGCAGTTCCGGCAGTTCGTCCCGCAGGCACACGTCCCGGGGACTCAGCCACGCGCCCCATTGGCCGCGATAGCTGTATTCCATCCGGCAGGGCTGAGCGCACCGTCCCCGGTTACCGCTCCGCTCCCCGACCATGCTGGAAAACAGGCACAGCCCGCTTACCGCCACGCACTGGGCACCGTGGCCGAACACCTCAATCTCGATCCCCGCCTCCGCGCATTTCCGGATCTCATCCAGGCTGCATTCCCGCGCCAGCACGGCCCGGGTAATCCCCTGCTTCTTACACCAGCTCACGCCGGTCCGGTTATGGATGGCCATCTGGGTGCTGGCATGCACCGCCAGTTCCGGAAACTGCTCCCGGATGATCTTCAGCACGCCCAGATCCTGCACCAACACCGCGTCCGCGTGCAGGTCCCGCAGCAGCCGCAGCACCTCCGTCACGGCTTCCAGTTCCCCGTCCTTCACCAGCGTGTTCACTGTCACGTGAACCCGCATATGCCTCAGGTGGGCATACCGGATGGCTTCCTCCAGCTCCTGCCGGTCAAAGTTGCCGGCTCCCGCGCGCGCGCTGAAAGCGGCATACCCGAGGTATACCGCGTCTGCGCCGGCCGCGTCGGCCCGCTCCAATGCCTCCCGGTTTCCCGCCGGAGCCAGGTTCTCCATCCTCATTTCTCCCTTTTAGTTGCTTCAAGTCAATTAAGGTTAATGCCCGGAATAACTCGTCTTTAAGCGAGCGCGGCCAATATTCCGATTTGGGCGACATCCGCAGTGCGGGTTCTTAGCGATTGACGAGCTTTTGCGAAGTCAGAGCTTAGAACCGCTACACGGGGTTCGGAGCGCCCGGAGAAAGAGCCAGTGGCTCTTTCTCAGTGGAGAACGGGCGGCAGCCCTGGGCAGCACAAGCGCGAGCGGTCCCCAAATCGGAATACCGTGACGGCGAGCGTTCTGACTTACTCTTCTTTTATTGCCTTACTCGTTCTTGCCAGCTGCTCCATCTGACGCCGAAGCAGCGTGTTCTCATCCTGCGCCTTCAGCAGGTCCTCCGCCAGGTTAAAGCACGTCAGCACCGCCGCCTGCCCGGACGGCAGGTTGGTCACCGCCGCCGTCTCGTTCAGCTTCCGGTCCACAAACGCCGCCACCCGTTTCACAAACTCCGGCGAATCGCCGGAAACCAGCGTATAGTTCTTTCCCGCCACCGTCACGGTGATCTTCTGCTTTTCCATCTTTTATCTCTCCTTGCGCTAAAAAGCGCAGAAAGGGACTCGCCCTTTCCGCGCCGTTGGGAACAACCTCAGATCTGCTCGAAGGGATAGACCTGTCCGAATGTATCCACCCGGATCGAAGCCATCACCTGGGGCTGAAGCGGTTTGTCGGAAGCGTCCCGCTGCGTTTTCACAACGTCCTCCGCGACGTCCATGCCCTCCAGCACCTTGCCGAATGCGGCATACTGGCCGTCCAGGTGCGGGCTGTCGCTGGTCATGATGAAGAACTGGCTTCCCGCGGAATCGGGCATCATGCTGCGGGCCATACTCAGCACGCCGTAGGTGTGCTTCAGGGGATTGTTCACGCCGTTCCGGGAGAACTCTCCCTTGATGCAGTATCCCGGACCGCCGATGCCGATACCTTTGGGATCGCCGCCCTGGATCATGAAGCCCGGGATCACCCGGTGGAACGTCAGCCCGTCATAAAAGCCGCTGTTCGCCAGCGCGATAAAGTTGCCAACCGAATTCGGCGCGAATTCCGGATACAGCTCGCCTTTCATTTCGCGCCCGTCGCTCATCGTAATCGTAAACACAGGATTCTGTGCCATTTTCAGTACCCTCCTTACGGGATCCCGGATCCCTCTTCCGTTCACTTTACGGAAAACACCCATATTATACTTACTTTCCCCCGTCATGGCAAGTTTTTGACATCATGCCCATCTCCCGCTATAATAAGAAGGTTCCTGAAAGGAGTACCCGCTATGAAGATCGTACATCCCACTCAGCCCGTCAACGGGCTGAATCCGGAAGATGTGTTCTACGCCGTGGACGACCTCGGCGCCCAGACCGGTTACGGTTTTATCCTTTATCAGATGCAGCCCGGGCTTTATCCGGACTGCCCTGTTAACCTGTATTTTTCCATCGCGGGAGACCCCGCATCCCGTTATCTGCTCTTCGGCGCCCTGGTGGCCCGCGCGCGCATCCTCCAGAACGTGAATCCCCAGATGCGCTGCCGCCTCTATACGTCCATCGAACCAACCGATATCCAGATGAAGGATTTCTATGTCCACAATGGCTTCGACTGCAACGAGTCGGACGAGATCCTCCAGCTGGCGATTCCCTTCGGCGACGGCCGCATCCCGATGAGCTGCACCGTCGCGCCCACGCCCCTGAACACCTGGGACGAGCAGAACAGCCTCATCTACCGGCTCCAGATGAACGAAATCACTTTCGTGGATATGAATTACCTCAACTCCCTCCGCCGCATGCCCCACTTCATGGTCCTGGGCCTCTACCGCAATGCGGTGCTCATCGGTGAAGCGATCATGGCCGGCCAGGGAGCCGACTGCGAACTGGTCGCGATCTATATTGAACCCGGCAGCCGGAACCAGGGCATGGGCAAAGCCCTCCTCCATCGCCTCATGGCGATCATGGCGGCTGAGGGTGTCACCCGGATCACCACGCGCATCATGTCCCGCAGTCTTCCGCAGCAGCGCCTGGCGGCGGATTTCAACGCCTCGGTTCTGGGCGTCAATATGCTCTTCCCGGGCATGTATCTGAACTGACCTTTGCCCCGTTCTTTCCCTTGATTTTCCTTGAATTTCGCTTGACGGAACCCCGTCAGGCGATTATAATATCTTCATCTGTGTTTCGAAGGAGGAAACGATCGTCATGAAATCCGGCAAGAAGCGCGTTGGCGGCAAAACCGGTGCCATCATCGCGCTGTGCGTACTGCTCGTGATCACCGTCGCACTCGGCGTGATCGGCATCACGGGCCTGAGCATCCCGCCGCGGGGCCTGCACAAGGTTCTGCCCTGGCTGCCCACCACCAACTCTGAAAACTGGCCTCAGTCCCTGTCCCTGGGTCTCGACCTGCGGGGCGGTATGTATGTTGAGTATTCCGGCAAGGCGCCGGAAGGCTCCACCGCGAACTTTGACGAACTGGTCGAAGGCACCATGTCCATCATCCGCGAGCGCCTGGCCGACAAAGGCTTCACCGAAGCCAATGTCCAGAAGCTCGGTACCGACGGTATCCGTGTTGAGATCCCGGACGTGCAGGACGACACCGTCCTGGACCTGATCGGCGCGGCTGCCAAACTGGAGTTCAAAGATCCGTCCGGCGAAGTCTTCATGACCGGTGATATGGTCAAGACCGCCACCTACTACTACGCTGACGGCGATCACCAGATCGCCTTCACCCTGACCGACGAAGGCTCCAAGATCTTCGGCGACATGACCGCCGCCAACGTCGGCAAGACCATCGCGATTTATCTCGACGGCGAACAGCTGATCGCCCCCACCGTCCAGAGCGCCATCACCAACGGCTCCGGCGTCATCAACGGCCTGGGCAGCGCGGAACGCGCCACCACCATCGCCGCCAAGATCCAGTCCGGCGCCCTGCCGCTGGAGCTGACCCAGCAGAAGGTCGACAAGGTGTCCGCCACCCTGGGCCAGAACGCCGTGTCCTCTTCCGTGCTGGCTGCCGCCATCGGCATCCTGCTGATCATGCTTCTCATGATCTTCCGATATCGCCTGAACGGTCTCATCGCCTCCTGGGCGCTGACGATCTACACGATCCTGCTGTTCATGCTGATCGCGGTCTTCCATATCCAGCTGACCCTGCCCGGCCTGGCCGGCGTGGTCCTGGGCATCGGTATGGCGGTTGACGCGAACGTCATCATCTTCGAGCGCTTCAACGAAGAAGTCCGCAAGGGCCGCAGTGTGAAAGCCTCCGTCCGCGCCGGCTTCAAAAACGCCATGTCCGCCATCCTGGACGCCAACGTCACCACCCTCATCGCGGCCATCGTGCTGCTGTTCTTCGGCACCGGTTCCATCCAGGGCTTCGCCAAGACCCTGCTGCTGGGCGTGGTCGTGTCCATGTTCACCGCGATCATGGTCACCCGCTTCCTCATGAACCGCTTCGTGAACGCCGGCGCCACCAAAACCTCCCTTTATACTAAAGTGAAAGAAGAACAGGAGGTTGAGGCGTAATGAAGATTAAGAATCGTTCCAAGATCTGCCTGATCGTCTCCGGCGCGATCATCCTCGTCGCCGTACTGCTGACCGTTTTCGGTCACGGCATCAACCTGGGTATTGATTTCGAGGGCGGCCTCTCCATGCAGTATGACATGAAGACCGCCGTTGCCTCTGCGGACGTGAGCAACGTCCTCGGCGAAATGGGCATCAAGTCCAGCACTGTCACCGTCCAGGGACGGGATAACAACGAGGCCGTCATCCGCATCAAGGACGTCTCCAAGGATGACATCCAGAAGGTCCAGGCCGAGTTCGAAGAGAACATCAAAAAGACCTATCCGGACGCCGTTTCCGTCGGTGACGTGAACTACGTCGGCCCCGTAGCCGGTGCCACCCTGGTCAAGAACGCGATTATCTCCGTGCTGCTGGCCGCCGCCCTGATGCTGATCTACATTGCCATCCGCTTCGACCTGAACTCCGGTATCGCCGCTGTTTTCGGTCTCCTGCATGACGTGCTGATCATGCTCTCCTTCATGGTCATCTTCCGCTCCGTGATCCAGATGAACTCTTCGTTCATCGCCGCGGCGCTGACAATCGTCGGCTACTCCATCAACAACACGATCGTTATCTTCGACCGTATCCGTGAGAATGCGAAGAAGATGCCGAACGTTGCCCGCGAAGAGGTCACCAACATCTCCATCAAGGAGAGCCTGGGCCGTACCATCTGCACCACCGTCACCACCCTGATCACCATCGTGGCGCTGTGCATCCTGGGCGTCGCCTCCATCCGCGAGTTCGCTCTGCCGATCATCGTCGGTATCCTCTCCGGTGTCTACAGCGCCAACATGATCAACGGTTATGTCTGGGCGTTCCTGGAGGAAAAGCGCCGCAGCCGCAAGGCCAAGGCCTGATTCTGTTCATCAGGGAGGGACTGCTCAGGCAGTCCCTCCCTTTGTCATCCTGAGTACAAAGGAGGCCGCTATGACGCATACCCGCTTCATTCAGCGCAGCACCGAAGCAGTCTCCTATGAGGGAATGCCGGACTGGTTCTCCTCCCTGCTCGCCGCCCGCGGCATCAGAACCCGGGACGAAGCGGACCGCTTCCTGAACCCGTCCCTTTCCGACCTCCATGACCCCTTCCTGCTGGACGGCATGCAGCGGACCGTGGACCTGCTGAAATCCGCCATCGCCGATGGCAGAACGATTCTGGTCTACGGCGACTACGATGCCGACGGCGTCTGCGCCGCCTCCATCCTCATGGAGACCCTCCACGATCTCGGCGCCTCCCTCGCCTACCGCATCCCCTCCCGCCACACCGAAGGTTACGGCCTCAATCCGGAAGCGGTCCGGGAGATCGCGCAGAAGGCGCAGGTCCTCGTCACCGTGGACTGCGGCGTTTCCAATGTGGAGGAAGTCGCCCTGGCAAAGGAGCTCGGCCTCACCGTCATCATCACCGACCACCACCAGCCCCCGGAAGTCCTTCCGGACGCAGACGTGGTCATGGATCCTTTCCTGGGAAATTATCCCTGCCCTTACCTGTGCGGCGCCGGCGTCGCGCTCAAGATCTGCCAGGCCCTCCAGGGCATGGCCGGCGTGGAAAAGCGCCTGGATCTGGCCGCCATCGCCACCGTCGCGGACGTCGTTCCCCTGCTGGGTGAGAACCGGATCATCGTCCGGGAAGGCCTCGCCCGCATCGAAACCACTTCCCGCCCCGGCCTGAAAGCACTGCTTTCCGTTTCGGCAACCCAGTCTCCGCTCTCCGCTGACGACCTGGGTTTCAGGATCGGCCCCCGCCTGAATGCGGCCGGCCGCCTGGGTGACGCCAGACTCGGCGTCCACCTGCTTCTGACCCCGGATCCCGCCAAGGCGGAGAACATCGCCGCCATGCTGGAGGAAGCCAACCGCACCCGCCAGCGCTTTGAGCGGGAGATGACCGCCGAAGCCCTGACCCAGCTGTCCCTGGAAGCCCTCGCCGCTTCCCATGTCATCCTCGTTTCCGGGGAGGACTGGAATCCCGGCCTCATCGGCCTCACCGCCGGCCGGCTCTGCGAACGCTTCCATCTTCCCGCCATCGCCCTCAGCGTCCACGGCGATACCGCCGTCGGATCCTGCCGGTCGATCCCCGGGATCAACATCTATAAGATGCTTCAGTCCTGCGCTGATCTGCTCGTCCGCTACGGCGGCCATGAACAGGCCGCGGGCCTCACCGTGAAGACGGAGAATCTTCCCCTCCTCCGCGAGCGTCTGGAGAAAGTCATCTCAGAAGCCGCGCCGGAGGAAACCTTCCTCCCCTCCATGGAATACGACCTGACCGTCCCCTTCCGCACCTGGACCCGGGATTCCATGGCCTGGCTCACCCGGCTGGAACCCACCGGCTGCGGCAACCCGGCCCCGCTTTTCCTCCTGGAAGGCGCCGAAGTCCAGGCCATCCGCCGGGTCGGCAAGGACGGCTCCCACCTGAAGCTCACCGTCATCGACGAAGACCTTTCCGTCGTGGAAGCCATCGCCTTCTCCCAGGGCGACGTCGCCGACGAATCCCCGCAGAAGCTCGATCTGCTCTACCGCCCCGTCCTCAACGACTTCCGCGGCCGGACCACCATCGAAGCGCAGGTCTATTCCATTAATTCTGATTTATGAATTCCGAATTGTGAATTAACATGAAAGGAGGTTCACCTATGGCTTTTACTTCCTACGAAGCAATGCCCCTGGACCAGATGCTGGGCCGGATTCGCAAATACCATCCCGGCGACGGCTACAAGCTCGTGGAAAAAGCCTGGAAGTTCGCTGAGAAGGCGCACGAAGGCCAGTTCCGCAAGTCCGGTGAGCCTTATTTCACCCACCCGTCCCTCGTCGCCTCCATCCTCACCGAGCTCATGATCGACCCGCCCACCATCGCAGCGGGCCTCCTTCACGACACAGTCGAGGACTGCCCCGATATCACCCTCGATACCATCCGCGAGGAGTTCGGCGAGGAAGTCGCGGACCTGGTGGACGGCGTCACCAAGCTGAATAAAATGGACTTCTCCAACCGGGAGGAAGCCCAGGCCGAGTCTCTCCGCAAGATGATCCTGGCCATGTCCAAGGACATCCGCGTCGTGCTTATCAAGCTGGCGGACCGCCTGCACAACATGCGCACCCTCCGTCATCAGCCGGAGGAGCGCCGCGCCGCCATCGCCCGGGAAACGCTGGACATCTACGCGCCCCTGGCCCACCGCCTCGGCGTCTATGCCATCAAACAGGAGCTCGAGGATCTGTCCCTGAAGTATATCGATCCTGAAGCCTACAACCGCATCGTCCACCTCGTCGGCATGAAGCGCCAGGAGCGGGAAGAGAACATCCGTCTGGTCATCGACGAGCTGTCCGAGCGGCTGGACCAGCAGGGCATCCGTTATACCATCGACGGCCGCAGCAAGCATTTCTATTCCATCTACCGCAAGATGGTCCTCCAGCAGAAGCAGTTTGACCAGATCTATGACCTCATCGCCATCCGGGTCATCGTGGATACCATCCCGGACTGCTACACCGTCCTGGGCATCGTCCATACTCTGTGGAACCAGGTGCCCGGCCGCATCAAGGACTATATCTCCGTCCCCAAGGCCAACATGTACCAGTCCCTCCACACCACTGTCGTCGGCGGCCGCAGGATTCCCTTCCCCTTCGAGGTGCAGATCCGTACATGGGATATGCACCGCGTCGCGGAGTTCGGCATCGCGGCCCACTGGCGGTATAAAGAAGGCGCCTCCCAGGAAGATTCCCTGGACCATAAGCTCTACTGGGTCCGCCAGATGCTGGACTGGCAGACGGAGACCCGGGACTCCCGGGAGTTCCTGGACACCCTGAAAACCGACCTTTTCTCTGAGGAAGTTTTCCTCTTCACCCCCAAGGGCGACGTCATCTCCATGCCCAAGGGTGCCACGCCCCTGGACTTCGCCTACCGCATCCATTCCGGCGTCGGCAACCAGTGCGTCGGCGCCAAGGTCAACGGCAAGATCATTCCCCTCGATACACCCCTGGAAACCGGCGACCGGGTGGAAATCCTGACCTCCGCTTCCTCCAAGGGCCCCAGCAGCGACTGGCTCCGGATCTGCAAAACACCCCAGGCCAAAGCCAAGATCCGCCAGTTCCTCAAGAAAGCCCTCAAGGAAGAGAACGTGGAACTGGGCCGGGCCATGATCGAAAAGGAATGTACCCGCCGCGGCGTGCGCATGTCCGACATCATCAAACCGGAATTCTACGATCCGATCCTCAAGCGTACCGGCTTCCTGGACTTTGAAGATATCTGCGGTGCCGTCGGCTACGGCGGCATGGCCGCGGTCTACGTCGTCACCCGCTGCATCGAAGAACAGAAGGCCAAGGAAACCCCCGGTCAGAACGTCCACAACGTGGAGGACATGGTTTCGGAGGAAAAGCGCCTCATCCAGCACCGCGCCCATCACGGCATCGTGCTCACCGGCAGCGAGGACCTGGATATCCCCGTCCGCTTTGCCAAATGCTGCAGCCCCGTGCCTGGGGATGAGATCGTAGGTTATATCACCCGCGGCCGCGGCGTTACCATCCATAAGGCGGAATGCGTCAACGCCGCCTCCGGCGAGGAAGAGCGCCGCATTCCCGTGGAATGGGCCTCCGACGGCGAGGATACCTTCTACGCCACCATCACCATCCTGGCCTATGACCGGGTCAATATGCTCGGCGAGATTGCGACCATCATCGGGGAGAACGGTGTATCCATCCGGGCCGCCTCAATCCAGTCCGATGACAAGACCCGTATTTCCACCCTGCGCCTGACCCTTGACGTTCATTCCCGCGAGGAGATGAACAAGGTCATCCAGGCACTCCGCAACAAGTCCGATATCCTGGATGTTTACAGAGCGACGAAATAATGAGCAACGAATTGAACGCCTACCTGGAAACCATCGAGCCGGAGTTAAGAGTCTTAACCCGGCTTTTTGGCTTTCCGGAAAGCGTCTGGGACGAACCCAAAAAGTTCGCTCCCGTTGCGGAAGAGCAGGACAACCTCTTCCGCATTGCCTTCGAAGCCGACGGTCACCGCGCGGAACGTACCGTTCCTGCCCCGGATGATCCGGATGAGCGGATCCGCGTCCTGCACCGCCGCCGGGCCGCCCGGCGTCTCTGTAAGCAGACGCTCTACGATCTCCTGCGCGACATGACCGGGATCCGTCCGCCCTGGGGCAGCCTCACCGGGGTCCGGCCGACTCACCTGATGCTGGAGGCCCTGAAGGAAGGCCTGACCCCGGAGGAGGCCGTCAGCCGGCTTGTTTCGGATTTTGACGTTTCCCCGGACCGGGCCGCGCTCCTGGCGGAGATTGCGGACGTACAGGGCAAACTGCCGCCGCCCGGGGATGAATGGATGGACGTCTATATCGGTATTCCCTTCTGCACAACCCGCTGCGCCTACTGCTCTTTCTCTTCCGGAGAGATCGGGGACGGCGCCTTGGTGAAGCCCTATATGGATGCCCTGACCCGGGAAATGCGCGCCTGCGCGGAAATCCTCCGGGAAAGCGGCTGGAAACTCCGGGCCCTGTATGTGGGCGGCGGAACGCCCACTGCCCTGCCGCAGGACGCTTTTGAACGCCTGATGGCGGAAACCGTGGTCTGTTTCCCCGGCGCCATGGAATATACCGTGGAAGCGGGACGGCCGGATACCCTGACACGGGAAAAACTCCGCGCCATCCGTTCCGCCGGCATCAGCCGGATCTCCATCAATCCCCAGACCATGAACGACCGGACGCTGGAAATCATCGGCCGGGCGCATACCGCGCAGCAGGTCCGGGACGCCTACGCCCTGGCCCGGGAGGAAGCCATCCCCCATATCAACATGGACGTCATCGCCGGCCTGCCCGGGGAGAATGAAAAAGACTTCGCCCATACCATGGACGAAGCCCGGAAACTGAAACCGGAAAGCCTGACCGTGCATACCCTGGCGATCAAGCGATCCTCCCGGATGAGCCTGGAGAACCATCCCCTGCCGGACGGAGACATGACCGCTCGCATGGTGGAAGCCGGCCGGGAGACCGCGCGGGCCCTGGGCATGGCGCCCTATTACCTGTATAAGCAGAAGTACATGGCCGGGAACCTGGAAAACACCGGCTACGCCCTGCCGGGGCATGCCTGCCTGTATAACGTGGATATCATGGAGGAGACCAGCCACATCCTCGCCATGGGTGCCGGCGGGATCTCCAAGCGGATCTTTCCGGAGGAAGGCCATATTGAACGGGCCCCCAACGTCAGCAATATCCATGATTATCTCACCCGGACGGATGAGATGATCCAACGGAAAAGAGAATTATTTCTGAAATAGAAAAGGCGTTCTGAGCATTCAGAACGCTTTTTCACTGTCCAACAGAATCGTTACCGGACCGTGATTCACCAGTGAAACTATCATTTCCGTGCGGAATCGGCCGGTTTCCACATGGATCCCGTTCTCCCGCCAGGCAGCTACTGCCCTTTCATACATCGCGTCCGCCGGTTCGGGCTTCGCTGCCCGGATATAGGAAGGCCGCCGGCCTCCCCGGGCGTCGCCGTAGAGCGTGAACTGGGACACAGCCAATATGCTGCCGCCTGCGTCGATCACGGAGCGGTTCATGACACCGTTCTCGTCGTCAAAGATCCGCAGGTTCATCACCTTATCAATGATATACTTCAGGTCCTTGTCGGTATCCGTATCGGCTACGCCGATCAGTACCATAATCCCGGGACCGATGGCTCCGACTGTTTCGTTTTCAACGGTAACAGAAGCGTTGGTAACTCTTTGCACAACAGCTCGCATGGTTTGGCCTCTCTTAGTTTAATTCTGAATTATGAATTTTGAATCTTGAATTGATCAATGTCCCGCGTGGAAAGGCATTGTCCTGACCATCGGCATCAGCCGCTTCAGCGACGCTTCCATCTGTGCTTCGCTGCCGCCGGGCAGGTCTGTCCGGCCCCAGCCGTATTCAAACAGCGTGTCCCCGGTAAACAGCTCGCCCCCGATCTCATAGCATACGCTCCCCGGCGTATGCCCGGGCGTATGCAGCACCTTCACCTTCATCCCGGCAAATTCCAGCTCGTCGCCTTCCTTCACCAGATCTGTAGCTTCCGGCGCGGTCACCTTCCGTGCGATCAGTCCGGCGCTGGCGTTCAGCTCCGGATCTCCCAGCATCGGCGCGTCCAGCCCGTGAATCACCAGTTTCGTGCCGGGTTCCATCAGCTCGCGAACCGCACCGATATGGTCAAAATGCCCGTGGGTCAGCAGGATCGCTGCGATCTTCCGATCGCCGACATGCTTCCGGATCCGGTTCGCTTCCGCGCCCGGATCAATTACGATGCATTCCTGTCCGCCTTCTTTGCTCAGAATATAACAGCAGGTCTGGACGATTCCCACCGTCAGTTCATCAATCAGCATATCTTTCCTCCGGGAAAAGAAAAGGCGTTCGCTCCGAACGCCTTTTCTTTTACTCAGAACCGCATCCGGTCCTCAATATACTTGCGTACTTCGCTGATCGGAACGCGCTCCTGTTCCATAGTGTCCCGGTCGCGGATGGTCACGGTCTGGGTCTCTTCGGTCTCGAAGTCGACGCAGATGCTGAACGGCGTGCCGATTTCATCCTGCCGGCGGTAGCGCTTGCCGATAGACCCGGTTTCGTCGTATTCCACGGGGAAGTACTTGCACAGTTCCGCATGGATCTCGCTGGCCAGTCCGCCCAGCTTGTTCTTCTGCAGAGGCAGCACCGCAGCCTTGTAGGGCGCCAGTGCGGGATGCAGGTGCAGCACCGTGCGGACGTCGCCGCCCTCGAGCTCCTCCTCGTCATAGGCGTTGCACAGGAAGGCCAGAACCATACGGTCCACACCCAGAGAGGGCTCGATGCAGTACGGGATATACTTCTCGTTCGTCACCGGATCAAGATATTCCATGCTCTTGCCGCTGTGCTCCTGATGCTGGGTCAGGTCGTAGTCGGTACGGTCCGCCACGCCCCACAGTTCACCCCAGCCGAAGGGGAACAGGAACTCGAAGTCCGTCGTCGCCTTGGAATAGAAGGCCAGCTTCTCCGGCTCATGGTCCCGCAGCCGCAGGCTTTCTTCCTTGATGCCCAGGCTCAGCAGCCAGTCACGGCAGAAGGAGCGCCAGTAATTGAACCATTCCAGGTCGTCTCCGGGCTTGCAGAAGAACTCCAGCTCCATCTGCTCGAATTCCCGGACCCGGAAAATGAAGTTGCCGGGGGTAATCTCATTGCGGAAGGATTTGCCGATCTGCGCGATGCCGGCCGGCAGCTTTTTGCGGGTGGTCCGCATCGCGTTCTGGAAGTTGACGAAGATGCCCTGCGCCGTTTCCGGGCGCAGATAGATCTCGTTGGCACTGTCCTCGTTCACGCCGGCGAAGGTCTTGAACATCAGGTTGAACTGGCGGATGCCGGTGAAATCCTTCTTGCCGCACACCGGGCAGACGATGTCGTGCTCGGCGATGAACTTTTCCAGTTCGGCATTGCTCCAGCCGTCGCCGGTCTCCGCGCCTTCAGTGAAGTCTTCGATCAGTTTGTCCGCGCGGAAACGGGCCTTACAGGCCTTGCAGTCCATCAGCGGATCGTTGAAGCCGCCCACGTGGCCGCTGGCCACCCAGACTTCCCGGTTCATCAGGATCGCGCAGTCGAGGCCCGTGTTATACTTGCTCTCCTGCACAAATTTCTGCCACCAGGCCTTTTTCACATTGTTCTTGAATTCCACGCCCAGCGGGCCGTAGTCCCAGGTGTTCGCCAGGCCGCCGTAGATCTCGGAACCCGCAAAGATAAATCCGCGGTTCTTGCACAGCGCTACCAGCTTGTCCATTGTCAGTTCAGCCATATTGTTATTCCTCCATCAGAATAGTGCTTCAACAAACTCTTTGGCATTGAATGGCTGTAAATCATCAATGCCTTCGCCGACCCCGATGTACCATACCGGCACTTCCAGCTCCTGCCGGATAGCCAGCGCGATACCGCCCTTGGCGGTGCCGTCCAGCTTCGACAGAATGATGCCGTTGATCTCGGCAACCTCCTTGAAGGCCCGGGCCTGCATCAGGCCGTTCTGGCCCGTGGTGGCGTCCAGCACCAGGATGCAGCGGGTGTCCGCTTCCGGATACTCCCGGTCGATCACCCGGCGCATCTTGCTCAGCTCGTCCATCAGGTTCTTTTTGTTGTGCAGCCGACCGGCCGTGTCGATGATCAGCAGGTCCGCGTTCTGGGCTTTGGCGCTCTTGATGGCGTCAAACACCACCGCCGCCGGATCTGCGCCTTCCGCATGCTTCACAATCGGCACCCGGGCGCGCTCTGCCCATACGGTCAGCTGTTCCGCCGCAGCGGCACGGAAGGTATCTCCCGCGCACAGCATAACCCGCCGGCCAATGGCCTGGAACCGCAGCGCCAGCTTCCCGATGGTCGTGGTCTTGCCCACGCCGTTCACGCCGACGATCAGCATCACCATAGGCCACTTCAGCGGCGGCCGCGGGATGTCCATCTGCCCGACCATGATCTCTTTGAGCATCTCCCGGGCTTCGGCCGCATCCTTGACCTTACCGGCCTTCACCTTATCCTTCAGCTCGTCCACGATCTCCGTGGTCGCTTTCAGGCCGCAGTCAGCCATGAGCAGGATATCTTCCAGCTCTTCATAAAATTCGTCGTCGATCTTCCGGTTTTCCCGGACCATATCGTCGACCTTTTCGGTCATGTTTCCACGGGTCTTGCTCAGCCCTTCACGAAGCCTCGCAAACAAACCCTTCTTTTTCTCTTCTGACATAATCTGCTCCCGACTGTATTCATCAAGATACTGAAATGCAATACCTTGGATGTCATTTCGACCGAAGCGAAGCGGAGCGGAGAAATCTTCCTGTTACGGGCTGCATTCTGCTGCCGGTCAGATCTCTCGACGCGGCCTCCGGCCTTGCTCGAGATGACAGCAGCGAGTTACCCGATGTGGTCTTTTCCACCCATGTACATTCTCAGCGCTTCAGGAATCGCGACGGTCCCGTCTGCCCGCAGGTTGTTCTCCATGAAGGCGATCAGCATCCGCGGCGGCGCGACGCAGGTATTGTTCAGCGTGTGGGCCAGATACTTGCTGCCGTCTGCTCCCTTTACGCGGATCTGCAGTCTCCGGGCCTGAGCGTCGCCCAGGTTCGAGCAGCTGCCGACCTCAAAGTACTTCTTCTGCCGGGGACTCCAGGCTTCCACATCCAGGCTCTTCACCTTCAGGTCAGCCAGGTCGCCGCTGCAGCATTCCAGCGTACGCACCGGAATATCCAGCGTCCGGAAGAAGTCCACCGTGTTCTGCCACAGCCTGTCAAACCACATGGGACTCTCCTCGGGCTTGCAGATCACGATCATTTCCTGCTTTTCAAACTGGTGGATGCGGTACACACCCCGCTCTTCGATGCCGTGGGCACCCACTTCCTTGCGGAAGCAGGGGCTGTAGCTCGTCAGTGTCTGGGGCAGCTGGTCCTCGTCCAGGATCGTGTCAATGAACTTACCGATCATCGAATGCTCGGACGTACCGATCAGGTACAGATCCTCGCCCTCGATCTTGTACATCATGTTTTCCATCTCGGCGAAGCTCATGACGCCCGTCACCACGTTGCCGTGGATCATGAACGGCGGCACCACGTAGGTGAAGCCCCGGTCAATCATGAAATCCCGGGCGTAGCTCAGAATCGCGCTGTGCAGCCGGGCCACGTCGCCCATCAGGTAATAGAACCCGTTGCCGCTGGTCTTGCGCGCGGCGTCCAGGTCGATACCCGCCAGCCGTTCCATGATGTCCACATGATAGGGGATCTCCCATTCCGGCACCACGGGCTCACCGAACCGTTCGATCTCAACGTTTTCGCTGTCGTCCTTGCCGATCGGCACGCTGTCGTCGATGATGTTCGGGATCACCAGCATCCGTTTCCGGATCTCGCCCTTCAGTTCCTCTTCCTTCGCTTCCAGCGCGGCCAGCTCATCCGCCATGGCAGCCACTTCCGCCTTCAGCTTCTCGGCTTCTTCCTTCAGGCCCTTGCCCATCAGTCCGCCGATTTCCTTGGAGATGGTCTTGCGCTTATTGCGCAGGGCGTCGCCCTGCTGGATCGCGTCCCGGAACTCCCGGTCCAGCGCAATCACTTCGTCCACCATCGGCAGCTTAGCGTCCTGGAACTTTTTTCGGATATTCTCCCGGACCTTTTCCGGATCATTCCGGATCAGATTAATATCTAACATTATGACATCCTCCCATAACTGTATTCCGCAATCTCAATGGTCGCTGCCCCTCACAGCGGAGCCAGCTCCCTTTCGATTGACCTCACCTCTTTCGAAATTTCTTGCCGGGGCTGCCGCCCGTTCTCCACTGACCAGGAGCACACTGGTTCCTGGTCCGGGCGTTCCGAACCCACTGGCGGTCGAAAGAGGTTCACCCTCCGAAGCTTACTTCTTTTGAGTAATGACCACGTGACGATTGGGTTCTTCGCCCTCGGAGTGGGTATCCACGCCGTCGGTCTGCTGCAGAGCGTAGTGGATAATCCTTCTCTCGTAGGGGTTCATGGGCTCCAGGCTTACCTTCCGGCCGGTACGCAGCGCGCGGTTCGCCATCCGGTTGGCCAGGCGGATCAGGGTGTCTTCCCGCTTTGCCCGGTAGTTCTCGGTGTCCAGCGTGACCCGGGTGTAGCCTTCGCGGCCCCGGTTCACCTTCAGGCTGGTCAGGTACTGCACAGCGTCCAGGGTTTCGCCCCGGCGGCCGATCAGGATGCCCAGGGTATCGCCGTTGATATAGCCGAACACGTTTCCTTCGGCGTCCGTGCCCATGTCAATGGTCACATCAACGCCCATCAGCTTCGTCAGTTCCATCAGGAACGCGTGAGCGATGCCGGCGGGAGAATCGTCCATCAGTTCTTCGGCGGGGATCATCGTCACTTCGGGCTTCTCCATCGGACGGATCTCCTGCTTCGGGGCCTTGGGTGCTTCTTCAGTCTTCTCTTCAGCTTTGGGCTCGGCTTTCTTCTCAGCCTTTTCAGCCTTCTTCTCGGGCTTCTTTTCGGCTTTCTTCTCAGTCTTTTCTTCTGCTTTCTCAGCCTTCTTTTCGACCTTTTTCTCGGCCTTCTCGGCTTTCTTTTCCGTCTTCTTCGCGGGCTTGTCCTCCAGCAGGTCAGCCAGCGGATCCTCTTCGGCATCCTTCAGGGTCAGGCGGACCTTCACCGGGCGGGAGCCGAACAGGCCGAACAGGCCCTTGCTGCCTTCTTCCACAACCTGAACATCTACATCCGCGATGGAAACGCCAAGCTCCTGAAGGCCCTGCTCAATGGCTTCGCTTTCAGTTCTGGCGGTAAATTCATACTGCTTCATTTTACGCTTCCTTCCCCGGCCACGCTGTTTTCGGCCGCAGCTTCTTTCTTATCCAGATACTTGTTGATCGCATAGGTCTGTCCCATGCTCACCAGGTTGCCGGCCACCCAGTACAGCGCGAATGCCGCGGAGTAGCTCAGACAGATGATCAGGGAGAAGATCGGGAAGAAATACTGCATGAACTTCCCGGTATTCGGCTGGCCCTGGGCCGCAGGCTGCGCCTGGTTGCCGCCCATGATCTTGGTCATGAAGATCTGGCTCGCCGCGCTCAGGATGGGCAGGAGCAGCCAGCCGTTGTAGGAGTTGATCAGCGAGAATTTGGTAATCAGCAGGTTAAACGTCCAGCCGGGTTTAACCGCAACAGCCTCCACATAGGCGGCGTTCTGCTGCATAGCCGTCATAATCTGGTCGATCGTCACCGCCAGGTTCTCTTTACTGAAGCTTTCCACCGTCAGTCCCAGGTCCTTGATCAGGATCGGCAGATTGTTCTGGTCCAGTTTGCTGAACCATTCCGTCCACTGTTCCGTGGGGATCACCCGCAGCGTGTTCAGGTCCGGCAGGGATGCGGCAAAAAAGCTGTCGGGCATCCACAGGTTTTTGATCCAGAACCATTTTTCCAGCGTAGGTACTTCGTTGTTCAGGATCTGGCCAAGCTGCATCAGCAGTTCCCGGTTGGCAACCATGCGCATCGCGCCGAACACGGCGATCAGGATCGGCCAGGTCAGCAGCAGCGGCAGGCAGCTGCTCAGCGGGTTGATATGCTCTTTTTTATAGAGCTCCGCCATCTTGGCGTTCAGCTTTTCCTTGTCGTTGGCGTACTTCTTCTGCAGCGCCTGCTGTTTGGGCGCTAGTTTCTGGGTCTTCCGCATGCTCACGCGGCTCTTGACGTCCAGCGGTGTCAGCACCAGACGGACCATGATGGTGAACACCACCATCGCCCATCCCCAGCTCCCGACCCAGCTTTGGATCCAGGCCAGGATGTTGAAAAGAAACTCATTCATTCCGGGTTATTCCCTCCTTAATGTAGTGCAGGGATCCTCCGGTACGGGGTCATAGCCCCCCTTGCTGAAGGGGTTGCAGCGCAGCAGTCTCCACGCGGCCAGTCGTCCGCCTTTCCATGCGCCGTACCGCTCGATGGCCGTCAGGGCGTATTCGGAACAGGTGGGGATATACCGGCAGGTCGGCTTGCGCTTGCGCGGGCTTAATTCCCGTTTGTAAAAACGGATCAGGAAAAGCAGGAATCGTTTCATTCGGCGCGGTTCCCTTCCTCTGAGGCATGTTTCAGCAGCGCGTCCTGCTTTTTCAGCAGGTAGCGCACATCTTTCCTCAGGTCTTCGAAGGCGGCCTCTGCGGCTGAAGTCCTGGCGACGATAACGTACAAGCCGGTTTTCACGCCCCCCAGATAGGGCCGGAAGCATTCCCGCAGGCGGCGCTTGATCTTGTTCCGGACCACGGCGTTGCCTGTTTTCTTGCTGACGGAAAACCCGACCTTCAGCTCTTTGCTCGGGGCAAAGAGCATGACCAGATTACGGCAGGCGACCGAATGTCCTCTGCGGTAGACATACTGGAACGCCCTGTTTTTCTTCAGCCGATAACGTCTTTCCATTCACTTTCCTTCCGCTTTCCGCGGAATCATCCCTTTATGAGGAAAAGCCCGCCCATCTTTCACGGGCGGGCCTCATCCACAGTCATACAGAATTCGGCTTTACGGCGGTATTACACCGTCAGCTCTTTGCGGCCGCGGCGACGGCGAGCAGCCAGAACCCGGCGGCCGTTCTTGGTCGCCATCCGGGCACGGAAGCCATGCACCTTGCTGCGCTGGCGTTTCTTGGGCTGGTATGTACGGAACATGGTCAACACTCCTCACAGATTGAAACTCTTTTTGTGGATCCTGCGGGGATCCTCATCTCAGGCTGTCCCGGTAAAGAACGGACAGCCCAATAAATATATCAGAATCAGCAAACCCTTGTCAAGCCTTTTTTACTAAGGTTTTTAGGGCTGTCAGGTCCTCTCTCTTCCTCCCACAATATCCTGTGGTCGGGCGTTTTCTTTAGCACAATTGCCCAACCTGTCGCTGAGCGAGCGCGGCCGGGATTCCCGATTTGGGCGACATCCGCAGTGCGAGTTCTTAGCGACTGACGACTGCTAAGGAAGTCAGAGCTTAGAACTCCTGCACGAGGACACAAGTGCGAACGGTCCCCAAATCGGGATACCGTGACAGCGAGCGCTGCGTCCAGCGGAAGAGAGATCCCTTATTTCACATACTCCTTCAGCTTTTCAACAAAGTCTACATGTTCCCAGGGCAGATCCACATCCGTGCGTCCGAAATGCCCGTACGCCGCCGTCTGCCTGTAGATCGGCCGGCGAAGGTTCAGCCGCTTAATGATCGCGGACGGCCGGAAATCAAACACCTTGCTCACCGCCTCGCTCAGCTTTTCATCGCTCACGGTTCCCGTGCCGAAGGTTTCAACCAGCACGCTCACGGGCTCAGCCACGCCGATGGCGTAGGCCAGCTGGATCTGGCAGCGCTTCGCCAGTCCGGCGGCCACCACGTTCTTCGCCGCATGGCGGGCGGCGTAGGCCGCGCTCCGGTCCACCTTCGTCGGGTCCTTTCCGGAGAAAGCGCCGCCGCCGTGGGGCGCGCTGCCGCCGTAGGTATCGACGATGATCTTGCGGCCGGTCAGTCCGGAGTCGCCCTGCGGCCCGCCGATCACAAACCGGCCGGTAGGATTGACGTAGATCTTGGTTTTGTCGTCCAGGAGATCCGCCGGAACGATGGGCTTGATCACCAGCTCGATCATGTCCTTGCGGATGTGCTCCAGGGAAGCTTCCGGCGCATGCTGTGTGGAAATGACAATCGTATCCACGCGCACCGGCCTGCGTTCTTCGTCATATTCGATGGTAACCTGGGTCTTTCCGTCCGGGCGCAGGTAGTCCACTTTTTCGGCTTTTCGGATTCCGGCCAGCTGTCTGGCCAGTTTGTGGGCCAGGGAGATCGGCAGCGGCATCAGTTCAGGTGTTTCGTCGCATGCATAGCCGAACATCATTCCCTGGTCGCCTGCGCCGTTATCGTCCTCCGTGCTTCCCGCGTCCTTTGCTTCCAGGGACTTGTCCACGCCCATTGCGATATCGGCGGACTGCTCGTCGATGTTGGTAATGATCCCGCAGGTATCGCAGTCAAAGCCGTACTTGGCCCTGTCGTACCCGATATCCCGGATCACTTCCCGCGCGATCCGCGGAATATCCACATAGCATTCTGTGGAGATCTCGCCCATGATATGGACAAGACCCGTGGATGCGGTGGTCTCGCACGCAACGCGGCCCATCGGATCTTTTTCGAGAATCGCGTCCAGGATCGCGTCGGAAATCTGGTCGCAGATCTTATCGGGATGGCCTTCCGTAACAGACTCGGATGTGAAGAAATAATGACTCATTGTGGTTCCTCCTTTTCACCGCAAAAATAATCCGCCTGGCAAGCACACATACCAGGCGGGATTCGATCTTTGTGACCGTCCTTATCTGTCAGCGCTTCCCTGCGGGGTGTGCACGCTGCGGGATTTGGCACCTTGCTTTCGCCGGTTGCCGTGACGTCATCGGGCCCGTCCCTCGGTCACTCGTGATAAGGTATTCAGTTGCGGGAGATATAATATCCGGATTTTCAGTGTTTGTCAACACAGAAAACCCGGATATCAATTCACAATTCACAATTGTCAGTTGCCGGATCCAGGCTTTATACAGAACAACAAAATATAATTATGAATTATGAATTCTTAATTATGAATTATTTAATGAGTTCACCCATCGTGCCGTTCACGGCGCAGGCGGCGTTGCTCTCATCCGTGTCGATATGCATCGCCAGGGAGAATTTCTCGCTCACACGGACCACCACGTCTCCGAAAGTCAGGGCGCGCCCGTCAGTCTCCACCTTCACGGAAACGACGTCCTTGTCCTTCACACCGTAGTTCTCGGCGTCAGCAGGAGTCATGTGGATGTGGCGCTTCGCGGCGATGACGCCCTCAGCGACCTCAACCTCACCCGCGGGGCCGACCAGCTTGCAGGCGCCGGAACCGGCGATGTCGCCGGACTCCCGCACGGGAGCGGTCACGCCGATGGAACGGGCGTCGGTCAGGGAAAGCTCAACCTGGGTGGCGGGACGGACGGGCCCGAGGATGCGGACGCGCTTCAGCGTGTTCTTGGGACCGACGATGTCCACCTGCTCCTCGCTGGCGAACTGTCCGGGCTGGCTCAGCCAGCTCTTCACGGTCAGCTCATGTCCGGCGCCGAACAGCGTTTCCAGGTCTTCTTTGGTCACATGCACATGGCGTGCGGAAGTTTCAACCAGAATCTTGTTCATGATTTTGTTCTCTCTTTCTCATTTATTCAGTCAGAAGCAAAGAGTGGAGCTTTGATGTCCAGTCTCCACTCTTTGTTCATAATCCATAATGATGAATTATGAATCCTAAACGATGAATTAATCTTTCAGCTCGCTGGTGCAATTCGGGCAGCGGGTCGCCTTGATGCTGATCTCGCTCTGGCAGAAGGGGCAGACCTTGGTGGTAGGCTCGGCAGGCGCTTCTTCCTTCTTTTTCAGATCCTTGGCCTTGTTCATCGCCTTGATGATCGCGAAGAGGATCAGGGCGGTCAGCAGGAACTCAACAACCACAGCCGCGAAGGAGATCAGGGAGCCGACGAAACCGGTTCCGCCTTCGGGGGTCTTGGGCAGGCTCTCGAGGATGGGGTTCAGGAAGATCTCCACCACAGCGGTGACGACCTTGCCAAACGCGCCGCCCAGGATCACGGCGACAGCCAGGTCAACAACATTGCCTTTGAATGCAAATGCTTTAAACTCGTCCAGTAACTTTTTCATGATTTCTTATCCTCCTAATTCTTTATGTGGCTCGGCTGCGATCGTCGCAGCCGCTCACCGTTCGCTTTCAGCTCCGGTTTGCGGGCTCCTGTAGCATGGGATGTGTTTCCCAAATCAAAGATTTGGACACATCCGCATCACTTCTTTCCGCCGAACAGGCCCTTCAGGAACTTACCGGCATCCTTGATCAGGCCGTTCACGATCGTCCGGGTTGCGGAGCTGATCGCGGTATTCTTTACGCGGCCGGCAACGGAGTCGTTGCGGCGGGCGCGTTCGGCAGCTTCTTCACGCAGCTGGTCGTTACGGGCACGGCGTTCCGCGGCTTCCTGCTCGCGGGCCTTGCGTTCCGCTTCCTTGGCGGCAGCGGCAGCGGCCTTCTGCTGGGCTTCCAGCGCCTTGGGATCCGCGGCGACAGGAGCGGGTACATAATTGCCGGTGGCGGGATCCAGCACCATGTCGACCATCTGCTGCACATACTGGCCGGTCGCCTGGTCCAGGACCATCACGGGCATCTTCTGAGTCTGGGGCTGCACCTGAATGGTGGGAACCGCCTGCTGCACAGCCTGAACAACGGGCTGAGCGGCCTGCTGTACAGCCTGCACGACGGGCTGGGCCGCCTGCTGCACGGCCTGAACGACCGGCTGAGCAGCCTGCTGTACCGCTTCCACAACGGGAGCGCCGCCCTGTTGCACCGCTTCGACCACGGGGGCCGCAGCCTGCTGCACGGCTTCAACCACGGGCGCGGCAGCCTGCTGGACTGCTTCGACCACGGGGGCAGCCGCTTCCTGAACGGCTTCCGCGGCAGCGGTCATACCTTCAACTTCTTTTTCAACATACTGACCGGTGGTAGGATCGAATACCTTGAATGTTGCCATCTTTCTCTGCGGCGCTCTCTCCCCGCGCCGTACAGGGGTCGTTGAGTAAACAGTGACAATGGAAGATCAGCTTTGCGCCGCACCTCAGAAATAGTACCACTGGCCGTTTATCAGCTTAAACCGCTGTGGATCCATTCCCTGCACCTGTGGTGGTGTCGGCGGTGCCGGCGGTGTCGGCTGTTCCTGAGTTCCGGGATCGTCTGCGGGGGTCGGTTCGTCGGCGTACCTGCTCTTCAGCGGGCTGGCGTCGATGACCATCCGGCGGACTTCCTGGCTGATCGCGCCCATATAACTTTGCGGGGGTAAAATCGTGGCCCGCTCCACTACGCCCGGAGCTCCGTGCTCATCCAGGAATGAAACCAGCGCCTCGCCTGTTTTCAGGGTGGTGATGGCTTCTTCGGTATCAAAGGACGGATTCGTCCGGAACGTCTGTGCGGCGACCTTCACGGCCTTCTGATCCAGCGGGGTGTATGCCCGCAGGGCATGCTGGATCCGGTTGCCCAGCTGGCCGAGGATCGACATCGGGATGTCCGCCGGGCTCTGGGTGATGAAGTACACGCCCACGCCCTTGGACCGGACCAGCCGGACCACCTGCTCGATCTTTTCCATCAGGGGGCGGCTGCAGTTATTGAACAGCAGGTGCGCTTCGTCGAAGAAGAATACGACTTTCGGCTTCTCCGCGTCTCCGCGCTCCGGCAGCAGGTCATAGAGTTTCGTCAGCATCCACAGCAGGAACGTGGAATACATCGTGGGATTGTTGAACAGCCGGTCCGCGCACAGGATGTTGATCTTGCCTCTGCCGTCGGCCGGGTTCACCTGGATCCAGTCGTTGATGTCGATGGCCGGCTCCCGGAAGAACACATTTCCGCCCTGGTCCTCCAGCACGCCCACGGCCCGCTGGATAGCGCCCACGCTGGCCGCGGAAACATTGCCGTATTCCAGGGTGTATTCCTTTGCGTTCTCGCCCACGTGGATCAGCAGGTTCTTCAGGTCCTGCAGGTGCTCCAGCGGCATCTGTTCCCGGGCCGCCACCCGGAAGGCGATGTTCATCACGCCGCTCTGGGTCTCGTTCAGGCTCAGCATCCGGCTCATCAGCAGCGGACCCATGTCCTCCACCGTCGCCCGGATCGGAATGCCCTGTTCCCCGTATACATCCCAGTATTCTGTGGGATAGGAAGTATATTTGAATTCATCCTTCGGCACGCCGCATTTGTCCAGCCGCTTGTCGATGGCTTCACTCGCGGTGCCGTTCATGACCATGCCGCTCAGGTCGCTCTTGATGTCGCTGAGGAACACCGGCACGCCCATATCAGAAAAGCCTTCCGCCAGGACCTTCAGGGATACGGTCTTTCCGGTGCCTGTTGCGCCGGC
>CAZUXV010000014.1:23287-28454 GCA_964624445.1 uncultured Oscillospiraceae bacterium | reverse complement strand
TCCAGCTGTCGCCGTCCTTGAACTCACGGTTCTCGATCGCCTTCGTTCCGCCGAATGTCGTTGTCGCAGTCGCTGCATTATTCGTAAATACAACTGTATTGATCCCTGTTATATTTCCTGCAACCACACTAACAGGAGATCCTTGTACGCTCAAAAGAGTTACTCCCTTAGGATGGTCCTTTGCTTTTTCATCTTCAGTAACTGTGTATTGTCCTGCAGGTAGGTCAGGAACAATTACTGTGCCATCTTCTTCTATATCTGCTTTAACCGCATCGATAGTCGCTGCATTTACACTACCATTTTTGATATAAAGTGTTACTGTTTTTGTTGTAATCGGAGTAACGCCCTCTCCACTTTCAACAACAAATGTATATGTTCCGTTAAGTTTATCTGATTGAGTTGCCTGGCCATTAAATGTAACGTTCTTCTTAATTTTCAACCCGCCAAGCTTTTGTTTTACAGTATTATTAAACTGTCCTACTAATAGCTTTTCAGTTGTATGGTCCCCTTTCTTTTCCCATTTTTTTGTTACATCGTTATATACTTCAATGTTTTCTATCTCTATCTTATTTACATTTTTATAATGCGCACTAATTTTTATCCATATATCTTTTGTATCATACTCTATATCTTCGTTTGCATTATCTGTTTCTTCTTTAATTATATAATAGAAATCTTTCTTTAGGCCTTGTCTTTCAAAGTCCAATTCTGAATACCTTATTTGACCAAAGTTGATAGTTTGTCCTGCTTTACCTTCAGCTTTGTCTTTCAGTATTCCAAGTGTCCTTCTCGCATTTGATGCATACAGATAGAATTTAAAAACAGTGGGATCATCTGTAACTTGTGTTGTTCCGTCGAGAAGAACTTTTTTTACCTGAAGTCCCTCTTCTGCCTGAGCATGATATGTTCTGCGATGATTATAGAAATGCCATTCAGCATTCGATTCGACAATTCCCCCGGTCAAAATCCATCCTGCACCTGCGCCTGCGCCACCCGCTTGTGTTACTTTTTCTGCAAGCGGGGCAAGGAATAAACCTGCTGCAGTTTTAATATTTAATGTACCAGTTAATTGATAAAAGTTAAATGCAACATGCTGCAGAATATAGTCATCAACCTTCTTATTCCCAGTAGGATTACTATCTACAGCAAAAGTATCGCTTTCCAAGTTATTGGCAAGTACTGTACCATCTTCTTTGATAACAGTCATTGTGAACTTGTAAATCGTTCTGCTTTCTGTTCCTGGAATGTTGAAAACAATATACTGGTTTTCTTTTCTCTTTATTTTCCAACCCGCTTCTGTTGTAAAAACATTCTTTATATCTGAACAATCCACATAGACAGTAATCCCATCAGGTAAATCTGTAAAATCCAGCACTTCACCGTATTGACGCGCTGTCGGCTTAACGGTTACTTTGTTGGCACTAGCTAAACTTGCAGATTTGTTTGTACCATTAGTTATCATTGTTTGGACATAACCGTTAATATCATCTTGTGATTTGGAAATAGGTTTTATTTTTTTCTTTAACTCTTTGGTTGTATCATATTTAATCCATTTATTTTCGCTCGGCTCTCCAATTTCATTCTGATCTGGATTGACATAAATATCACAATCAACCTTATTTCTCTCACCAATCCAGATATGGCAATTTTCTTCGATTTGACCAACATAGAATGGAATTGCATTTGTTCCGTTCCCATCAATTTCTATACTTTTACTGGGGTCCATGTAAAACTTTTTTACAGCAAAATTAGTTTCTGTATGATCATATTGCTTAAGTTCTGTCGCAATAATACCATACTCTGTAGCATCACCCTGCAAAACACCACTGGGTTCTAGCGCTGCATCGTATGACGTTAATGCTAACGTATGGTCGTCGGCAATATCGGATGTCGCTGTCTCGTTAACAAAAATACGCTTGCTCTTAACAGCGGCTTTATTCTGAAGCTTTCGTTTGTCAGAATCAGGATGGACATCATAACCTATTGCAGTATCGTTAATGATATTCAGCGGCTTGATATCACCCTCAACCTCAACCAATCCTAGTGCAACAATTTCCGCTTCACCGATATTAAACGCTTCTGTCAGAGACGTCCCATCATAATCCGTAAAGCTTGATGACGGATTCAGTGGTTGACTGGTGTAGACACCATTTACGGCCAAAACATTTTCAGGAGAGATGTAGTATTTATACTGTGGATTACCATCAGCATCGGTTGTTTTGAGGCATAAATACAAATGATAATCTCTCTCTCTTAGATCTAATTGTGCATCAGATCCGTTTGCATTCTTCAGATCCACGGATACAGTGTATTCTGCACCTCTCGTCGGAGGATTGCCAACATCTGTTTCTATATCACTCGCAAAAGATGCGGTCGGCATCAAGACGTTCAAAGCCATCAAGAACGCCAGGAAGAACGATATAATCCTTTTCTTACTATATGCCATGGTTGCTACCCCTCTCTATATCACAGAGTACTGATCGATTGTTGATTTATTAGTGACCATTATCGATTATTCTCTTGGGAGCAATGTTATCACAATCTTCCAGCAATACTCCAGGTTTTCAGCATCAACAATGTATTCATACTGAAGTTCGTTGGCATCTTCTATGTCATAATAAGTTTCACCGTTATCCGGGCTATACTTCCACTGGATCGTATAGGCATCATCTGAAAGGAAATTCTCCAATGTTGCTTCCAGATACACAGGAGTTCCGTAGTATACCAATTCAACGCCTTCAAGTGATGTCGTAGCTTTAATACTTCTGACCGGCAGTTCATCCGTTCCTTCCGGCTTTAAGATGGCAATGATATCTACCAGGCTGATATACCGGGCAGGGGCCTCTTCATCCTTATCATAGATCAGAGCACGATCAGCTTCTTCGATCAGCTTCACCCACAGTTCAACATTTGCATCCAGATGATCAACCGGGATTTCAGGTTCTTCATTTTCTTTTGCAGCAATGGGAGTTGCGTATACATTCGCACCAATCTCATAAGCAACGTATACTTTAATATATCCCATCTCAAGCATCTGCTCATCCGTCAGTTTATCAACGTCTTCGATCTTGACGTACTTTTGGATTCCTTCTTCACTATATATTTCAGCCCAACCTTCGGCTTCCACTTCTTTAATCCAGAGCTCGCTTTCGAAGTCAATGTGCTCAATCACATTGGCATCTTCTTCAGTGCTGTCGTAGAGATCAACACCATCACCATTCAGAATTTGGACCTTGCAATAGCCCAGGGCTTCGATTTCTTCATCAGTCAGAGGCTGCTTCTCGATTTCAGCTAGCTTTACAAACTGCTGAGCGCCTTCCTTGGAGAAGATCACGGCCCAGCCGTCGGTCTCTTCGAGATCCTTGATCCACAGCTCGGATTCGAAGTCAGCATGACCGATCACGACAGCTTCTTCCTCGGTGCTGTCGTAAATATCGGTGCCGTTCTGGTTCAGGATCTGAACTTTGCGGTAGCCCAGCTCGATCAGCTGCTCATCGGACAGCTGTTCGCCTTCCTCTGTTTCTTCTTCTGCTGCGATTTCAACATCTTCCATGGAGATATACAGCACAGCAGCTTCTTCATCTTCGCTGTAAATCTGTGCCCAGGTGCCTTCTTCATTGAGGATAACCAGGGCTTCTTCACCGGCGCCCAGATGGCCGATGACTTCAGCTTCCTTATTCGCTTCAGCATAGAGGTTCGCACCGTCTTCGGCGGTCACGATCACCTTAACGTATGCCGGAGTAGCTTCTTCAGTTTCTTCTTCCGTATTATCTTCTTCGTCTTCAGTCTCTTCTCCTTCTTCGGAGGTTTCGCTTTCTTCTTCAGTTTCTTCGGTGGGTTCCTCAGCCACTTCTTCAGAGACTTCTTTCTCAGATTCCTCAGTGGATTCTTCTGCCGAATCTTCCTCTTCGGTTTCCTCTGCGAATTCCTCGGTCACTTCTTCAGCAATTTCTTCCTTATTAATAATGTCTTCAGATTCTTCTTCGGTATCTTCGTCTTCTTCGGCTTCGTCGATTTCAGCACCTTCAACCTGACGTGCGGAAGCGCTCAGGGTAAAGTCCAGATCCTGCTTGGCCAGGACGACCACGGCAAACTTGCGGAAGGCAACTTCGTCCAGGTCGCAGGTATAGATGCCGTTTCCGGCGGTGGTGAACTCAGTGGCTTCGCCGTCGATGGTCACGATCACATCATCAGGATTGGCGCTCAGGGTCAGGGTCACATAGGGGGTCTTGCCGCACTTCACCTGGATCCTGGCCTTCTGGCCGGCGACCAGGGAATCGCTGATGCTGCGGCCCACCTTCAGGGCTTCGTAAGTCTTCACGGAAACCTGGATGGTGGGAGCGGGAGTTTCTTCGGGAAGCTCGCTCTGGGCGTCGTCAGCGGGGGTATCGTTAACGGAACCTTCGGCGGACGCTTCGTTGATTTCTTCAACAGGGGTTTCGTTATTATCTTCTGCAGCGGGGGCTTCATTGTTTTCTTCCGCAGCGGGAGTCTCTTCTTCCTGGACCGGAGTCTCTTCTACGATTTCCTCAACCTGCATGACAACAGCGGCCAGCTGGAAGGGAGCATCATCATATGAAGTCAGGACGATCTCATGGGTACGGCCGGCCGCGTTGGTCAGCTCGTAGGTGTAAAGATTCAGGGAAGAATCATCGCAGTCAGCCGGGGTAAAGCTGACGGCTTTTCCGTCCACTTTCGTATTAATGGAGGCACCGACGGGAATGTAGAGCTGAAGCTCAATCGTGGAGGCGTCGCAGCCTCTCAGGGTGACGGTCAGCTCATCGCCGAAACGGAGATAATCGCTCAGCGCCTGACCGACGAACAGATCGGCGTTGCGCAGGCCCTTCAGTTCGTCCGTGATGGCAGGCGTATTCTCTTCGATGACTTCCTGATCGACATAGCCTTCGTTATCCTCGAGGGGCACGAGACCGTCGTCTTCCTCTTCATCTTCTGCATCAGTATTATCGGAAGCTTCTTCTTCGGCAGGGGCTTCTTCTCCATCCTCCTCGCCTTCAGCGGGAACTTCCTCTTTTTCTTCAGAAGCAGGTTCTTCGACCACGGGTTCTTCGACCACGGGTTCTTCGACCACGGGTTCTTCGACCACGGGCTCTTCAACCACGGGTTCTTCAACCACGGGTTCTTCAACCACGGGTTCTTCAACCACGGG
>CAZUXV010000014.1:0-23187 GCA_964624445.1 uncultured Oscillospiraceae bacterium | reverse complement strand
CAACCACGGGTTCTTCAACCACGGGTTCTTCAACCACGGGTTCTTCAACCACGGGCTCTTCAACCGCGGGTTCTTCAACCACAGGCTGCTCTGCAGGTTCTTCAGCCAGCGCGAGGGTCAGGCTGGTAACCAGCAAAGCGATCGCGCACAGGATGGAGAGCACCTTTTTGAACTGCTTCATCATGTTTTACCCCTCTTTTCGTCGTCCTGGTGAAATCTGTTTTCGGATTCTTTTCCCCTTCCCCGTTACATGAAAGTTACATTTGAGGATCTTCGGATGTTTTTTCCGACTTCAAAATGGGTATACGAATCCACCGAAATCTTACCACATAAAAAAAAGGATTGCAAGCCTTTTCAGCGTTTTTTGCGAAAATCCAATCAATTTGCCTTTTTGAACCCGTACATCCTTTTAATTCAAGCTCTTTGGAGTATATTTTATGATATTACTTATTATTTATTGTCGTTTTGTTATGTGTAACTGTTTTGTCATTTATTTGGCTCTGATCGCACTCGGGTGTAATCTCTCTCATTTTGTCAAAACTTGAAAATCTGGTACCATGATTTGCCATATTCCACTATTTTGTGCCATGTAACACCCATGTGTAACCGGTCTGATTCGGCTCTAAGCCCTATAAACATTGAACTGGTATCGGTTTCGGCCGTTTTCAGGCCAGTTTTAGGGTGTTTTTGGTGTTTCTGGCAACAATTTTTGTCATTTCTGTTGCATAAAATCCCAAAAAGTCTATATATGAAATAGTCCTAAGGAACAAAACAAAAAAAGATGCGGACATTTTTTGTATTTCCGCATCTTCTCAGTTTTTCACAGATTGCCAGTTGTTTTTTCTATGTTTGGAAGGGTTGACGGGAATATCAGGGAAAGGTGTTATATGCTTCCCTGGCAAGGAGGAGGGCGCCGGTGGCACCGCTCTTTGTGCCGAGGCCGGGTTCCACGATATATGTATCGATCCGTTCCGTGATTTCCCTGACATGGATATAGCCGTTCAGGAGATCTTTTGTCTTCTGTCGGATCAGGGGGAAGAGATGCTTCTGCTGCATCACACCGCCCCCGAGGATAATCTTCTCCGGGGAGAAGGCACAGACGGCGTTCATGCACATCTGGGCCAGGTAAGCTGCTTCCAGGCCCCAGGCTTCATGGTCGGGGGGAAGATACTGAGCTTTGGTTCCCCACCGTTTCTCCATGGCCGGGCCGGATGCCAAGCCTTCCAGGCAACCTTGGTGATAGGGGCAGAAACCGGCGGAGGCGGGATCCTCCGGTTCCTGCCGGAGCAGCATATGGCCCAGTTCCGGGTGCAGGAGGCCGTGGACCAGCTTTCCTTCAGCCACAACGCCCGCGCCGATGCCGGTGCCCACCGTGACGTAGAGGCAGCTGTTCAGACCCTTGGCGGCGCCCAGCTGCCATTCCGCCAGGGCGGCGGCGTTCACGTCCGTATCGATCTTCGCAGGTACGCCCAACGCATCCCGCAAGGGCGGGAGCAGGGGCTTGTCCTGCCAGCCGGGCTTGGGCGTCTTGGTGATCCAGCCGTAGGTCGGGGACCCTGGGCTCAGGTCCACCGGGCCGAAGGTGCCGATCCCCAGGGCGGTGATATGCCTGTCTTTAAACCAGGCAGCCATGGCCGGGATCGTCTTATCAGGCATTTCTGTGGGGATGACGGTCTGTTCGAGCAGTTCGTTCCGCTCGTTTCCGATAGAGAGCACCATCTTGGTGCCGCCTGCTTCCAGGGTTCCAAATAACATAACGGGCTCCTTTCCCTCGTTATCACTGCGGCGGGGAGATTTCTCCACTTCGCCTTCAGCTTCGGTCGAAATGACAAATGTGTTTATTGTGACAGGTATTTCCGGGCCAGGACAAACTGGTCGTTGAGGTTCTGCAGGTTCACCTCACCGGTCTGGTCGAAGCCGGTGCCTTCGAAGGTGAAGTCGCCCCGGTAGTTTGTTTCTTTGATGAAGCGGAAAAACCGGTCAAAGTCAATGTGGCCCTTTCCCAGCTGAAGGACCTTCAGATTGCTCCAGTCCATATAGCTTCCGCCGAAGTCGTTCACATGGTAGTGAAGGATGTGGTTCTCCTTCCAGAGCCAGTCATAACGGGGATCGTACAGCAGGTCCAGCTGATTATGGAAATCCGCCATTTTGGTGTCAAAGACGAATTTGATCTCCGGATATGCCTTGTACAGTTCCACCCAGTGGGACATGGGGTCTTTCCGGCAGACCACGTTCTCCGTCAGCAGAGTCAGGCCGTGGTCCTTCGCCCGCCTGTTCAGCTCCGGCCAGGCGTTGAGGTTGTTCTCAAAGCGGGAATCGGAAATCTCACCGTTCCACAGGTGCAGGACCATCTTTTCCGCGCCGAGGACGTTGGCAAGCGTACAGTTGATTTCAAACTTGCGGAAGGCTTCTTTCAGTTCCTCTTCCCCGCCCCGGGTGATGTGCTCCACCATGGTCTTTTCGCAGTGCATGACGGGGATGTTCAGCCTGAGGTTTTTGAGAAAAGCCGTCAGGGCGTCGATCTGGTCGTACCAGGTGGTGTAGAGGATGAATTCAAAGCCGTCGCAGTCCAGCCGCGGGCAGAACTGTTTCAGCAGGCGGTAATCCCGGCCGTTTGGCCGGCCGATCAGGGCGCCGGTGGAGCAAAGGATCTTATGCATTTTCTCTCCTTGAAAAAACCGGGCGCTTTGCAGCGCCCGGCAGGATCAGATCTCATCATTCGAAGTCTTCAAAATCTTCGTCTCCGGCTTCTTCCGTATCTTCCAGGGCTGCCTGGCGGCTGGCGGCGTCATAGTCTTCCAGCGCGAAGTAGGCAGGCAGGATCGCCTGAGACCAGGTGACCTGGCCGGTGATGTAGTAGTTCTGGAGGTTCTCGTTCAGGAAGTCGAAGTAGATGTTGGAATAGACCGGGATGGTGGGCAGGACTTCGTTGTAGCGTTCCTGGAAGGAAATCCACTTGCCGACGTAGGAGAAGATATCTCCGGGCTCGGTCTCCCGCATGCTCTTGGCGCGGTAGAACAGATCCTCGTCGTCGGAGTAGGTGTTGTTCCAGATCTCGTGGTTCAGGGTGTCGTCCGTGGAATAGGTGATGGACGGGTCCACGATGACGTGGAAGTTCGTCGCCAGATAGATCATGTCGGTGGTGCGTTCGGTCTGGCGGTAGTAGGACTTCAGCAGGTCTTCCATCTTCTCGGGCACCAGGGTCAGTTTGATACCGACCGCTGCCAGGTTGCCCACGAAGGTGGTGGCGTCCGGATCGGGCTGCTTGTCGTCACGAAGTGCCGGATACGGCGCCGGATCGCTTTCGGTGCGGACGTCGTTCTGCATGATGTCCGCCATGCGGTTGCCTTCCGGATACATCATCGTCAGATTCAGTTCAACAAGGGTGCCGTCTTCCATCTTCTTGCAGCGGTATTCGTCCACACCCTTCTGATAGGGCTCGCCGTCCTTGTTCAGGGTCCAGCCGTTGCTTTCAAGCAGATGCTCGGCCTTTTTCAGGTCCACAGTGTAATCGGTAATGCCGGTGTTCCAGCCGTCAGTCAGCACTTCCCAGGCTGCGACGGCCTTCTCATAGTCTTCCTCGTGGACATAGAAGTACTTATACTTATTGACCAGTTCTTCGCGCTTTTCCTTGTTGGCTTTTTCCTCTTCGGGATCGTCGGACACAGGGATGAACTGCTCCACGATGTTGACCGGGAATCCGCCGAGCTGGCCGTTCACCAGCTTGTATTCCCACTGCTCGATTCCGAAGTAACCGTCCACGCGGGTGCCCAGGCTGTTGATGGCGCCGGTGTTCTCGTTGGCGTAACCGCAGTAATGGCTGGTCATCAGGTCACGGTCCATGCACCAGGCGATGGCCTGGCGAACTTCCTTCTCATGGACGGTGGGCCAGTCGTAAGTGAAGGTCAGGAAAGCGAGACCGATACGCGGATACTGCTGGCGGGCGACGCCCTTGTCCAGGCCTTCCTTGATGGTGGGACCGTATGTCACCTTGTTCACCAGATGCAGGTCGCCGTCGATCAGCTGCTGGATCAGGGTCTCGTTGTCCGCCACAACGAACTTGATCTTTTCAATGGTGGGCTTCACCAGCCAGAGCTCATCGCCGGTGGCGGTCAGCATCGGTTCGCCGTCGTCGCCCATGACCTGGATGTAGTGGACGGGGCCGGAATAGTCCGGGCCGGGCAGGTTGTTCTGCATCCACGCGCCCTTGAAATAGGGGTTGATTTCATAGTGGCCGTCGCCGGTCTCGGCATCCCACGAAACCATCGTGTAAGGTCCGGAGACTTTGGAGGGATGGGAGTTGTAGCCGGTTTCCGGATCCAGGATGGTCGTCTGCAGCAGTTCGGGCGTGAACACGGGGTTCGTGAAGCTCAGGTTGTTATCCGCTTCTTTTCCCTCGTTGTCCGCGTTGCCGATATAGATGCCGCCGCCTTCTTCCATGTAGACCTTGCACCCGGGAGCGATAACATCGATCGGGTACGGAACGGTCATCAGAAGGCCGGTCTCAAAGAAGTAAGGCAGGAACTCATGGTCCAGGGTGATCCAGATTTCATGATCGCTGTGCACTTCCACGCCGCCCAGGGAGAAGGTGTCTGCGTCTTCGCCGTCACCGAAGATCAGCTGTTCGCCGTTCAGGATCTTTTTGCGGGTCTTGATGTACTCGTCATAGCCCAGGAGGTGCTGGGCACGGTAGATCTTACCGCCGATGGCTTCGACTTCGGGGCTCATCATCAGCAGGATGGAGAACGCATAGTCCCATGCCGTGATGGGGCTGCCGTCGGAATACATCAGGTCGTCCCACAGCAGGAGCTCGAAGATCTTGTTGCCGTCTTCATCCACCTCAACCCGGTACTCTTTCACGACGCTGGGGTCGATCACATAAGTACCCTGGTTCTGGTCCCAGTTGACCAGGTTGTAGCCGTGGATCAGGGCGCGGACGTCGATATCCGCCGTGTCGTTGCCGAACAGCTCGGTAAAGAAGTCGCCCTTGGTGACCGTGGGATGTCCGACGATCAGTTCTTCCGGGAATGTTACTTCTTCCTGTCCCTCCGCCACAGCGGCTTCATCCGCTTCGGCGGGTTCTTCGCCTTCCGCTAGCGCCGTCAGTGGCGCGGAGGCCAGGAGAAGCAGGGAAAGGAGCAGGCACAGGAGCTTTTGCAGTTTGTTCATGTCAATCAGATCCTTCCTTCATATTCCATCCAATGGTTCTATCCTATCCTTCAGGCACCGGCTGCTCCGGTGCATAGATCATGTCTGCCCCGGTGATCAGTCGAAGCAGTCGCCCACATGGTTGATCATCACGTTGACGCCCAGCGGCGTATCATAGTCTTCAAGCTCTTCCGTGATTCCCTTGTGGGTCTTGGTAACACCCTTGGGTGTGCCCGTGGTGGGCGTCTCAGTCGACACATTGGTAAAGGTCCAGGTGCTGCCGGCTTCGGTCGCTTCCCTCAGCCTATAGCCGAGAACCTGCTGTTCCTTCCATTCGTAGGTCGCCTTTTGGCCGTTCACCTGCGTGGGCAGGTCGTTCACGGTGGCGGTCCAGCTGTTCTCGTTGTTCAGGGTCACGGAAGTGACTTTTTCGCCGTTCACCGTCAGCGTCATGACGATGCTGGCAGGCCGGTGCTTCAGCGCATTGTTGTTGTCGTCCCAGACCTTGACAACGGTGCTGCTCGTCGTTTCGGGGAGATAGTGGTTGACGAGGTTGTAGCCGTTGATTTCGGAGGTGTACATCGGAACGGCGTCTTCATTGACGGAATAGACGATTTCGGTCTTGTTGTCTTCCTTGTAGCGGGGCCGCTCGGTGAAGGTGAAGCTCCAGTTTTCCGCAGCTGTAACCACATGGCTGTCCACTTCCACGCCGTCGGCGTACAGCCGCACAGTGATGCTCTCCGGACGGTTTCCGTCCTTGTTGTTGTTGTCGCTCCAGGTCTTGGTGACCGGGATGTCCACAAACTCGGCGTCGGGTTCGGGCGTCGTGGCGGGAACATACTGGTTGAACAGCGTGGCCGTCGCGGTTTCGTTCGGCTTGACCGTCAGCTTCAGGGCGGTCTTGCTGTCGCTGGTCAGCACATAGTACTTCACCAGTTTCTCAGCGTTCCGTTCCACCACGGTGTAGACACCGGGCTCCAGGTCCGGCAGCTCATACTTGCCTTCGGTGAACTGGGCATAGGTGACCGTCATGGGCATCCGGCCGTCCGGTCCCAGGATCTCAAAGCTCAGGTTCTTCTCGTTGGCCGTGGGATCGTAGTCTTCGTATTCTTCCTTGTCGTAGCCTGCCTCCTCTTCATAGGGAGTCGGCTCTTTATAGGTATATTTCCAGCTCAGGGTGCCGGTGCCTTCCTTTATATAGGCGGCGTCGCAGACCTTGCTGTTGTCCTTGTCCATGACATAGCCTTCCACCAGGGTGTCGGCGTTGAGATCACGGACCAGGTAAGCGCCGGGCAGTACGTTCGCCAGCTGATAGCCGCCCGCCACGTCCGCCCAGGTCAGCGTTTTGGGCATCGTGGGATCGGGGCCGTCCACAACCAGGCGCAGGCTGCTCAAATCCGCACCGGCGGGCGCGCCGGCAATCGTGGCGTTCACGGTCACGTTGACGGTATTCAGCGTGAAGGTCACGGTGTTGCCGGAAACAACGCTGGTATAGCCGTCCGGATCCTTCAGGGCCTTCACGGTGTATTTGATATTCTCGGTCTTGCCGGGATTCCGGGAGGGCAGGCCCGTCCATTTCACCGCGGCGTTGCCGGACTGAGGTTCACCGTAGGGCTGGCCGTCCGCGTACAGCACGATCTGCACGGTCTTCGGGCGGATCTCTTTGGCGTTGTTGTTATCTTCCCATTTAATCTGGGCTTGTACGTCGACCGTATCGGGAACAAGGCGGTTGTATTTCACCGTGGTGATCCCGTTTTCTGTTTTCTGAATGGCAAGGACATAGCCTGTCGGCGTATCAATCGACCAGCTGGCATCTGTTCCGACCGGGACTTCGACCGCGCCGGTCCAGCCGTTCGCCGCCGTCAGGGTGACGGACTGGTCGCCCAGCTTCGCCGTGACGTCTCCGCGAAGGCCGTCATAGTTGTCGCCGTCATCCCATACGACCGTGATGACACGGGCTTCCATCTCTTCCGCCGCCGCGGCCGTGATGCCGAACGCCAGCGCGAGGATGCAAAGCAGGGACAGGATCAGCTGAAGGTTCTTTTTCATGAGTATTTCTCCCCTCTGATTTACCCTTCGGTTTCTGCTCTGAAAAATGTGAAACGCTAACTATACCCATGCGTCTGGAAATCATTTCCAACATGGGTATTCTACTACAAATTTGATTATAGGGCTCCGACGCCCAAAAAGCAAGTCGAAAACCGTTTTTTTCAGTCAGAATGGCAAAATACAGACCGGAAAGTCTGTATTTCATTATGTTTCGGACTAAATTGTTTTTATATTGTTTTTTGGATGTCCGATATTGACGCGCTTATCGGTAACGATTCCAGTAAAATCAAGGCTTCCCGGGTTTGCAAGTTTTGTCCGCCGGATCGGAGAAATCGTCCTCCAGCCAGTGCCGGTCCTCCGTCTCCCAGGTCCGGGCGGAAATGATGTAACGGGGACGGCGCTTTGTCTCCAGATAGGTCTTGCCGATATACTGGCCCAGAATGCCCAGGCTGATCAGCTGGATGCCGCCCAGCAGGCAGACAATGCAGACCGTGGACGCCCAGCCGGCCACGGTGTTGCCCAGGATGGCCTCTACCACGGCCCAGATCATGAGGATCAGGCCGATCAGGCTGAAGCCGATCCCGAAGGTGGTGATCAGGGTAATGGGCTTCACGGACAGGCTGGTGATGCCGTTGAAGGCCAGGGCCAGCATTTTCCGCAGGGGATAATGGCTCTTTCCGGCCAGGCGTTCCGCCCGGTCGTAGGAAACGGTGGCGCTTTTGAAGCCCACCAGCGGCACCATGCCCCGCAGGTAGATATTCACTTCCTCAAAGTCGGCGAAGTGCTGCAGCACCTTCGCGGAGATCAGGCGGTAGTCCGCGTGGTTGTAGACCACCTCGGCCCCCAGCCCCCGGAGCAGTTTATAGAAGCTTTCGGCGGTGAAACGCTTGAAGAAGGAATCCGTATCCCGCTTTGCCCGGACGCCGTAGACGACCTCCGCGCCCTTCAGATATTCCTCCACCATCCGGTCCATGGCGTTGATATCATCCTGGCCGTCGCAGTCGATGGAGATTGTGATGTCGCAGCGGTCCTTGGCTTCCATCAGGCCGGCCAGCACCGCGTTCTGATGGCCCCGGTTCCGGCTCTGGCAGATGCCGATGAAGTGCTCATCCTTTTCCGACAGCTCCCGGATAATCTCCCAGGTCCGGTCCGCAGACCCGTCGTTGACAAACAGCACGCGGCTGTTTTCGCTGATCTGCCCGCGGGCCGCCAGATCCCGCAGCTTCTGCAGGAACATGGGCGCGGTCAGCGGCAGCACCTGCTCCTCGTTATAACAGGGAATCACAATCCAAAGGATAGGTCTGGCCATACTCATTTCCTCTTCAGATTTTCAAACATTTCATACTTGCCCAGCATGACCATCACCACATCCGCGGGAATGGGTGTATCGATATCCGGCGGGATTTTGATCGTATCCTCCTGGCTCCGGACGGCGATTACGTTGACGCCGTAGGTGTTGCGCAGTTCCAGTTCGCGGATGGTCTTCCCCACCCAGGCGGAAATCGGTTCCATCTCCACGATGCCGAATTCCTGGCTCAGCTCGATGTATTCCATCACGCCGGCATGGGTCAGGCCCAGGGCCAGCTTGTCCGCGACTTCCCGCTCCGGGATGACCACCTTGTCCGCACCCAGTTTCTCCAGGATGCTCTTGTAGGTATCATCATGAGCTTTGCACATGATATAAGGAACGTTCAGACTCTTCAGGTGCATGGTGATCAGGGCGGAAGCCGCCAGATCGGAACCCACGGCGACGATGGCGCGGTCGAAGTTCTCCACGCCCAGCTTCTTCAGCACGTCCGCGTCCCGGGCGTCCGCCGCGACGGCGCGGGTTACCCGGTCGGCGATCTTATCGATCAGCTGCTCGTTCGTATCAATGACCATGACCTCTTCCCCGCAGGCATAGAGCCGGGTCGCCAGCTCCGCGCCGAAACGGCCCAGACCGATCACAACATAGGACTTCATCAGACGTTCCCTCCTGTTATCCGATCAGCAGATCGGTATTCGCGTATCTGTATTTCTCCCCGGATGGCTTGTCCCGCAGGAATCCCATGCTGATCGTCAGCAGGCCAACCCTTCCGAAGTACATGAACAGGATGATCATGAATTTGCTCACCAGGCTCAGACGGGGTGTGGCGCCGGCTGTCAGGCCCACCGTGCCCAGGGCGGACACCGTTTCAAACAGGCTGTCCGCAAAGCCCACCGGCGACGTGGCGCAGATCACCGCCGCGCCGGCGAAGGCGAGGAATACCATGAGCATGAAGATCGTGATGGCGTTGAGCACATGGTCGTCGGAAATCGTACGGTGGAACACGCTCACGGTGCGGCGGCCCCGCATCCGGTTCCACATGAACATCAGCAGCACCACGAAGGTCACCGTCTTCAGGCCGCCGGCCGTGGAGCCGGAAGACCCGCCGATCAGCATCATGAAGATCGACACCGCCTTGCCCGCGGGAGTCAGCAGGCCCTGGTCCACCCCCGCGAACCCGGCGGTACGCAGGGTCATGGACTGGAAAAAGGCCGCCAGAAACTTCTGGGGCACGGTCATGGGTCCCAGGGTGGAGGGATTCCCCCACTCCAGGAGCAGGGTCAGCACCGTTCCGGCCAGCAGCAGCGAACCGGTGGTAATCAGTACCAGCTTCGTATAAACGCTCCAGGTCTTCGGCGTCTTCCGTTCCTTCCACAGTTCGTCCCACACCAGGAAGCCCAGGCCGCCGAGGATGACCAGCACGCTCAGCGTCAGACAGATGACCGGGTCCTTCTGATAGACGATCAGGCTGGCGCCGGGCTTAATAAATCCCAGCACGTCAAAGCCTGCGTTACAGAAGGCGGAAACGGAATGGAACACGCCCAGCTTCAGCGCAAGGTGGACGGGATATTCAAACAGGAAGCGTACCGTCAGGATCAGGGCGCCGATGCCCTCAATGGCGAAGGCGCGGATCAGCAGGTTCTTCTGGTGGTCCACCACTTCGTCCATGTCAGCCCCGATGGCTTCCGCCATCACCAGCTGCTGGCGGATGGAGATCCGCCGCCTGAAGCTGAAATAAGCCAGGGATGCCGCGGACATGAAGCCCAGGCCGCCGACCTGGATCATCGCCAGGATCACCGCCTGGCCGAAATTGCTCCACCGGCTCCAGGTATCCGCCAGCACCAGGCCCGTTACGCAGGTGGCCGAGGTGGCTGTGAACAAAGCGGTCACGGGGTCCGCGCTCCGCCCGCCGCGGGAAGACACAGGCAGCATCAAAAGCAGTGCGCCGAACACAATGATCCCCAGGAACGTGAGGGCCATGACCCGGCTGATGCTGACGGCGCGGCGCCTTTTCTTGGGCCGCACGGTCTTCTTCTGATCTGACATCTGCTTCCCTTCTTTCGGTACAAGAGTATACACCATTTAACCATGCACAGGCAACAGAAAAAGGACTGCGTGAATGCAGTCCTTATTGATCCGAAAACGGTCATTCCTCTTCTTCGGGTTTGCCGTCAAGGCCTTCCTCCGGCAGTTCCGGGAACAGTTCCTTGCCGCACTGGGGACAGAGGGCGTCCTCGTCAAAGTCCACCTCGTCCGGATCGATCTCGACGGTGGTGCCGCAGTGGGGGCACTCATACTCGATGGATCCTTCGAAGGTCCCGTCCTCATCCTCGGCCAGGTCTTCGTCCTCGTCGTCGTACAGATCGGCTTCCAGATCGGCCAGATCCTCGTCGATGCTCTCGACATAGTCGCTCAGTTCGCCGTGGGATTCCGCCAGGGCTTCAAAGCTCTCGCCCACCTCGCCCAGCACTTCCAGGATGCCGAGGATAAGCTTGTGGGAATCCTTGTCCGGGTTCAGCTTCATGCCTTCCGCCAGACCCTGAAGATAACTGATCCTGTCCGTCAGTCTGCTCATGTGTCATTCCTCCACATTTGCGATCGTCGCACCCGCTCTGTCTTCGCTTTTGGTTCGTCAGGCGCGCTTGAGGTATTCGCCGCTGCGGGTATCGATCTGGATCTTGTCGCCGGTGTTGATGAACAGCGGCACCTGCAGGGTGAAGCCGGTTTCCAGCGTCGCGGGCTTGTAGGTGTTGGAAGCGGTATCGCCGGCGAAACCGGGTTCGGTGTCGGTCACCTCGAGCACCACGAAGTTGGGCGCTTCGACGGAGAAGGCGTTGCCCTTGAAGAAGCGCACGGTCACGTTGGTGCCTTCCTTCACGAAGGGGATCGCGTCTTCGACCTGGTCCTTGCTCAGCGGCAGCTGCTCATAGGTTTCCACGTCCATGAAGTAGTACAGGTCGCCGTCGTTGTAGACGTACTGCATTTCCTTGGTCTCGATGATGGCCTTGGGCATCTTGTCGGTGGGGTTGAAGCTGCGTTCAACGACCGCGCCGGTCATCACATTCTTGATCTTGGTGCGGACGAAAGCCGCGCCCTTGCCGGGTTTCACGTGCTGGAAGTCAACGATGTTCCAGACGCCTCCGTCCCATTCAATCGTAATGCCCTTTTTGAAATCGCCAGCGGTAATCATTGTGTCATTCCTCCGTTCGTTCTTTCTGGGGTCCCAATATATTTACAGGATGATGAGCTGCTTGTCCGCCGTTGTCAGCGGCACGCAGCCGTTTTCCTTTACCAGGCAGGTGTTCTCGATCCGGACGCCGCCCACGCCGGGCAGGTAGATGCCGGGTTCCACGGTGATTACGACGCCGGGCTTCAGGACATCCGCGGCATTCGGGTTCAGGTTCGGGTTCTCGTGGATGTCGATGCCCACGGAGTGTCCCAGCCCGTGGCCGAAGCGTCCGGCATATCCCCGGGCGTCGATATAGTCCCGGGCGAGCTTGTCGATCTCCGCGCCGGTCTTCCCGGCCATAAGGGCGTCCTCGCACATCGACTGGGCTCGCAGGACGGTCTCATAGACCTTGCGCATCTCGTCCGACGGCTGGCCCAGGGCCACCGTGCGGGTCATGTCGCTGCAGTATTTGCCGACCTTCGCGCCGAAGTCCATGGTGATCATATCGCCCATCTTCAGCGTGCGGTGTCCGGGGATCGCGTGGGGCAGGCTGCCGTTCTCGCCGGAGGCGATGATCGTATCGAAGGCCAGCTCGTCCGCGCCCAGGCGGTACATGGTGAAATCCAGCTCGATCTGCAGTTCCTTCTCGGTCATGCCGGGCTCGATCTTCGGCAGGATCGCGTCAAAGGCTTCGGACGTGATATCGCAGGCCTTGCGGATCGCCACGACCTCCGCGGGGCTCTTGACCTCCCGCAGTTTCTGGGGCGCCTTGTTCAGCGGAACGCAGGAGATTTCCTCTCCCACCGCGCCGCGCAGGGCCTCGAAATCGTCCACGGAAAGATAGTTGGTCTCGGCCCGCAGCTCGGTGATGCCTTCCGCATGGGCCAGCTCGGCGATAACCTTGCTGTGGCCCCGGCCTTTGGAGATCATCTCCACCCGGAAACCGGGAGCCTGGCGTTCCGCCTGTTCTGTATAGCGGAAGTCCGTGATGATCACGCGGCTATGCTCGGAAAGATAGACCACGCCTTCGCCGGTATAGCCTTCAGTCAGGTAGAACATATTGGACGGATCATGCACCGCCACGGCCGTATGGGATCCCGTGCGGAACTGGTCCATCAGCCGCTCTGCTGCGGTCACTTGGATCACGCCTTTCCGGATTTTGCCCCTCTTGGAACAAATCCAAAGGTTATTTTATCATATACAAAAGCGTTTGAAAAGAAAAAATTATCTCCGGAACTGTGGTAAATCACAATTACGGAGATAATACTGTTTATCCAAGTTAACATCATTATGAATTGTTGAGCAGTTGTCCAAATCTTTGATTTGGGTAACAACTGCCATGCTACAGCTGTCAAAGCTCTGAAGGAGCTTTGGTAACAGCGATCGCAAAATTATGCATTAAACGCGTCCAGCACCGCTTCGCCCATGGCGTCGCGTTTGCACACCGCCTGATGCCTGACGGGCAGGTCCCGCAGGGCGCGCACCTGCGCGGGCATCGGCACGCCGGTCAGCTTCTCCAGCTCTTCGCTGCAGGCGAAGGCGTCCTTGCCTTCCGCCGCGTCCATGCCGGCTACGCCGCGCAGTACGTCCGCCGCAAATTTGTAGGGGCTCGCCGTAGCCAGCAGCACCGTGGGCGTCGGGTCGTTGGTCTTCATCCGGTACTGGCGCAGCACATGGCCGCCCACCGCCGTATGGGGATCCATCAGGTAGTGGTCCTCCTGGAAACGGCGGCGGATCTCCGACACGGTGTTCCGGTCGTCGGCGCAGTCGCCCCAGAACGTATCCAGCATCCAGCTCCAGCGCTGTTCGCCGATGGAATAGCTTCCGCTGCTCTTCAGCTGTTCCATCCAGGTCTTCACCAGCTCGCCGTCCCGGTCGGAGGCTTCATACAGCAGCCGCTCCAAGTTGGAGGACACCAGGATGTCCATGCTGGGACTCATGGTCTTGAAGAAGGTCCGGTGGGTGGAATAGATGCCTGTGGCAAAGAAGTCGGAAAGGACGTTGTTCCGGTTGCTGGCGCAGATCAGCTTGTTCACCGGCAGACCCATGTTCCGGGCATAATAGCCGGCCAGGATATCGCCGAAGTTGCCCGTGGGAACACAGAAGTTCACCGGATCCCCGGGCGCAATGGCGCGCTTGTTGATCAGGTCCGCATAGGCGGTGAAGTAATAGACGATCTGCGGCACCAGCCGGCCGAAGTTGATGGAGTTGGCCGAGGAGAGCACCTTGCCCCGCTCCGCCATCTGCGCCCGGAATGCTTCGGAAGCAAACAGCTCCTTCACGCCGGTCTGGGCGTCGTCAAAGTTTCCTTCCACGGCGATCACGTGGGTATTGCTGCCGCCGGTGGTCACCATCTGCAGCTTCTGCACGTCGCTGACGCCGTCCAGCGGATAGAACACCGTGCAGCTGGTCCCGGAAACGTCTCTGAATCCTTCCAGTGCCGCCTTGCCGGTATCCCCGCTGGTGGCCACCAGAATGCTGATTTCCCGGTTTTCGCCGTTTTTCTGCGCGGACATGCGGACCAGGTGCGGCAGCAGCTGCAGCGCCATGTCCTTGAAGGCCAGCGTGGGCCCGTGGAACAATTCCAGCACCCAGGTGTTGTCGTCCAGCTGCTTCACCGGGGCGATTTCGGGCGTGTCAAAACGGTCCGCCGAATAGGCGGCCCGGACCGCGTTCTCGATCTCCGGGATGGAGAAGTCTTCCAGGTAGCGCTTCAGGATGGAAACGGCGCGGGTGGCGTAGTCCCATTCGCAGAAGGAAGAAATCCGCTGCATCGGGACCGTCGGGAACATGGCGGGCACATACAGTCCGCCGTCCGGCGCCAGGCCGTACAGGATCGCCTGGCTGGCTGTTACGCAGCTTTCACCGCGGGTGGAAAAGAAAGACACGAATAGATCACACTCCGGTTTCAGAATAGGCGTCCGCCTTGAAGAAAAGAGGCGCCGGGGATGTTCCGCCGCCTCTTCAGGTCATTTGCCGTCCAGTCAGATCATATACTGCTTGAGGAACACCGGGATCTCTTCCGGATCGGCGCTCAGGCTCAGGACGAAGTCCACATCGTGCTTCGCGCCCAGCTCCGCCAGCACCTTCATGATCGGTTCCGTATCGGCCAGCTCGGTCCTGCACAGCTTCAGGAACGCATCGATGAAAACCGTGCCGACGTCGAAGTTCGAGGAAAGGATTCCGCACAGGAAACCGATAAACATATCGGCGTTGTGAATATGATAATCTTCGGCGTTGATAAAGCGGACCTTGTGGTCAACGTCGAACATGTAACGGTTGTCGTCGTCCAGGAAAATCACATCGTGAACCGCGTCACGGGCAGTGGTATTGGTCAGGTCAATCAGCCGCTTCGTTTTGCCGGAGCCCTTTTTGCCTGCAATTACCTGTATCATGGGAATCAGCCTCCTTTTATGGGGTTTTCTCTGAGACGATTATACGCTATTTTTTGCCATCGCGCAACGTGTTTTTCCCCGCGATGTCCTGATAGGTGATCTCCCCGTCCCGCTCCCGGCCTTTCTGCGTTCCCGCGCGGCAGACCGCCCGGTATTCGCAGTAGCGGCACACGGAGCCGGTGTGGTCCTCCCCGGGGGAAGCCTCGATCTCGCCGGCGCGCATCCGCCCGCACAGTTCCCCGGCCTTCTCCACCGCGGCGTCCATCAGTCCCCGGATCTTTCCCTCTTCCATGGCCCAGGGCGCGCCCTTGCTCACGGAGCCGTCCTTGTTGAGCACCTTGTCCAGGGAATAGGGCCGGATATCCCGGTCCATGGCCCGGAGCACGTCCTCCCGGGCGGTCACGATGCCTTTCATGCGCGAGGTGTTCAGCCGGTCCGCCTCGATCTTTCCCGGGTCGTCCTCGGCGGTCTCGACCTCCTGGTCGGTCACGGGGAAGAACATCGCCCCGGCGATCCGGGCGTTCGGCATGCTGTCCGCCGCCGCCTTCAGGTAGATCATCAGCTGCAGCTGTTCCCCGGTGGCCATCCGGGCGGGATCCGGCTTCTTGCCGCTGCTCTTGTTATCCACAATGCGCAGCCACACGCCTTCCCCGTTTTCCCAGGTATCGATCCGGTCGATCTTGCCCCGGATGGCGGCTTTGCTGCCGTCGGCCAGGGTCATCATGATGGGCGGCAGGCCCTCCGCCTCGCCGAAGGACAGCTCCGTCGCAACGGTCCGGAAATCGCTGTTGGCGGCAAAGCGGGTCAGCACCCGGGCCGCCCGGTGTACCCGGCGCAGATAGCCTTCGCCGATCCACTCGCCTACGGCGTCGTCCCGCAGCGGGCTGTCGTTCCATTCCTCCGTCAGCTCCGCGCAGACCGCGTCCATATAACCGTCCACCATCTCCGGCGTGAAATCCGGCCAGGCCGCGTCCGCCCCGGCCCGGTTCATATACCGTTCCAGCGCCGCGTGGAAGAAGGTTCCCGCGTCGCTGCTCTCATATTCGAATTTCTCCTGCTTCACAGGCCGCAGGCCGTAATCGATGAAGTGGCGATATGGACAGGAGGCAAACTGCTCCAGCCGGCTGATGGACAGCCGGTCGGTCATGAACAGCCTCCGTGCGGTGGCTTCCTCCAGTTTCCGCTCCTCTTCCTCCGGCAGGATCCGCTTCAGGATCTGCCGGGCGGTCCCGCCGTAGTGCCTGTCGTGCAGCAGGTTCACCAGCGCGGCCTTCCATGCCGGGGGCAGGTCGCTGCCGTCCTTCAGGTCCCGCAGCCACGCCCCGGCGCCGTCCAGCGCCGCCTGCGGCGTCACGGGTTCCGTCCGCCGGCCGTTCTCCTGCATGCCGCCCTGTTCCTTCACGTCCGGGAAGAGTTCCTTCAGCCGGGCGATCAGGCCGTCCGGCTGCAGCGCGCCGCCGTCCTCCGAGCGCAGGCTCCAGCTGACCATGAGCTTTTTCAGCGGCAGGGTCAGCGTCCGGTAAAAGTCGTATTTGCGGATCAGACAGCCGGTCTCCCGGCTGATGCCGATCTGTTTGCCGGTGGCCTCCTCCAGTTTCCGGCGTTCCGGGTCCGTGAGCCATCCGCTCTCCGGCGCCGTCAGCATGCCGTCCTGGGCCCGGGGCAGGATCAGCGCGTCGATCTGCCCGGCCAGCAGGTGGCCGACCTCGCCGATGACCACGCCGCTCTCCTGTTCCGGCAGGGCCGCCAGTTCCGCGGCCGCCAGCGCGCTTTCCAGCATGTGCTCCAGGTCCCGGATCGCTGCCCGGCGCCCACCCAGCAGCGTCCACAGCTGTTCCAGCAGGTCCGTGATCAGCTTCCAGATCTGGCGGTTGATCACCGCCTCCCGGTACATTTCATGCGCCAGCAGGATCTCTTCCTCCGCCTGCAGGGCTTCCCACACCTTTTCCCTTTCCAGGAAGCGCACCACCGCCTCCACCGAGGCCGCGGCGTTCTTCGCTTCCTTCAGTTCCGCCCGCAGCAGCTCGATCGGGGCGAGCAGTTTTTCCCGGAGGGTTTCGGCTTCCGCCGCGTTCTGCCCCGCCGTGAAGGGCCGCTGCCAGCGCCGGTCCGCGATCCCGTGGGCCCGGGCATAGTCCTCCAGAACCAGGCCCTCTTCCGCCGTCAGCGTGCAGTATCCGCTCCGGGCCACCGTGATGACCCGGTCCGTATCATATCCGTCGCCGAGGATGCCCAGGGCGCCCAGCAGCATCCGGCAGACCGGATGGTCCGCCGCCTTGTCCTTTCCCTGCCAGACGAAGGGAATCCCGTTGATCTTCAGGCCCGCCCGCAGGGTGCCTTCGTTCGCCGCGCCGGAGGGCAGCGCCACGGCCATCCGGCTCCAGGGAATGCCTTCCGCCCGCCAGGCGCGCAGGGTCGCGGCGATCATCTCCGTCTCATCCCATGGATTGCTCCCGGCGTACAGGGTCACCGCGCCGCCGGTTTCACCCTGCCAGGGAGCCGGATCCAGGGCAAACAGGTTTTTGTCCAGCCACTTCAGGGGCTTCGCGCAGTCCGCCCGCTCCCCATGGGGCATGATCTCCTCCGCGTTGATGCCGGCCTCCGCCAGGGCGGTCTCCAGCCGGCTCACGCTCTCCCGCTGCTGGATAAAGATCCGTCCGTCCGGCGCCTTCTCCCCGTCCATGGTCAGGAAGACCTTCACGCTGTTCAGCCGCCGGCACAGCCGGGAGACCAGTTCCCGCAGGTCGGGCCGCACCGTGTCAAAGCCGTAGACCAGCAGGTCCGCCCCGTCCCACATGCCGCTGTGTTCCAGGCGGTTTACCATGTCGGTCCACGCCGTCTTTTCCTCGTCAAATTGTCCTGAGATCAGTTCCTGGTATCCGTTCCAGACGGTCTGCAGGTCCGCGAGCTTCGCCCGCTCCGCGCCGGTGGGAGCGCCTGCGGCGTAATCTCCCAGTTCCTCCGGCGTGATCTCGCTCTCCCGCAGTTCCTCCAGCGCGCCGCCTACGCGCTTCACCGCGCCGGGCAGGTCCGTCATGTTCCGGTAATACTGCAGGCTGTCCGCCTTTTCCGTCATCACCCGGTGGACCGCCATCGCGCGGCCCATCTCGTTCAGGGTTCCCCTGGCCCCGGCGCCGGTCTGCTCCCGCACCTGCTGTTTCAGTTTCCGGGGGCTGACCACCCGGATTTCCAGCAGGCCCGGCAGTTTCAGGCCCGTAATCAGGTCCCGTTCCGCCTGCAGGGTCATCTGTTCCGGCACATACAGGATCAGCCGGCGTCCGGCCTCCCTGCTCTCCTGCGCCGCCCGGAGCACCAGCGGCCAGATCCGGCCGCTCCGGTCCCCGATGATCTTTACCCTGCTCATATCTTTCCTCCGTTTTTTGCTGCCTTCATTATATCCTGCCGGCGGCGGATGCACAAGTTCTTGCCAGCACCATTCCGTTGTGATACAGTGAGCCTGTGATCATAACCCGGAGGGGGTGTTTTTTATGTTTCAGTCCGTTCGCAATGCAGTCAGAAAGAACCCGGCGGCTGCCGAGCGATTCTTCTCCTATCTCCAGATCCTGCTTGGTGCGCTGATCGGCGGCGCCGCCTATCCCCTGTTCCTGACGCCTAACCGGATCGCCCCGGGCGGCATCACCGGTATCGCCACGATCCTGAATTTCCTGCTGAAATGGCCGGTGGGCACCGTGTCCCTGGTGATGAACATTCCCCTGTTCCTGATCGGCTACAAAACCATGGGCCGGATCTTTGCCTTCCGCAGTCTGGTCGCCACGGTCCTGTTCTCCGTGTTCATCGACGTCCTGCCCCTGCAGCCCGTAATCAACGATCCCATGCTGGGCGCCCTTTACGGCGGCGTGCTGCTGGGCATGGGCCTGGGCCTGATCATGCGCGGCGGCGCCACCACCGGCGGATCGGACATGATCGCCCGGATGGTGCACAAGCACTTCTCCTTCATCTCCACCGGGGCTTTCCTCTTCGCCATCGACTTCGCGGTGGTCCTGGCCGCCAGCGCCCTGATCGGCATCTCCGAGGCGCTTTACGCCCTGATCAGCATTTTCCTTTCCGCCAAGGTCATGGACGTGGTAATCATCGGTTTCTCGGCCAACAAGGCCTGCTTCGTCATCTCCGCCCGCTGGCAGGAGATCTCCGCCCGCATCATGAAGGACATGGACCGGGGCGTAACCCAGCTCACCGCCCGCGGCGGCTATACCGGCGAAGCGCGCCCGACCCTGCTGTGCGTCATCAGCCGCAGCGAGATCACCGCCTTCAAGCGGATCCTCCGGGAGGAGGACGAAAACGCCTTCGTCATCATTGTCGAAGCCCATGAAGCCATCGGCGACGGCTTCTCGGTGCTGGAAAAATGAATCTGAAAGCGGAGGAGCCTATCGGCTCCTCCTTCTTTTTTATTCCGCCTTTTCGGGTTCTTCGCCCAGGTTCAGGATCGGCAGGGTGGTCGCGCCCTGGCCCGCCATGTAGGTGGGCAGCTTGCCGTCCCAGTTCTTGACCTCGTTGAACCGGATCAGGTTCTCCGTCAGGGACTCGGCGATCTTCTTGTTCGCCTCGGCCTCCGCCTCGCTGCGGACCTGCAGCGCGTAGGCGTCCGCGTCCGCGTTGATCTTCGCCACGTTGGCCTCCGCTTCGGCGTTGATGCGTTTCCGCTCCGCCTGCTGCTGGGTTTCCATGGTCATCTGGCCCTGCTCGATCTCCGCCTGCAGTTTCTTCTGGGCGGCGACCTGTTTTGCTTCAACCGCGTCGGTGAAGGCGTCGGTGAAGTCCAGGTTCTCGATGCTCACGCTGATCACGTTGATGCCGTAGGCGTCCAGTTCCTCATGCAGGCCTTCGCGGATCGCTTCGCTCAGGCGCTGCCGGTTGGCCACCAGATTTTCGGCGGTGTATTTGCTGAACACGCCCTTGGTGATCTCCAGCATCCGCGGATAAACCAGTTTGTTGAAATAGTCCACGCCGACTTCCTTAAACAGGTTCATGGCCGTGCTCTTGTTGATCGCGTAGTTGATGGAGCCGGTGATGTCCACCTGCTGGATGTCGCTGGAGAACGCCTCCGTGGTAAAGGTGCTCTTCTGCTCCCGGTTGTCCATGGACACGATGCTCTGGAACGGGCTCTTAAAGTGCAGTCCGGCCTCCAGGGTCACGTCCTCCACGCGGCCGAAGGTGGTCACGATGCCGGTATATCCCGTCTGCACCGTAGCGGTGCAGGTCAATGCAACGAGCAGCACCAGCACGACGGCTGCGATCATGATAATCAGGCCTTTCTTCATGGTTCTTCCCATCCTTTCCCGGACGGTCTGTTTCCGTCCATGGGCAAAGAATAGCATAAACAAAAATCCCGGTAAACGACATTTTCCGCCATTTACCGGGTGTTATTTTTCTGTTCAATGGGAATTACTCACCAATCATAATTATGAATTATGAATTGTTGAGCAACTGTCCAAATCTTTGATTTGGGCAACAGTTGCCATGCTACAGCTGTCAAAGTTCCATGGGAACTTTGGTAACAGCGATCGCAGAATTATGAATTCCTCATTATCTCTCTTTTCCTCTGAAGAACAGCGCCAGGGTTCCGGGGCCGGAGTGGGCACCGATGACGGAACCCACATAGGTGATCAGGTCCACGTCTTTGCCGTATTCTTTCTTCAGGATGTCTTTCAGCATCTCCGCGTCCTCGATGCAGTCGCCGTGGGAGATGAACACCGGGCTGTCCGGCAGGATCGTCTCGCCCAGCTTCTCCGCCATCCTGCGGATGGACTTTTTCCGGCCGTGCACCTGGGTGATCTTGATCAGGTGGCCTTCGTTGTCCACGTGCAGCACCGGTTTCACGTTCAGCGCCGTGCCCAGCAGGGCCGTCGCCGCGCTGACCCGGCCGCCCCGTTTAAGGTAAACCAGGTCGTCCACCGTAAACCAGTGGCAGATATGCAGCACGTCCTTCTCCAGGGCGTCCGCATTCTCTTCCAGCGTCATGCCGGCATCCCGGTTCTTCGCGGCCAGGTACACAAACAGGCCCTGCCCCGCGGAAGCCGCCAGGGAGTCGATGACCCGGATCTTCCGCTCCGGGAATTTTTTCGCCAGGGAAGCGGCAACCTTTTTACCGTTCTCGCAGGTGGCGCTCAGGCCGCTGGAGAAGGCCAGGTACAGCAGGTCGTTTCCCGCCTCCAGAATGGGCGTAAAAACATCGACAAACGCGTCTTCGTTCACGCAGGAGGTCTTCGCGATCCGTCCGTCGCGCATGGCCTTGTAGAAGTCCTTGATGGGCTCCTCATGGTCCTTCTGTTCCTTACCGGTGTCCGTAAACAGGAACGCCAGCGGGATCATCTGCACCTTCCACTCCGCCAGGGTTTCCGGCAGGATATCGCAAGCGGAATCCGTGATCAATACATAATTCTCAGCCATGTCTTTTCCTCCTGGTACGCACCGCCCGGGGCGGCGCCCATAACAGTAAAAATATATCATCCGCACCCTTTAATGTCAACTTGATCTGCCGATTAAGCACGGATCAGGAAAAACATTCACAGAACAAAAAAACTTGTTGACAATCCGCCCCGAACGGGCATATAGTCAACGCAACGGCACACCTGCCGTCCGCTGAAAGGAGATTTCAATAATATGAAATCATACAAGACCGTGTTCTTCTTTAGCAGGCCAGCGATGGATTGATCAGACGCACACAGCGTTTTACATCCACCGCCTTTTGAGATGAGAAAAGGCGGTGGATTTTTTTGACAGATCTGTCAGTGCTTCAGCACTGGTAACAGATCGTCCATGCAGGCGTCAGCGCTTCAGCGCTGGTAACGCCGAGCCATTCGCCGCTAATGGCAATTGCATTGCAGACCAATCATCCATCAGCTGGCCGGACCTCAGCCCCGCTCATCGATCACACTGATTAGAGAAACGGAGAGAACGCTTTATGAAGAAATATTTCCAGCCTGAGATCGAAACCGCCCCGCGCGAGAAGATCCTGGAGATCCAGAACAAAAAAATCGTCAAGCAGGTAAAGCACGTTTGGGACAACGTTCCCTATTACCGCCACCTGATGGAAAAGCAGGGCGTCACCCCGGACGACATCAAGTCCGTGGACGACATCAAAAAGCTGCCCTTCCTCAGCAAGGCCGACCTGCGGGATTCCTATCCCTACGGCATGCTCGGTGCGGACCTGAAGGACTGCGTCCGCATCCATTCCACCTCCGGCACCACCGGCAAGCGCGTGGTCGCCTTCTACACCCAGCACGACCTTGACCTCTGGTCCGACTGCACAGCCCGCGCCATCGTCGCGGCCGGCGGCACCGAAGAAGACGTGGTCCAGGTCTGCTACGGCTACGGCCTGTTCACCGGCGGATCCGGCCTCCATGACGGCGCCCACAAGGTAGGCTGCCTGACCCTGCCCATGTCCTCCGGCAATACCGAGCGCCAGATCCAGTTCATGATGGACCTGGAATCCACGATTCTCTGCTGCACCCCCTCCTACGCCGCCTACATCGGCGAAGCGCTGAAGGAGCAGGGTTTCCGGCCGGAAGACAACAAACTGAAGGCCGGCATCTTCGGTGCCGAACCCTGGACCGAAGAAATGCGCCAGGAGATCGAAAAGAGCCTGGGCATCAAAGCCTACGATATCTACGGCCTTACCGAAACCAGCGGCCCCGGGGTGGCTTATGAATGCGAAGAGCAGAAGGGCATGCACATCAACGAGGACCATTTCTACGCTGAGATCATCGACCCGGATACGGGCGAGGTCCTGCCGGAAGGCTCCGTGGGCGAACTGGTCTTCACCTCCCTGGACAAGGAAGCCTTCCCGCTCCTGCGCTACCGCACCCGGGACCTGTGCGTGCTCAACCGCACGCCCTGCTCCTGCGGCCGCACCCACGTGCGCATGGCCAAGCCCATGGGCCGCAGCGACGATATGCTGATCATCCGCGGCGTCAACGTCTTCCCGAGCCAGATCGAGACCGTGCTGCTCAACGAAGGCTACACGCCCAACTACCAGATCGTCCTGGACCGCGAACGCAACACCGACACCTTCGACGTCTATGTGGAAGTCGCGCCGGATTAGTTCTCCGACCTGATGAGCCAGATCCAGATTCATGACGTGGCAATAAAAAAGGGACTAG
>CAZUXV010000013.1:0-29473 GCA_964624445.1 uncultured Oscillospiraceae bacterium | reverse complement strand
GCATTCGGCTGTTAACCGAAGGGTTGTAGGTTCGAGCCCTACCTGGGGAGCCAATGGAACCCCTTGAAGTATAAGGCTTCAAGGGGTTTTCTTTATGCCCTCCGTAAAGTAAAATAAATAGAAAAATGCATGAAAAAGATGTTCATTTGGTAGACAAAATGGTAGACAAAAATTCAGTCGAAAATGATACGAACGTCCTTCGATTGACTTATTGTACTTATATTGAATATAATATTATAGAAACAAGTAGGGTAGTTGCTCAGCATGATAAATTTTTCATCATATTATTCTGGAATTCTGGTAACGAAGGAGGGAAAGAATCGTGTACCGGATTGCCATTGTGGAAGATGAGGAGCAGGATTATCTGCGCGCACAGGATTATTTGAATCGTTACGGACAAGAAAAGAATATCAGTTTTAATATCCAGCGGTATGAAAGCGCAGAAGTTTTTTTAACGAATTATCAAAGTCAGCATGATATTGTATTTATGGATATCCGCATGGGCGGCATGGATGGGATGCGGGCGGCGCGCAAGCTGCGGGAAATGGATCAAGCAGTGATCCTGATCTTCCTGACCTCTTTGGCGCAGTATGCGGTGCAAGGATATGGGGTAGATGCGCTGGATTACATCCTTAAGCCCCTTGCATATCCTTCTCTTGAATTAAAGCTCACCAAAGCTTTGAGCAGGTGCAAAAAAGAGGAGGAGGAGATTCTGCTCACGATTGGGACGGATCACATCCGAATATCGGCGGATAGCCTGCTGTATGTGGAAGTGTTTGAGCATCACCTGCAATATAAAACGGATCAGGATATTATCAAGAGCTACGGCACCCTGAAGGACGTGGAAAAGATCCTGCCGCAGAAAATTTTTTTCCGATTGAATAACCAAACCATCGTGAACCTGCGCCGCGTGCAGCGGGTCAACGGCAGCACGGCGATGGTGGATGGAAGGGAATTTGACATCAGCCGGATGCGGAAAAAAGAATTCCTTTCAGAGTTTCACCGGTATGGGATCAATGGATAAGGAGGTGAGCGCATGATTGGCCAACAAATTCTTCGTTATTTGCAGAATGATTTTCATATTCTTTTATCCGTCATGGCGGGCTGTTATCTGGTGATCAGCCAAATGGAAAAAAGAAAAAGCTGGCCCTTGCGGCTGATTGTTTCTTTTCTTGCCATCAGCGTTTGGATGAGCGTTTTTTCTCCCGATTTTAACAGCATGACCGGCAGACAAATCATGATTGCTTCCACCATCAAGTATACCGGGTTGTTTTTGTTGAACGCGTTTGCGGCTATGTTTTACGCGAAGGTCAATTTTTTCACCGCACTGTTTGCGGCTACGGTGGGCTACAGCTTGCAGCACGCCTGCGAGCGGGGCTGGGAAGTGGTGCGAAACCGCATGGATATGCCTGTTTGGCTGGATCGTGTGATTCTGGTCATCATTATGATCGCCGCTTTGTATCTTTATGGCAGGGTGGCCGTATGGAACCGGAAGTACAAGCGCTTCAACCACATCGACCGGCTGGACAGCAAAATCCCCGTGCTGATCGCGGCGGCGGTGGTGGGGATCAATATTGTGATGGATCTGTGGCTCTATTCCATGGTTGGAGATATTTCCACGGCGGTGATCGACTATACCCGGGTGACTTCCGCCGTTACCTCCTTCCTGGTGTTGCTGGTGAGTATGTGCCACCTGCGGGAGTCCGATTCCAAGGTGCGGGCGGAAATCGCGGCCCAGCTGCTCCACAGCGAACAGGCGCGTTTTGCCCAGGACAAGGCCATTCACGACGCCATCAATATCAAATGTCACGACATCCGCCATCAGATCGCCGCGCTGGGCGAGAAGGGGTATCGTAAGGAACTTAAGGAAATCGGCAGTTTGGTGAATATTTATGATGCCGCCGTGCGGTCCGAGAATACGGCGCTGGACGTGGTGCTGAGCAATAAATCCCTGGCCTGCCTGAATAAAAGCATCACCTTCTCCTGCATCGCGGATGGACGGCAGCTGGATTTTATGGCGGATGAGGATGTGTACGCCCTGTTTGGGAATATACTGGACAACGCCATCGACGCGGTGAGCCAGATCGCCGATCCGGAACGCAGGGTCATTTCCCTGTCGGTGAGGATGCGGGCGGGGTGCCTGATTATCGAGGAAGAGAATTTCTTTGAAGGCGAGATCCGCTTTGACGACGGCCTGCCCGTCACCAGCAAAGAGGATAAAAATTATCATGGTTTCGGGATGCAGAGCATTCGGATGCTCACTGAGCGCTATGAGGGCGATATCCAGCTGGAAAGCGACCAGGGCATTTTCAAGCTTTCCATTATGCTGCCGGTTCCGAAAAAGGATTGAAGCGTTCTATACACACGTGCGGCCCCACAGCGGGGCCTTCTTTTTTGGCTGTAGTTCTACCGAAAATGCAAAAAAAGTTGTCAATCATACCAAAGAAGTTGTGGCACTTGAAAACGGGAATGAACTAAAATATATTATGATTAACCAATTCCGACAAGAGGAGGCGCGGCTATGCAGGTATTCAATCCCTATCTACCACCCTGGGAATACATTCCTGACGGCGAGCCTCATGTATACGGTGACCGAGTGTATGTGTACGGCTCCCATGATAAATTCAACGCGCCGATTTTCTGCGTGAATGATTATGTGTGCTGGTCCGCACCGCTGAACGATTTGAGCCAGTGGCGCTGCTCCCCGGTGATTTTCAGCAAGAAGCAGGATCCTATGAACATAACGGGACTGCGGCTGCTGTTCGCCCCGGATGTGACGCAGGGGCCGGACGGCAGGTTTTATCTGTATTATGCTTTTGATTTCATGGGTGCCATCGGCGTGGCGGTGTGCGATACGCCGGATGGCAAATATCAGTTCCTGGGACATGTCCATTACAAGGACGGCACCAAATTCGGCAGCCGGAAGGGCGACGAATTCCCCTTCGACCCCGGGGTGCTCACTGATGATGACGGGCGGGTGTGGCTGTATTCCGGGTTTGCCACCAAGGTGCCGCCCATTCTGAGCCGGTTCCGAAACCTGAAAAACAGCGGCGGCGTGGTGATGGGGCTGGACAGCGATATGGTGACCATCACACAGGAACCCAAGCTGCTCTTCCCCCGGAAGGGCAACTGCCCGCCAGAGGAATTCAAAGGCCACGAGTTTTTTGAGGCGTCCTCCATCCGGAAGATCGACGGGAAATACGTGTTCGTTTATTCCAGCGCCAACAACCATGAACTCTGCTACGCGGTCAGCGACCGGCCCGACGGCGGATTCCGGTATGGCGGCACCCTGGTGGATCAGGGTGATCTGTATTTAAACGGGAACACCGATGAAGCCCATGCCCTGAATTACCTGGGCAACACCCACGGCGGCATGGCGAACCTGAACGGCGAATGGTACATTTTCTATCACCGCCAGACCAATCAGCATTCCTATTCCCGCCAGGCCTGCGCAGAAAAGCTGAAGCTCACGGAAAACGGCAGGTTCCTGCAGGCGGAGGTTACCTCCTGCGGGCTCAATGGAGGGCCGCTCAAGGGCGTGGGGGAGTATCCCGCCCGCATCGCCTGCAACCTGTGGAGCAGGCAGGGCACCGCCCGCTATGACAAAAAATTCGATAAGAAAGCCCATCCCTATTTCACCCAGGATCAAAAGGACGATGACCGCTCAGCCGTGCAGTACATTGCCAACATGCGGGACGGGGCCGTGGCGGGGTTCAAGTATTTCGATATCCGCAGCGCCCAGTGCCTGCGGGTCAGCGTGGGCGGCCAGTGCAAGGGGACCATGCAGGTCAGCGATACCCCGGATTTCAAGGCTATCGCCGCAGAGATTCCCGTGTCCTCCACCGGCGGGTGCGTCTGGCAAAGCGGGAAGCTGAAATTGGAAAACGGCGTGAAGCCCCTGTATTTCCGCTTTCTGGGCGAAGGGGCGCTGGATTTTTACGCTTTTGAGCTGACGGCGTGTTCCAAAGAATGATCCCCCTTCGCTTCTCACTTCCATTCGTTCATTCCCCGTCCCTGGGAGGACGGGATGAAAATAATCTAAAAGGAGAGAACAACCCATGAAAAAACTGCTGTCTCTGATGCTGGCGCTCTGCATGGTGCTCAGCTGCTTGCCCGCCCTGGCGGAAGCGCTGCCCACCACCTATGTGGAAGCCACTGGCACGGTCTCCGGCGCGCTGGATGCCCGGGGCCACTTCTACACCGACTACAGCACCCTGGATGAAGCGCTGGCTGCGGGCAACCGCGTCCACCTGCAGATGGTGGAAGAGGGCCAGGTGCTGCTCAAGAACGAAAACGGCGCGCTGCCTCTGAAGGCTGACGAGCGCGAAGTCACCTTCCTGGGCATCGGCTCGGTGGACTTCGTGCGGTCCGGCGGCGGCTCCGGCGCGGCCAGCGGCACCAGCTACAAGATGAACTGGTTCGAGGGCTTCGAGAGCGAAGGCTTCCATATCAACCCCAAGACCCGGGCGCTATATGAAAGCATCTTCGCCGTGCAGGGCGGCCAGAACGACGCCAACGACTCCGGCAAGCTGCTGGAAGCGGACATGAAGTATTACAGCAAGTCCGTCACCAGCACCTTCGCGGCCTATGACGACGTGGCGTTCGTGGTGATCAGCCGCTTCGGCCGTGAAAACATGGACACCAAGACCAACAACGTGGAAGGCCACAGCAACCCCGACGACCATTACCTGCAGCTGGATGACAACGAGCACGCTGTCATCAAGATGGCCAAGGAAAACTTCAAGAAGGTCGTTGTGTTGATCAACTCCTCCATGATCATGGAAATCCCTGAGCTGAACGCTCCCGTGGAAACCGAATACGGCGTGGACGCCATCCTGTGGGTTGGCGGCGTGGGCGATCAGGGCACCAAGGCCGCGGCGGAAATCATCACCGGCAAGGTGAACCCCTCCGGTCACACTCCCGATCTGTGGTACGCCAACTTCAAGAACGACCCCACCTGGACCAACTTCGGCGATATGAGCCAAGTCAAGGATGAAAACGGCGAGCGCATGTCTCCCTGGCTCACCTATCCCGACGGCAGCGATTCCGTGTATTCCGACGTAGAATTCCGTGAAGGCATCTATTTCGGCTATCGTTACTATGAAACCAAGGCCGCCGATATGAACGCCCAGGAAGCCGGCAGCGGCGACGAATGGTACAAAGAAGCGGTTATGTATCCCTTCGGCTTCGGCCTGAGCTACACCACCTTCGATTGGGAACTGGTGAATACGTCCGATGCGGCCATCACTGCCCCCAACCAGCGCCTGAGCGTGGCCGTGAAGGTCACCAACACCGGCAAGGTGCCCGGCAAGGACGTTGTGCAGCTGTACGCCACCACCCCCTATACCGCGGGCGGCATTGAAAAGGCCCACGTGGTACTGGTGGACTTTGGTAAGACCAGCCTGCTGCAGCCCGGCGAAAGCGAAACCCTTACCCTGAGCATGACCGCCCAGGATATGGCTTCCTTCGACTGGAACGACGCTAATGAAAACGGCTTTGAAGGCTATGAGCTGGAAGCGGGCGATTACATCCTGTCCGCTCGCCGCAACAGCCACGACTGCGTGCTGGAAGCCAAGTTCAACGCGGCGGAAGGCATCCTGTGCAAGACCGACCTGGTCACCGGCGCGGAGATCGTGCCCGTGTTCGTGGATGATTTCGACACCACCCGCGCAGACCTGCTGGACAATATGATCACCCGCGGCGAGGGCCTGACTCAGCCCAAGGCCCAGACCAAGGAAGAGCGCGTGATGGCCGATTGGGAAGCCGCCGTGCTGGACGCTGAAGAAACCTACTATCCCTACAACGACGAAGAAGGCCAGCCCTGGTACGTGTCCGAGGTGCCCGAAGGCTGGACCCAGGGCGTGCCCACCGACGTGACCCTGGCCGACGTGGCGGGCCTGGTGTACACCGAGCCCACCGTGGAAGACGGCGTGGCTACCGCCGCTACCGACGAAGTATCCCAGAAGTGGGACGAATACATGAACAGCCTGACCTGGGAAGAGCTGACCGGCCTGGTGCTGGGCGGTGAAGACGGCCAGGACGGCCCCGTGCAGTTCGGCGGCACCTGCTGGCAGTCCACCCCCATCGCGGCGGCTACCTTCGATAAGAAGCTGGTGAAGGAACAGGGCGACCTGTACGGCAACCAGGCGCTGTTCAAGGGCCTTGTGTCCTGGCGCGGCCCCGGCACCAACATCCATCGCAGCCCCTTCAACGGCCGTGTGTTTGAATACTACTCCGAAGACCCGTTCCTCACCGCCCAGATGGCTTCCATCATCGTGGACGCCGTGCAGCAGAAGGGTATCGGCTGCTATGCCAAGCACTTCTTCGCCAACGTGCAGGAGCACAACCGCGCCGACTTCGGCGGCGTGTGCACCTTCGCCACCGAGCAGGTGTTCCGTGAAATCTATCTGCGCTCCTTCGAGTGGATGGTCAAGTATGGCCACACCACCGGCATGATGACCTCCTTCAACCGCGTGGGCTACGTGGTCAACTCCAACAACTGGGCCGTTCATGAAACCCTGCTGCGCGACGAATGGGGCTTCCATGGCTCCACCATCGACGACGCCTGGGCCAAGGACTTCGTGTCCGTCGACCTGATGATGCGCGCCGGCGACGACGTGCTGATGGGCAGCGACGCGGCCTTCAAGACCTACCTCACCCTGGGCGAATGGGACGCTACCGCCCGCGACGGCAAGGGCCTGGTCAAAGTGCCCACCGAAGACGGCGACGACATGTTCCTCTCTCCCACCCATTACTACAACGTGCGCAAGAGCGCGCAGCGCCTGCAGCAGTCCTTCGTGAACTCCAATAAGTATAAGAACTTCGCTTCCTCCTACGCCCTCCATGCCACCGTGTACTATGGCGTGAAGAACCAGGCGGAAATCACCTGCCCCGATACCAGCGACTTCACCGTTACCCTGGCCGAGGGTCAGGAACCCATCCCCGGCATTGACGTGAGCGGCTTCGTGGTCAGCTATGACCATCCCCAGACCGGCACCGAAATGGTGGAGGTATTCGGCTCTCCCTCTCCCAGCGCTGTGTACGGCGATTATCCCGCCATGGGCACCTATGAAGTCATGGTGGATATGGAATGCGACGGCTACATCGCGGTCAAGAACGTGAAGCTGACCATCGACGTGGTGTCTCCCATCCAGGTGAACGGCGAATTGCAGCAGGGCGTCGAGGGCGAATATCCTGTCATCAATCTGAACAAGGATGCTGCCGCCGAGCTGGTCATTGATTCCGAACCCTACGCTTACCAGGCCTTCCTGGATATGGGGGGCTGGTCTCCCATGCAGGTGACCAACTACTACGGCAAGCAGGGCAAGAATTACCTGCGCGACGAAGAAAAGACCCACGCCGACGGCACCACCATTCCCTATGCCGAAGCGGAAGAAAAGTTTGAAGTGACCTACTCCATCGAGGGCGACCTGCCCGCTGGCCTGACCGCCGAGCCCATCACCGGCATCGCTCACGGCCTGCGCACCAACAAGCCCTTTGAAGTGGTCACCGGCATCAAGGTGGCCGGCACGCCCACCGAGGCTGGCGAATACGTGATCACCGTGGTGGCCAATGTGCCCATCTGCTCCGCTGGGGCGGGCATCTGGCTCAGCCCCAGCGAAGTGCTCACCATCACCCAGTCCTTCCTGGTGGTTGTGAAGTAAGCAAAATTCCATGAGGGAAGGGGCTGCCGGCTTTCCCGGCGGCCCCTTCCTCCCAGGGCACGGGGCGATCAGGTAAACAGGCGATAAATGAAGAGCCTCTGTTTTTTCTGAGTTCCCCTTTTATGCATTTCTCGGAAGGGGGTCTGGGGGAAACCTCTCTTTGGGCTCCAAAGTGAGGTTTCCCCCAGAAACTCTGTTCCCGTCCCCTCCGCGCCTTGTGGGGAAGGCTGAGCGAATCAGCCGCTCCGTTGAATTATTATAAAGGAGGAAACATACATGAAGAAATTTGCGATCCTGCTGTTGGCAGCGGTTCTGTGCCTGAGCCTGTGCGCGTCCGCGCTGGCCGGGGACGATGTGGACAAGAGCAAAAAGGTCAGCAAGGCCGAAGTGGGCCAGCTGCCGACGAAAACCGCCTATGTGATCGGCGAGGAATTCACCCTGGAGGGCGGCACCATCAAGGTGACGTACGCCGATGGAACCACCGATGAAATCCCCATGACCGCGCCTAGCATCACGGTGAAGGAGCCCGGTCTGAAGGCCAGCGGCACCAAGACCGTGCAGATGAAGGTGGGCGGCAAGAACGTGAAGTTCACCGTGGCCGTGGCCAACAATTCCTTCACTGTCACCTATGACCTGAATTACGATGGCGCGCCCGCTGCCGAGCAGGTGGAAACCGTGAAGGGCGAAAAGGCCGAAAACAAAGCCGCCGTCCGGGACGGCTACACCCTGGTGGGCTGGTATGTGAACCCCGATTTCACCGCCGCCTGGGATTTCAAAACCGGCGTCACCGAGGATACCACCCTCTATGCCCTGTGGACCAAGGACGGCGCGGAATACGCCAACGTGACCTTCGACTATGATTTCTACGGCGTGAAGCTGAACAAGTACAGCTATCCCGTGGAAGTGGGCGCGCCCGTGGCGAAGCCCGTGGCAGACCCCGTCCGCGCCGGTTACACCTTCGACAAGTGGGTGAACGAGGACGGCTCCGACTATGATTTCACCGCCCCCGTTTCCGGCGACGTGACCATCAAGGCCGCCTGGAACAAGGCTGTGTCCGGCGTGCAGGAATACCTGTTTGAAGCGGAAGACACCAACCTGACCGGCAAGACCGGCCCCGCCATCTCCGGCACGGCCAACGAAGTGGGCATGATCATGTCCAGCGAAATCGGCGGCGCCAGCGGCAACCGGTATGTGGGCTATATGTATCAGTTTGGCAACACCATCGACTTCTATCTGGCCTGCGACGAGGACGTGAGCGACGCCCGCATCTCCGTTTCCCTGAGCGCTGAAATGGAAGGCCTGCACCTGACCCCCGCTGAATACGGCATCAGCGTGAACGGCCAGTACCTGCCCTACGGCGTGATCGAAATCACCGACGTGCCCCCCATGAATATGTCCACCTTCACCGCCGATCCCGCTCCCTTCCAGGTGTTCATCGTGGGCGAAAACGTGCCGCTGCAGAAGGGCGCCAACGTGATCAAGCTGGAAACCCTGAACAACCAGGCGTATACCGGCACCACCATGCTGGCCCATGCCCCGCTGGCTGACTACCTGAAGATCGAAACCTCCGGCGTGGTCACCTGGGACGAAAATTACGGCGAACCCGCCCTGGATAACTATAAGAAGTAATTTCCGTAACGGGAGGGGCGGGTGAAAAACCCGCCCTTTCCTTCAAATCATGAGGAGGGAACAAAATCCATGACAGCGGTTCCTGCGAAGAAAAAGCATAAGAACGTGGCGGTCAAGGTGTGGGCCATCGTCTCCGCGCTGGTGCTCATTGTGGTCGGAGTGGTGAATTATCTGGCCCTGAACAAAGACGCCCCGTATTATCTGGGAAGCTTCTTAGACGTGTTCTTCGGCGGACAAAGGCCCATCTACGACGATTCCATCGCGTCCATGTATCCTGCGCTGAAGGCCCAGAGCAAGGACGAGGCGCTGACAAACGCCCAGGCCGTCAATGTGCGGCTGGCCCAGGAAGGCTTCGTGCTGCTGAAAAACGAAGGCGCTGCCCTGCCGCTTCAAAAGGGCGCGAAGATTTCCGTGTTCGGCAAGAACAGCGTGAACCTTTCCTACGGCGGCAGCGGTTCCGGCGGCTTTGACACCAGCAATAACAAAGACCTCTACGCCGCCCTGAGCGAAGCAGGCTTCAAAACCAACGACACCCTGAAAAAGTTCTATGAGAACAACGGCCAGTCCGGCCCTGCCCGAGCAGCCAATTCCTCCGACCTGGACTCCGGCGGCAACCAGATGATTTCCACCGCCGAAACGCCTCAGAGCAAATACACCGACGCGGTCAAAAACAGCTACAAGGATTATAACGACGCTGCGCTGGTGGTCATCACCCGCATCGGCGGCGAAGGCTTCGACCTGCCCCGCTACCAGGGCAAGACCGAAGGCGCGGTGGCTCCCGACAGCCATTACCTTGAGCTGGATCAGAACGAACGCGACCTGCTTGCCGCCGTGTGCGACGCGGGTTTCAAGCATGTGATCGTGCTGTTCAACATTCCTTCTTCCTTTGAGGCCACTTTCCTGACTGATCCAAACTATGCCGCCTTCGCGGACAAGATCGACGGCGCGCTGTGGATCGGCTTCACAGGCTCCAACGGCATCCTGGCCCTGGGCGACATCCTGAACGGAAATGTGAACCCCTCCGGCCATCTGGTGGATACCTGGGCTGCGGACTTTACCAAGAACCCCGCCTTCATGAACTTCGGCACCGGCGCTACCGCCGACAGCACCGATAAGTACGATGGCGGCCTGTACTACTCCGTGGACTACGAAGAAGGCATCTACGTAGGCTACCGGTATTATGAGACCCGGGGCTTCACTGACGGCGAGGAATGGTACAAGCAGAACGTGGTGTTCCCCTTCGGCTACGGCCTGAGCTACACTGATTTTGCATGGACCGTGAAAGCCCCCTCTGCTTCCGAAATCACCCAGGACGGCGTGATCACCGTGGATGTGGAAGTGAAGAACACCGGCAAAGTGGCGGGCAAGGACGTGGTGCAGCTGTACGCCTCCGCGCCTTACACCGAGGGCGGCATTGAAAAGTCCCATAAGGTGCTGGTGGCTTACGCCAAAACCAAGCTCCTGAACCCCGGCGAAACCGACACCGTCACCCTGGAATTTGATCCCTATACCGCCGCCAGCTACGACTATGCCGACGCCAATGAAAACGGCTTTGCCGGCTATGAGCTGGAAGCGGGGAACTACACCCTGTTTGTGAGCAAAAACGCCCATGAGGCGGTGAGCGAAATCGCCCTCACCCTGGCCAGCGATATCCAGTACGATGCCGACCCCGTGACCGGCGAAGCTGTGGAGAACCGCTACACCGGCCGCGACGGCGTGCTTGACAGCGATTGGCAGCTGTCCACCAAGCTCTCCCGCGCCGATTGGGAAGGCACCTGGCCCACCCCCCAGGGGGCCCAGGAACACGCGGGCACGGAAGAGCTCTACGAGCAGATCAAGGATACCGAGCACAACAACCCCACCGAGTTTGAAGAGGAGGAGTATATCCCCTGGTTCGGCTCCGACGTGGTTTCCAAGCTGCGGGATCTGCTGCCCGCCCAAACCCCCGAGCGCACGGCCAGCGCCATCGTGGATTATGAGGATGAGCGCTGGCAGGAAATCATCGACGCCTGCTCCGAGGAAGACGTGCTGGCGCTGCTGAACAACGGCGCGTATCACACTCTGCCCATTGAAAACATCGGCATGCCCGCTACCCTCCACGGTGACGGCCCTGCGGGCTTCACCTGCTTCCTGAACCGCGAACAGGTGAACGGCACCTGTCAGTATGTGTCTGAGCCCGTCATGGCCTCCACCTGGAACGCGGAGCTCATGGAAGAAATGGGCGAAGCCCTGGGTGAGGAAGGCGTGTTCGGCGACCGGGCCACCGGCCAGCCCTACTCCTCCATCTACGCCCCCGGCGTGAACATCCACCGCGTGCCCTTCGGCGGCCGCTGCTCGGAATACTTCTCCGAAGACCCCTTCCTCTCCGGTATGATGGCTGCCGCGGAAATCCAGGGCGCTCAGCGCATGGGCGTGCTGATGACCGTGAAGCACTTCGTGGCCAACGAGCAGGAAACCCACCGCTCCATCGGCGGCGACCTGAGCTGGCTCACCGAACAGGCCCTGCGCGAAATCTACTTGAAGCCCTTTGAATACGCCGTGAAGAAGGGTGAAACCCGCGCTCTCATGACCTCCTTCAACCGAATCGGCACCCGCTGGACGGGTGGCGATTTCCGCCTGGTGACGGAGATCCTGCGCAACGAATGGGGCTTCAGGGGCTTCGTGATCTGCGACTTCAACACCATTCCCCAGTACATGATCCCCAAGCAAATGTACTACGCGGGCGGCGACCTGGATCTGGCCACCCTTACCTCCTCCATGTGGATGGACCCCGACACCTCCGATACCGGCGACGCCGTGGTGCTGGGCAAGGCGGTCAAGAACCTGCTCTACGCCTTCGTGAACTCCAACGCTATGAACGCCGAGGTCATCGGCTACAAGCCCGCCGTGTGGCGCGATTATCTCAAATACGCCAACATCGGCCTGGGTGCTGTGATCGTTCTGTGGGGTGTGTGGGCCTTCGTCCACAACGCCAGGAAAAAGAAGAAGGCGAACGCCTGATGAATTAGCGCCCCGCTCCCTTTATCGGGGGCGGGGCGTTTGACGAAACGGAATAAAGTGATTATCATAAAACAATAAAGCATCCGCATGGAGGCGACCGCCATGGATGAAAAGCAAATGCTGCTCAACGCCCTCCGGGAGATCCGGGACGACGTGGACTTTGCTCACGAAACCGCTTTGGTGGAGGACGGGCTCATTGACTCGCTGGACCTGACGCAGATCATCGCTGTCCTGGACGAGCTTTTTTCCGCGCATATACCGGCGGGGGAAATCGAGCCTGAAAACTTTAACAGTGTGGACGCCATGCTGGCCTTGGCCCATCATTATCAAACGCGATGAATGTCAGAAATGTATTGGAATGGCTGGAATCCGCTGCCGTGTCCGCCCCGGATCAAGCGGCCTACGACGCCCACGGAGATCGCCTGACCTGGCGGGAAACCGCGAACCGAGCCCGGTTCGTCGGCGCCTTTTTGGCGTCCCGCATTCCCGCCCAATCGCCGGTGCTTATCCTGATGGACAAAAGCCCCGCCTGCGTCACAGCCATGCTGGGCGCGGTGTATGCGGGCTGTTTTTATACGCCCCTGGACGCTTCCATGCCCCCGGCCCGGATGCGCCTGATCCGGGAAAAGCTGAACCCTGCCGTGATTCTCTGTGAGGACAAATACCGGCAAACCGCCGAAGCCATTGCGGATGGAGTGTCGGTGTATGCTCTGTCCGATCTGGACGGATCGCCCGACCCGGCCCTGCTTTTCCAGCGCCGAAAAAATCATTTGGACACGGATTTGCTGTACGTGCTGTTCACCAGCGGCTCTACCGGAACGCCCAAAGGCGTGGCCATTACCCATCAAAGCGTGATCGACTTTGTGGAGTGGGCATGCGACGCCCTGAGCCTGCCCGTGGGCTGCCGCTTTGGGAGCCAGGCCCCTTTTTATTTTGATAATTCCGTACTGGATATTTACTGCGCCATGCGCCAGGCGGGCAGTGTGTTTCTGATCAACAGATCTTTATTCATGTTTCCCGGCAAGCTGCTGGAGGAGCTGCGCCTGGAAAAGATAGACACCATTTTCTGGGTACCCTCCGCGCTCACGGCGGTGGCAAGCAGCGGAGCGCTTTTATCCCATAGCCTGCCCGATGTAAAGCGGGTGTTTTTCTGCGGCGAGGTGATGCCCTGCCGCACCCTGAACCTGTGGAGGCAAGCGCTTCCGGACGCAGATTTTGTGAACATGTACGGTCCCACGGAGATTACCGACGTGTGCGCCTGGTATCGGGTGGAGCGGGACTTTGCCGACACAGATGCCCTGCCCATCGGCTTTCCCTGCGCCAATACCCGGATCGACCTGGTGGACGGGGAAATCTGCGTCAGCGGCGTGGGGCTTTCTCCGGGGTATTACAGGGACCCCGAAAAAACAGCGGCGGCGTTCACAGTCCATCCTTTTCTTCCCATGCAGCGCATGTACCGCACCGGCGATCTGGGTGAATACAATGACCGGGGAGAGCTCCTGTTCCTGGGCCGGCGGGACAGCCAGATCAAGCGCAGCGGCTACCGCATTGAGCTGGGGGAGATCGAAGCCGCCCTCATGACGGCGGAAGGCGTTCTTGACGGCTGCTGCGTTTATGATCCGGCCAAGGAAAAAATCCTTTGTGCCTGGGCGGGGGAGGCGGAGGAAAAAACCCTGAAAGCCCATCTGAAAACCCGCCTGCCCAAATACATGCTGCCGGATCTTTGGATGCGGCTTTCCGCCCTTCCCAAAACCGGCAGCGGGAAAACCGACCGGCTCCATGTGAAACGGATGTACGATGATGAGCATACTGTCCTTTGAAATGATCCTGTTCTGCCTGGGTATGGCGGCAGTGTATTACGCGCTGCCCCTGCGGGTGCGCTGGGCGGTGCCGCTGATATTCAGCGGCGCGTTTGTGATCCTGTCAGGCTGGCAGGGCGCGGTGTATCTGGCGTTGGTGTGCCTGCTTTCCTGGCTGGGCGGAAGAGCGCTGGCCGCCCTGGCGTGTAAAGGCGCGGCGGCCTGGAAAAGAAAAGGGCTGCTCGCCCTGCTGCTGCTTTTACTTTTGGGCGGTATGGCTTTCCTGAAATTTATGCCGGACGCCCTGGGCCTTGTCATTCCTGTGGGCCTGAGCTATTTTTCCTTTCAATCGGCGGGCTTTCTGATCGATGTTTACCGGGGCAAGGCGGAAGCGCCGAAGAATCCCCTGAAGGTATTCCTGTTCGTAGGGTATTTTCTGCAATTGCCCCAGGGCCCCATTTCCACCTGGAAGGAGCTGGGTGGTCAGCTCACGGAGGGCCATCCCCTGGAGCCGGAAAACATCGCTGCCGGATTCCAGCGGATGCTGTGGGGGTTTTTTAAAAAGCTCGTTATTGCCGACCGGCTGGCCCCCGTCACCGCCGCGCTGCTGACCGGAGAAGCGCTGCCCGGCTGGTTCGTGTTGGGCGGGGCGGGGCTGTACGCGATGCGCCTGTACGCGGATTTTTCCGGAGGCGTGGACATCGTGCGGGGCTTTTCCCAGATGATCGGCGTGATCCTGCCGGAAAATTTCCGCAGGCCCTTCTTCGCCGTGTCCGTGGCGGATTATTGGCGGCGCTGGCATATCACCCTGGGAGCCTGGTTTCGTTCCTACGTGCTCTATCCCCTTACCGCTTCCCGGGCGGGACTGGCCCTGGGCCGGGGCGCGTCCCGGCTGCTGGGGAAAAAGGCGGGCCGTGTCTTTCCCACAGCTTTGGCCACCTTATTCATTTTCCTGCTCATCGGCCTGTGGCACGGCCTGAACTGGAACGCGGTGATTTATGGAGGATACTTTGGGCTCCTGATGGGCTTGTCCATGCTGCTGGACGGAGTATGGAAAAAAATGCGACTGCCCAAAAAAGGGGTGCTGAACCTGCTCCGCGTTCTGCGTACCTGGCTTTTGATCCTGCCCGCCCAGTATTTCGCCTTTACGCCTGACCCGGCTGTGAGCCTGACCCTGCTGCGGCAGACCTTTTCCGGCTGGGATTTTTCTTCCTTCGCCGCCTCCTGGACTGCCGTGATGCCGCCCCTGGAATGGATCATCGCCGGGGCGGGGCTGGCGGTTCTTTTCTCGGTGGATCTTCTGTCTGAACATGTCAAGCGTTTCAACGACCGTCTGGCTGGTCGATCCCTGTTCCTCCGCTGGCCCATCTGGATTTTTCTGATCCTGGCTGTTCTGGTCTTCGGGGTCTACGGCGAAGGCTTTGACAGCAGTGCGTTTCTGTACACACAGTTTTGAGGTGATCAAGTGCAAAAGCCCATTCCGTCCCGCAGGAGAAAGCTGGCCCTGTTCTGGGCGCGGCTCGTTTGCTTTGCGCTGATCCTCCTGGCTGTGCTTTTGTACGGGGCCTATGTGTTCGCGCCTAAGTACGCCTATGGCATGTGCCCCATGCTGAACCTGTATTTCCAGCCCCGGAACACCGTGGACGTGCTTTCCCTGGGCACCAGCCTGGCCTACTGCGGGGTGAACACCAACACGCTTTGGCAGGAATACGGCATCGCGGCCTATAACCTGTGCAGCGCAGAGCAGCCCTTCTGGGTCAGCTATTACGCGCTGCGGGAAGCACTGAAAACCCAGACGCCCAGGGTGATTCTGCTGGACACGCGCCCCGCTGTGTACCAGCAGGAGCATTCCACCTGGGCCCGCACCGTGCTGGGCACCTATGGCATCCTGGGTTTGGAAAACCGGGTGGGGGCTATGCTGGCCTGCGCCGAAACGCCAGGGGACGCCCTGCGCTACATCATCGGCGTGCCCCAGGTGCACAAATATTACCCCGAAATCACCCCGGACGCTTTCCGTTTTCCTCCGGATAACGAGGGCCGGGGCGGAAATTGGAAGGGCTACATCGAGGAGGACGCGGTGCATCAGTACGCTCGGCCCTCCCTGGTTTGGTCCAAAGAGGAGGAATCCCTGGGGGTCAAGCAGGAAATCTATGCGCGGAAAATCTTTGAACTGGCAAAAGCTCGGGGCATCCCGGTGCTGCTGGTGGCCTTTCCCAATCCCGATTATAAAATGGATCATGCGTACTGCAACCGGCTGTTCGCCATCGCGGCGGAATACGGCTTTGACGGGATCAATTACAACCTGCCCACCCTGCGCTTCGGCCTGAACTTCACCAAGGATTTTGCGGACTGGGAGCACCTGAACGTGCGCGGCAGCATGAATTTTTCCCGGAAGCTGGGGGAAGATCTCATGGCTGCTTTCTCCCTCCCCGACCACCGGGGCGACATCGCCTATGCTTCCTATGACGCCGCTGCCGCGGACTGGTACGCGCGGCTTGCTGATTTCCAATCCGCTCCGAAGGAGGAAGCAAAATGAAGTCCAATATGCTGGAATATCTGGAGCATACCGCCGCCCGGGTGCCGGAGAAGGTCGCTTTTTATGACGACCAGATCAGCTTCACCTTTGCCCAGCTCCATGCCGCCGCCCGGCGGATTGGCAGCCATTTACTGGAAACCGTACCGAATGACGGCCCTGTCGCCCTGCTGCTGGACGCCCGCAGCGCTCGGAACGCGCCCGCTGCTTTCGGGGTGATGTACGCGGGCCGGGCTTACGCGCCGCTGGACATTGCCCAACCTCCCGAGAGGCTTTCCCTGATTTTGTCCCGCCTGCGTCCTGCCGCCGTGCTGGCCGATGCCAAAGGACTGCAGGCGATCAAGGGCTGGCACGGCGCGATCGTCCTTCCCTTTGACCAGGCTGTTCAGGCCCCGGAGAATCCGGCGGCGTTGCAGTTGGTTCGGCAAAAAGCCAATGAAAACGATCCCATGAGCATCCTGTTCACCAGCGGCTCCACCGGCATTCCCAAGGGCTCGGTGCAGACCCATTTTAGCTATCTATGCTGGACGGAAGCCACCATTGAAAAGTACGGGCTCACGGAGGATGTGGTGTTTGCCAACCAGTCCCCCTTCTTTTACGCCAACTCCATCCTGGAATTGTTCCCGCCGGTAGCCCTGGGCGCCACGGTTTATCTGTTGCCAGCAGGCGTATTGACCTTTCCCAAAAAGTTGATTCAAGCCCTGAACGAGCAGAAAATCACCCTGCTGTGCATGACGCCCAGCAGCTTTATCAGCGTGGCCCATACCGGCGCGCTGACGCCAAAGTGCCTGCCGGGCCTCAAATGGGGCATCATGTGCGGGGAAGCCATGCCCTGGCCCCCCCTGAAAACCTGGATGGACGCCGCGCCTGCCGCGTCCTGGTGGCATTTTTATGGGTCTACGGAAATGTTCGCCGTGGCGGTGGGGAAGATCGACCGGGCTTATCAGCCTGACGACCGGCTGCCCGTGGGCAAGCCCTTCAGCCAGGTGCGCATCCTGTTTCTGGATGCGGAAGGGAAAGCAGTTCCTGCCGGACAGCCGGGAGAAATGGTGGTATCCAGCCCGTGGATCGCCACCGGTTATTATGGCGAACCGGAGCGCACCGCCGCAGCGTTTGTTTCTTACCCTTTGAACGAAGGCGGGCAGGAACGGTTTTATATCAGCGGAGATACGGGATATTTGACCGATGACGGTCAATTGATGGTGCTGGGACGGAAGGACAGGCAGATCAAGCACCGAGGCTACCGCATGGAACTGGGTGACGTGGACGCCGCCTTGGCCGCCGTGCCCGGACTCCAGGAGGGCTGCGTTTTATTTGACGGAGACAGCGACCGCGTTTTCTGCTTTTACACCGGCAGCCTGACTGAAAAAGAATTGCAGGGCGAGCTGAGAAAGCGCCTGCCCCGGTACATGCTTCCCGATGAAACCATTCGTCTCGAAGCCATGCCGCGCACTGCTACCATGAAAAGGGATAATGCGCGCTTGCGTTTGCTGATGAAAAAACGGACTGATAATCCGGGAAAGGAAAATATATGAAGCGGATTTTGGTTGGTTTTCTGGTGTTTTGTCTGCTCCTTCCGGGCATGGCGCAGGCGGAGGACGAAGGTATCCTGAGCATTCTGGTGAACGCTTACGGCTTTGGCCCGGGCGTTTCCGGGGTGATCCTGCAAATGGATCAATCTGTATCCATTGCAGAAGCGCAAGAACTTAGTGTCACTGTGGGCGGAACAGAAAGAGATATCGTTTCTGTATCTCCCTGTGATGAACAGGGGAAACTAACGCAGGGACCTTCCGACCGTTTGCTGATCGCGCTTTCTGAGCAGAACGCTATGCGCAGCCCCTTGTTTGAAACTGATCCGGCCACAGGCTGGCGGGATTGGGTCAAAGCATGTGAAGTATCTGTGGAAGGAACCCTGACGCTGGACGGCGATGAAAAGCAGATCACTCTGCGGGAGGATGGCATCAGCCGCCGCGTTTGCCCGGACGGGGATTTGTTTTCCGTGCGCATGGAATATACGGGGGAAGCGCTGAACGCTTTTACCGGCGAAACGGAAGCTCAAACGATTCGATTAGCGGCCTATGAGCCGGAAACGCTGCGGGGCGGAGCGCCCAATCCCCTGGTGATTTGGCTTCACGGAGCGGGGGAGGGCGGAATCACCCTGGACGCTGCTGTATTGGGAAATGAGGTTTCCCTGCTGGCAAAGGAAAAAATCCAAAACCATTTCACTTCCGCTGATGGAACGACAGGGGCGTATGTGCTTCTTCCGCAATGCGAAACCGTTTGGATGGATGAAGGGGACGGGCAAAACGGAGAGGGGACCGGTGTGTCCCGGTATACCAAAGTGCTGATGGATGCAATTGAGCAGTATGTGGACAATCATCCCGACGTGGATAAAAGCAGGATTTATCTGGGCGGCTGCTCCAACGGCGGCTATATGACCCTGAATCTGCTGGTGGAATATCCCGGTTATTTTGCCGCCGCGTTTCCCGTGTGCGAAGCCTATGACACATTGGATAAGGAGCAGCGGATCGAAGCGCTGGCAGCCCAGTCCATTTGGTTCGTTCAATCCGCGGATGACAACGTGGTTAACCCGGAGCGGTACGTTATCCCTACCTATACCGATCTGGTCTTTGAGGAAGCGGAGGACTGCTGGCTCTCCATGTTTGACGGTTATCACCATGCCGTTTGGAGCGTGGTGTTCCATGATTTGGTGAACGGCGTACAGGATGGGGACGATGTTTTTGAAAACATGGCTGCTCAGCCGGATCGGGAAAAGGGTGGGACCTTTACCGCCAACGGTATTGCCAATCTGTTTGATTGGCTGAACGGCCATGCTCTCTGATATCAAACCAAGCGGCCTTTGTAGAACGATTTACAAAAAGAGAATCAGGGCAATAGAGTCGCTGATTCTCTTTTTCAGTTTGATTCATCGTGCTTAAGGCAGGATGAGTTGTACGGGAGATATCTATCATTATTATAAGTGCGTTATAAAGCCCATCCGGCGCCTGAGGAATTGACTGACGTGCCTTATCCGTTGACCAGGGAGCCTTCCGCATCGCAGCGCATGCCGCCCAGGATCTGGTCGGTGTAGCCGGAAGGCAGCGGGGCGGGCTGATTGAACGCCGTCGTCATGCGATAGACCTTTTCTTCCCTGGAGGAAACATCTAACCCATGCAGGATTTCCAAAGTGTGCAGGCCCAACTCGGCGGAGGCGCGATGCGGGCGATGACCGATAATGGCCCAGGCCCATGTAGCCGCAGCCCACTACGGCCACCGTGTCGCCCAGCGTTTCCACAGGCAGCTTCATGGCTGCGGAGAGCAGACAGGCCAGCGGCTCGGAGATGGCGTCCTCGTCCTTGAGGCAATCGGGCACGTGCGCCGTTTTCGCGGGAGAAACGACGATGTACTCTTTGTAGGCGCCGCCGCCAAGTCCCGTCACGCGGTCGCCGGCACGGAAGCCCCTGACGTTCTTTCCTACCTCGGCTACCACGCCGATGGCCTCATGGCCCAGGATATCTCCTTCCTTGGCGGTAGCCCAGGGGTATAACTCGGAATGGCACATGCCGGTCAGGGTCACCTTCACCAGCATTTCATCGTCGCTGTATTTCGGAATCGGTACCTCGATGATTCTGCTCTTCCGGGGGCCTGCCATCACCATTTGCCGCATCATGCCTTCCATTGCTTTCCGCTTCCTTTCGTTCGGTTGATGGCGTCATGATAGCACGGGTTCCCGTTTTTCATCAGAACAGAACCGACAAAAAAACTGGACAAAAACGCTGTGTACTGTTATACTTCTGTCAGATACGCTCGAAAGGATGGATCAGCATGGCTTTACTGCTGGTTGGCGCGTCCCCGAACCGATTGATGGATCATGAACTGCACAGCCACGACTGTTACGAGATCATCGTCAATACGGAGGGCGAAGGCACGGCGGAGATCGGCGGGTGGGAATATCCGTTTTCTCCCGGATCGATTCATGTGATCCCGCCGGGAATGCCTCATCGGAAAAGGGCGTCCGGCGGATTCCGGGATATTTATCTGCGTACGGATACCCTGAACCGCACAGACGCGCCCCGAAAAAAAGAGCGGACGCTCACAGAACCGATGATTCTGTCCGACGACAGCTGCCATACCATGACGAATCTGCTTTCGATTCTCCTGTCCAGGTATCTTATCCAGAAGGAAACAGATGCCGTGACGGAAACGATGTATAACGCCGTGCTGCAGATGATCGGGGAAAGCGCGGCCTTGCCGCCTATCCATCCCATAGTCAGCCGGGTCATCCAAGGCATCGCAGCCTCCTACAGCGATCCCGATTTTCAGGTGACGGAAGCGCTGACCGCCACGGGCTACAGCAAGGATCATCTGCGGCGGTGCTTTCAGCAGGCCACCGGCATGACGCCCCATGAATATCTGACCGATATTCGCATTCGGTACGCCAAACGGCTGCTGACCCAGAAAATACCCATCAGCGAGGCAGCCTTGCTCTGCGGATACTACGACCCGGATTATTTCTGCCGCCTCTTCCGGGCGCAGACAGGCATGACCCCGACAACCTATCAGAAAAAGCACACCATGGCACAGCCATAAGAGAGAAAAAATGCGAATCGCGATTGTGGATGATGAACCGGCCATGCGGGAACAGCTGGCGGATTATATGGAGCAGTATGCTGTTGAAAAGCAGCTGACGCTGGATACAGTCCTCCTGCCCTCGGGGGACGCGCTGCTCAAAAGCCCGGACAGGGATTTCGACATCATTGTTTTCGACATTGATATGCCGGGTACCAACGGCCTGGACACCGCGCGGAAGATTCGGGGAATGGATGAAAACGTGGTGATCCTGTTCATCACGAATATTGCCCAGTATGCCATCAACGGCTACGAGGTGGACGCGGTGGACTATATCATCAAGCCCATCGGATACTATGATTTCGCGATGAAATTCCAGAAGGCCGTGCGTCGGGCAGAGCGGAACCGGAGCAACCAGCTGGTGATCGACACAGTGAACGGCCCGGCGGCGCTGTGCACGGACGATATCCTGTACGTGGAGGTTATGGCCCATTACCTGATCTACCATGCGGCGAAGGAGGAATACCGCGTACGCGCCAGCATGAAGGAGCACGAGGACGTGCTTCGCTCCTATCACTTTGCCCGATGCCACAAGTCCTACCTGATCAATTTGAAGCATTTGAAAAGGATGAACGCTTCCGAGGTGATCGTGGGGGAATACAGCATTCCTCTGGGCCGTGCCTATAAGGACGGCCTGCTGAACGAGTATATGAGCTATCTGCACAGGTGACGCCGATGGAAACATTTCTGGCTTATCTGGATCAGTTCCGGTATATGACCGGTATCCTGACAATCTGCATCGTGCTGTGCCATCGTGCCCTGGCCCATCGCGCTCCTCATTTACTCCGCATAACGCTGAGCGCTGCGGGGTGCTACCTGCTGGCCTTTGCATATGTACCGCTGCGCAGGATGATTGAGCCGCTGTATCAGGTAACTCCGCTGGCAATTGCGCCTTACTGGCTGTTCATGAGCTTTTTGCCTGTTGGCTTCATTTTCTTCTGCTATGAAACCAATTTGGTCGGTGCGCTGTTCCGGGCAATGATGGCTTCCTTTACCGAGACGATATTGACGGTGCTGATCCGCAATCTGTTCGTGTATACCCTGTTTCCTGATTTTCCGAATCGGCATCCGCTGGCCTATGTGCTGGGGATGATAGTGGTTTATGCTGCCTTTTACTGGCTTTCATCCAGGAAGCTGGGAAGCCGCATCAGGACGGATGAAATGGCGCGCATGGGCCGTGACAGGACGGCTGCCGTCACATTCCTGCTGATTTACCTCTCCTATATCGGCATGATCTCTGCAGCCAAATATGCGGCGGAAGACGTGATTGCGCCGCTGACAAATTACGGGGAGCTAAAGGAAGCTTACAGGTATCTGCAGTTCTTCCTGGTAGGGATTATGCTCGTACTCAGCACGATGATGACCGTCGTCATGTGGTATATTTACCAGCATACGATGCTTCGGGCGGAAAAGGAAGTCATTACCCGCCTGGCTCGGGAACGAAAGAGCCAGTACGAATTCTCCAAAGAAAATATTGAGATGATCAACCGCAAGACCCATGACCTGAAGCATCAGCTGCAGGCGCTGGCCCTGGTTCCGGACGAGGAACGGCAGCGGCAGATCCAGGAGACCAGCCGGGCGATTGACTTCTATGACGCGGTGGTGAAGACCGGTAACGAAGCATTGGATATCCTGCTGACCGAAAAGAGCGTGTATTGCACCAACCGGCAGATCCGCCTTTCCTGCATGGTGAATACAAAGCAGCTTCAGAAGATCAAGCTGGTGGATCTGTATACGCTGTTGGGAAATGCTCTGGACAACGCCATTGAGAGCGTGGAACGCATTGAGAATCCGGAACAGAAGGTAATCAGTCTGTCTATTCTGGATCAGGGCAATATGCTGTATATCCAGCTGGAGAACTATTATGAGGGAATGCTGCAGATGCAGGACGGTCTGCTCCGTACCCGGAAGAAGGATGCGGAAAACCATGGCTACGGCCTCAAAAGCATCCGCAGCATCGTCCATGCCTATGGCGGTAAAATTGAAGTGAGGACGGAGGATCATATCTTTTATCTGGAGATCGTAATCCCCTGATCAGCGGAATATGCTGTCATTTGTGCCAGAATCCTGCCGTTTGTGCCACGCATCTTGCGTGGCGTTTTTCTTTGGGGTATGATAAGCATGTCAAAAAGGGCTGGAAGCAGCCCAAATCATCCTGCAAACTGAAAAAGGGGGAGCTCTATGAAAAAGAAACGGCTGTTCAGAGGACTGGCAAGCGTTTTCCTGGCCTGTGCCATCATTTTCAACGTGGTATTTACAGTGGCCAACGCCTGGTCCGGAAAGGTGGATGAACTGCTGGGCACTTCGTCCACCGGCATTACGCGCAGCAATGACCCGGAGGACTACCGCTACAAGTCTGACTACAGCAAGGCGTCGGACCTGGTGGATGCTGAGATTGCATTCAGTACCCGCGCTTCCGCCGAAGGCAGCGTCGCCCTCAAAGGCCTGCCGGCAATCGCAGGCCGGAAAGTGACCCTGTTTGGCATGCGCAGTGGAGAAAAGATGCAGTTCGGCGGCTCCATGGGCGAGCTGATCCAGACCTCCCAGGCGGTCACCCTGGCGGACGCACTCACCAGGGAGGGCTTTTCCGTCAACCCGGACATGGTAAAGTTCTACCAGGACCGGGTCAATGATTACGGTCCTTCCCGTGCTTCCGGCGGCAATATCGTCAACAGCTATACGGATGACAGCGGCGAGAATTCCCAGGGTGCGGAGATCAACGAAGTGCCGGTATCCGAATACAATGCTTCCCTGCTCGGCGATTACAAGGATGCCGCCATTATTGTGCTGGGACGCGACGCCGGCGAATCCTGCTGCTTCTATCCTGGGCTTAACGGCCTCATGAAACCGGAGGAGTTTACCAGTTCTCCCACCGGCAACATCCTGTCCCTCTCCAATGAGGAGCGCGACCTGGTCAGCTGGGTGAAGAACCAGGGCTTCGGCAGGATCGTGGTGCTGCTGAACTCCGGCACTGCCATGGAAATCGATGAGCTGAAGCGGGACAGCGCAGTGGATTCCATCCTATGGATCGGCAATCCCGGCTGCTACGGCACCTACGGGGTCGCGCAGCTGCTGTCCGGTGCGGTGCTGCCCAGCGGCCATCTCCCGGATACCTTCGCGGTCAATTCCGCGCTGAGCCCCGCCGCGCAGAACTACGGCATCTACTTATTCGAAAATGCGGATGACATTGAAACCACCACCAACAACGCCCTGCGCTCCTCCTGGTACCTGGCGGAGCTGGAAGGGATCTATACCGGCTACAGGTATTATGAGACCCGGTACTTCGATACCGTTTACGGCCAGGGCAACGCCGCCAAGGCAGCGAAAGGCCAGAGCGTGAACGGCAGCACCTGGGATTATGACGCCGAAGTCAGCTATCCTTTCGGATATGGTGTGGAAGGCTCTTCCTTCAAGGAAGAGATCACAGACATGAAGCTGGACTGGACCGGCGCCTCCTCCTCCACCGCCACCGTCAGGGTTACCAATACTGGTGATACCGCTGCCAAGCACGCGGTGCAGCTGTATGTGTCCGTGCCTTACACCCAGCGCGACCGCGAAAACCATATTGAAAAGAGCGCGATCCAGCTGATCGGCTACGCTAAGACCGGTGAAGCAAAAGAAAAAGACTTTACTGAGACCGTACTGCTCCAGCCCGGCGAGAGTGAAGAGATTACCATTACGTTCAATACCGAGGATTTCTTTACCTATGACCGCACTTACGCCCACGATGGCGTGACAGGTTCCTGGGTGCTGGAGGCGGGCGACTACACCTTTGCCACCGGCAACGGTGCTCACGACGCGTTGAATGCTGCCATGCAGGCGATGGGTGTCAACATTGCCTCCACCGGCGCTTCCTATGCCGCCCATGTGGATGCGGATATCTACAAGCATGAATCCAACGGGACAACCGTCCAGAACCAGCTGGAGCAGGCTGACCTGAATAACTACGGTATCAGTGTCACCTACCTGACCCGCAACGACTGGCTGAACACCTTCCCCAGGTCCGTGGATTCCATCACCGCGACCAATGAAATGACCTATATGCTCCGGAACGAGACCTATAATCTGGATATGGAGCTGACCTCCTATACCGGCCCCCAGACCTTCACCTATGGCGCAAAGAACGGTGTTTCCGCGGCGCAGCTGATCGGCCTGGATTACAACGATCCGCTGTTTGACAAGGTGCTGGACGAGATGAGCCTGCAGGATCTGATCAACCAGTACATTTCCTACCTGGAGGAAATCGAGGAGATCACCTTCCCGGTAGAGAGCCGAGCGGACTCGCCGCTGGGGATCATCGGCTACATCGGCCAGCGCACCAAGGGCACCCTGTATGAGGTGGCTGAGGACGACCCCGCCTACAAGCACTATACCGACGTTTACGCGGCGGGTCCCGTGATTGCGGCGACCTTCTCCCCGCTGCTGCAGTATGAGATGGGCCGCCTTGTGGCCAACGACGGCCTCTGGACGGGCTACCAGGTCTGGTTTGCGCCGGGCATGAACCTGCACCGCACCCCTTACAACGGCAGAAACATCTGTTATTACGCGGAGGATCCGATCCTGACCGGCAACACCGGCGCCTATGTGCATCAGGCGCTTAACAAATACGGCATGGTGACAAGCGTCAAGCACTTTGCTTTCAACGATCAGGAGACCAACCGCGACGGTCTGGCCGTGTTCCTGAACGAACAGGCTGCCCGCGAAAACGAGCTGCGCGGATTCTATATTGGTATCCGCGACGGCGGCATCAAGGGACTCATGAGCGCTTTCAACCGCATCGGCTGCACCCATGTCGGCGCCTCCAAAAACCTGATGGTCAACATCCTGCGCAGGGAATGGGCCTGGAACGGTTTTCTGATGACGGACTCCGTTAAATCCGCCGCCTACTTCCTCCCGCGGGAGAATGCCGCTGCCACCAATGACCAGATGCTGGGCGCTTCCAACAACGGAAAGATGTGGAACCTGACAGTGGATGCCGTGTCCAAGGATATCGTCCTGCAGTCCAACATCCGCGACAGCTTCCACCGCAAGCTGTACACCCACGTTAACAGCGCCCTGATGAACGGCATCAAGGCGGATACATCGTCGACAGGCGCGATCCCGCTTTGGGTACTGGTCCTCGAGATCCTCATGTGCGCCGGTTATACCGGATTCTTGGTCTTCTTTATCCTGTATCTGATTCAGGAGCGGAAGGAAAGGAGGGCGTAAGTCATGAAGAACAAGCAGACTACCAGAGAGATCACCACCGGCTTTGCGGTCATCGTGCTGACCGTACTGGCGCTCATTCTGTTCGGACTGGGTTTTTCTACCGGGTACTATACTTATGGGCAGATGAACTCCGTGACCGTGACCATCTGCTTCGGCGGCGCGCTGCTGATCGAATGCTGCGCACTCATCTTTTTGAAGAAGTTTCCCCAGGCCTTCTGGCCCAAGCTGCTGACCTTCCTGGTGACCGCGGCGCTGGCCTTCGGTGCGCTGACCCTGCTGGGCGACCGCGTGGAGGGCATCGGCATCTGCATCCTGACCGACTATGACTCCGGCCACGGCGGTGAAGAAGCCATCTACTTCTCCCTGGGCAGCATGCTGGCCGCCCTGACCGCTATGGTTTTCAACATCATCGGCGCGTTCGGCAAGGACCCGGGTGATGCGAAGCTGACCCGCGGCAAAAAGGCCGGCATCCTCAGCGCCGGAGCTATTGCGCTGGCAGCCATCCTGATCCCCTCCCTGATCCTGGGCGGCGTATTCAATACGAAGACTGCGCCCGGTGCGGTGAATGCCGGTATCGGCACAAACGGCACGGCTGCCGCAGGGATCGCCGGGGATTTCAAAGTCACGATTTCAGGCGCAGAGGGCAACCTGGACATCATGCCGGATTATCAGCTCCAGTGCGCGAATCTGAGTGGCCTGATGAATTATGATACCCGCCTGAATCTGGCCCTCGAGCTGACTCTGAACCCGGACAACACTTATTCCCTGACGAGTGACGCTTACTGCGTTGAGGCCGGCAAGCGCGCCGTGATCGGCGACGATACCGGTCTGGGCATGGTTTCCACCATGAAGGCGGAAGGCGCCTACACCGTCAACGAGGACGGTACCGTGACCACCTCTAAGGCGGACCACGCTGTCTTTACCCTGGAACTGGACACCTATTCCAGCCAGATGCGCAGCCCTGCCAGCTACAAGATCGGCGATGCGGAAGCCGCGGACGGCACCTATGATTCCGCTGACTATCCTGCCGTGCTGGACAATGTTCCCGCTACCGTCTGGACCGTTGCCGACGGGAAGATCACCGGCTACAGGAAGGACACCAACGTTGTGGGCACCTACAGTGTGGTCATCAGCGGTGCCGAAGGCAACCTGGATATCATGCCGGATTATCAGCTCCAGTGCGCCAACCTGGGCGGCCTGATGAATTATGATACCCGCCTGAATCTGGCCCTCGAGCTGACTCTGAACCCGGACAACACTTATTCCCTGACGAGTGACGCTTACTGCGTTGAGGCCGGCAAGCGCGCCGTGATCGGCGACGATACCGGTCTGGGCATGGTTTCCACCATGAAGGCGGAAGGCGCCTACACCGTCAACGAGGACGGTACCGTGACGACAGCCGCGGCAGATCACGCTGTCTTTACCCTGGAACTGGATACCTACTCCAGCCAGATGCGCAGCCCTGCAAGCTACAAGATCGGCGACATGGAAGCCGCAGACGGCACCTATGATTCCGCAGACTATCCCGCTGTGCTGGAGGATGTCCCTGCCACGATCTGGACCATTCAGGACGGGAAGATTATCGGCTACGCGAAGGATACCAATGTATCAGGGACGTACAGCGTCGTGCTTTCCGGGGCAGAGGGCAATCTGGATATCGTGCAGGACGACCATTTCCAGTGTGGTAACCTGAGCGGCCTGATGAATTACGATACTCGCCTGAATCTGGCCCTCGAGCTGATCCTGAATCCGGACAATACTTATTCCCTGACGAGTGACGCTTACTGCGTTGAGGCCGGCAAGCGTGCCGTGATCGGTGATGACACCGGTCTGGGCATGGTTTCCATCATGAAAGCCGAGGGGACCTATACCGTCAATGAGGACGGCACGGTGACCACCTCCAAGGCTGATCACGCGGTCTTTACCCTGGAGCTGGACACTTATTCCAGCCAGATGCGCAGCCCTGCCAGCTACAAGATCGGCGATGCGGAAGCCGCGGACGGCACCTATGATTCCGCGGAATATCCCGCCGTGCTGGCCAGAATCCCGGAAACCGTCTGGACGCTGAAAGGAACCGAGATTACCGGGTACCAGGTCACAGCTGAGGAGGAAACTGCGGAAGAGACGACGGAGCAGCCTGCCGAAACGGCGGAAGCGTCCGCTGCCGAAGAAGCGCTTGCCGCTGAGCCCGTCTCCATTTCCAGCGATGACGGCGGCACCGAGATGGTATTCAATCCCGACGGCACCTACGTGTTCAAGTTCGCGGCCTACAATATTGAGGACCCGGGCACCTATACCTTTGAAAACGGCATCCTGACCGTCATCAACGCCAACGGCGCGGAAGCGAAGGCCGAGGGAGATCCGCTGAAGCTGCACTACGTATCCAGTGTCAGCGACCAGCTGACGGGCGACTTTACTGTCCCCGCCGACGCGCTGGTCTTCGGTGCCGCGGCTACCGTCGAAGAAGCGCTGGCCGCCGAAGAAGTGCCCGCTGTCGAAGAAGCGCCCGCCGCTGAGCCTGTCACGATTTCCAGCGACGATGGCGGTACGGAAATGGTGTTCAACGCGGACGGCACCTACATATTCAAGTTCGCGGCCTACAATATTGAGGACCCGGGCACCTATACCTTTGAAAACGGCATCCTGACCGTCATCAACGCCAACGGCGCGGAAGCGAAGGCTGAAGGCGATCCGCTGAAGCTGCACTACGTATCCGGCGTCAGCGACCAGCTGACGGGCGACTTCACCGTCCCCGCCGAAGCGCTGGTTTTCGGCGCCGCGGCTGCTGTCGAAGAAGCGCCGGCTGCTGAAGAAGCGTCCGCTGCCGAAGAAGCACCTGCCGCCGAGCCTGTCTCCATTTCCAGCGATGACGGCGGCACCGAGATGGTATTCAATCCCGACGGCACCTACGTGTTCAAGTTCGCGGCCTACAATATTGAGGACCCGGGCACCTATACCTTTGAAAACGGCATCCTGACCGTCATCAACGCCAACGGCGCGGAAGCGAAGGC
>CAZUXV010000012.1:26443-29915 GCA_964624445.1 uncultured Oscillospiraceae bacterium | reverse complement strand
TCCACCTGTTCCCCCTCAAAGAAGAAACGGACCCGCTTCATGCCGGTATTCCGGCACAGCGTGTTGACGATGCTGTAGCAGATCAGGGTTTCCGCCTCCGGTCCTTGTTCCTGTATCTCCGCCCGGAAGCTTTCGCTCAGGTTGACCAGGAGCGTATCCCCCTCCGCCGCGATTCCCAGGATATCGTCCTCCCGGACGGTGGCAGGCAGCGTCGCGGTGATTCCTTCTTCCTGTTCCGATGAATCCGGTCCGTCAATCAGGACGGCCATCTGTGCCCGCAGGCTGTCCGCGTACCGGCGCGCCACGGGGCGCTCACATTCGCAGAGAATGCCGTTCCGGGCAAAATACACCGTCACGTTGCTCATCAGGAACGGTTCCACGGCGGCGCGCGTCACCAGTCCGCCCAGCGCGGTCACCGCGTCGAACCGGCTTGTTTTCAGTTCCGTAATCGGTTTATCGCCGATCCGGATGCAGACCGCCGCAACGCCCGGAATAAACGTGGTCATCGTGTAGGTCATGGCCGCGGCAAAGCAGGCCAGGTCTGTTTTTCCTTCCGCCAGCAGGGCTTCCGTATCTTCCCGCAGGCTCAGGGTGATCAGATGGGTGCCGTCGCTCAGTTCGCTGGACACCGGATCATGGATCAGCAGTTCCTTCAGTTCCGGGAAATTCTGGCCGCCGGTCATGTTCCGGCGAATATCGCTGACGGCGCTGATCAGTTCCGTGGCAAGCTGTTCCGGCGTCTGACCCTCAAAGTTGACCATCCGGATCGTACAGCCGACGCCCCGGCTGTCCGGCAGCGGATAATACAGCGTGGCCAGTGAATTCAGCGGGGTTTTGCTGCTGTTCTCTCCCAGCGGCGTCCGTTTCGCTTCCATCTGTTCCCACAGGACCGCGATGTTTTCTCCCTGGTGCGCGATCAGCGTACCCATGGGGAGATTGCCGGAGATGTCCAGCGCAACGCTCTGATCCGCAACCAGGACGTTCACACTGTTGATCCCGTCGATCTCACAGAGCGTCGTGGACAGAGCCAGGCAGTTTTTATAATACTCGTTCAGACTCAGCTGGAGCATGGAGGATGTCAGGTTGACCGTGCATATGCCGCCGCTGATCTCGATCGGATGGCTGCCGTACAGGTCCACCGCCCGGGTCCCGCCGAACTTTCTGGCTTCCGTATCGCCTTCAAAGGCAATCATGCTTCGGATCAGCATTTCCGCGGTATCGTTCAGGTTCGCGGCTTCCAGGAATACGCTCCGGGACACGAGCCGCAGTCCGTCCCGTCCGGGGAAATACATCCGGTATTCCCTGTCTTCCGAAACAATCCCGTCCCCGTCCGGGGCTGCAAACCGCGCCTCGGCCGGCTTCAGCGTCGGAACGGGCGTTTTGTCTTCCTCAATGCTTCTTCCGGCGCAGCCCGTCAGGAAGAACACACAGCAAAGTGCCAGCAGGCAGATTGTTTTTTTCATCACTCCGCCGCTCCTTCCTGCGGGAACATGACCGTAAACTCGGAACCCTGGCCGGGTTCGCTGTATACGGAGATCGTACCGCCGTGCATTTTCACCATTTGCTTCACAATGCTCAGGCCCAGGCCCGTTCCGCCGGTTTCCCGCCCCCTGGCCTTATCCACGCGGTAAAAACGCTCAAAGATGTGTTCCTGGTCGTCCGCCGGGATTCCGATTCCGTTATCCTTCACCCGCCAGATGATACAGCCGTTCTCCTGTTTCAGGGAGACATGCACCGTGCCTTTCTCAGGCGTATATTTGATCGCGTTATCCATCAGGTTATACAGGATCTGGCCCAGCTTGCTCCGGTCGCCGTACAGGAGCAGGCCGTCCTGCACGTCCTCGGTCAGCGTCTGCTGATTCTGTTCCGCAGCCGGCGTCAGCAGATGGATCGTTTCCTCTGTCAGCTCGCTCATGTTCACGGTGTCTCGCTTCATCTCGTCCCGGTTGTCCATCCGGGTCAGCACCAGCAGGTCGGTCACGATCCCGGTCAGGCGGTCGATTTCATGGTTGATATCCTTCATGAAGTCCGCCCGGACGTCCGCCGGCATATCCGGCTGGTAGATCATGGATTCCAGCATAATCTTCATCGTTGCCAGCGGCGTCTTCAGTTCGTGGCTGGCATTGGAAACAAACTGGCTCCTGGTTTTATCCAGGCTTTCCAGCTGCGCTGCCATCGTATTATAGTTTTCCGCCAGTTCGCGCAGCTCTCCGCTACCCCTGACCGGCACGCGGACGCTCAGGTCGCCTTTTCCCATCTTTCTCATGGTCCGGCTGACCGCGGTGATCGGATTGGTCAGCACCCTGCTCAGGAACAGGGCGACAACCAGCGCCGCCACAGCGATCATCGCAAATACGTTCAGCAGCTGCACCCGCACCGTGTTGATTGAATCCATCAGGCCCTGGATGCGGCTGACAAACAGTGCCGCGCCGATCCGGCCCTGGAAACCGGTCATCTCATGCACGCTGTATGCCACGTAATCGGCGCCGGTCTCGCCGCTCATCTCTTCGACAACGGCCCGTCCCGGCGCGTGGATCCCATAGGCTTCTTCTGTTTTCCCGGACAGCACGCGCAGCACCTCGTCAATCTGAACCCGCTGTCCGCACAGGTTTTGGAAGGTGTCGTACTGGATCTTTCCGTCATTGTCGATCAGGATCAGGCGCCCGTTCATTGTCGCCGCATTCTCTTCCAGCATATCGTTCAGCTCGTTCGCGGACACAGACTGAAAAAGAGGAGCCGCCGCAAGGGCAAGCTTCTCGGTCTTCATGCTGTCATCCCGCGTCCGCTGATCAAACAGGTAATCGCTGACCAGACCGGTCAGGGTTGTCGCGGCAACAAAAAAAGAAAGGCCTACAATGAGAAAAAAGGCCAGCAGGATCTTCCACCTGATGCTGGCCATAAACGCAAATTTAGTCCTGATCCGTGAAATAATAACCAACTCCCCATTTGGTAAAGATGAATTCAGGCTTTGAAGTGTCCCGTTCAATCTTTTCCCTCAGACGGCGGATATGAACATCCACCGTACGGGCGTCGCCGGCATAGTCATATTTCCAGACGGTTTCGAGCATCTGCTCTCTGCTGAACACGGTGCCCCGGTTGGTCACAAACATCTGCAGGAGGTCAAATTCCTTGGCGGTCAGTTTGATGTCCTTGCCACCCAGCGTCACGCTCCGTTTGATCAGGTTGACTTCCATATCGTGAACCCGGATCACCCGGTGCTCCTGCTGCTGCACGCTGCCGGCCACCCTACGGAGGATCGTCTTGATGCGCGCTTTGACTTCCAGGATGTTGAACGGTTTGGTCATATAATCATCCGCGCCGTATTCCAGGCCGAGGATCTTGTCCATGTCCTCGCCCTTGGCGGTCAGCATGATGATCGGGACGTTCGAGAACTCCCGGATCTGCTGGCAGACCTCGAGTCCTGGGACCTTGGGCAGCATGAGATCCAGCAGGATGACGTCGAACTCGGTCT
>CAZUXV010000012.1:0-26433 GCA_964624445.1 uncultured Oscillospiraceae bacterium | reverse complement strand
CCTCTCCCTTGGCGGTGAGCATGATGATCGGGATATCGCTGCGTTCGCGGATCCGCTGGCATACGGCGATGCCGTCCAGCTTCGGCAACATCACGTCCAGCAGGATCAGGTCAAAAGCGCCTGTCTCAAACTTGGCCAGGGCTTCCTCGCCGTCCATGGCGCTGTCCGTTTCATAGCCTTCCTGCTCCAGCGTATATTTAAGGCCCTTCAGGATCAAAGGCTCATCGTCCACTAAGAGGATCCTTTTTCCCACAGAAAACACCCTTTCGTAACCAATACTTGTAACAATATTATCTTATTTATAAAAAAAAAGCAAGGGTTTGTTACAAATCATTACAATATATCAAATTCTGCAGTAAAAAAGACTGCCTTCCGGCAGTCCTCTTTTTTCTTTATCTTCCTGTGCAGCCTGAAGGGCCTTCCCCTTTATTCATAGCTGACGGAGGTTGATTTGTTGTTGTATCCCATCAGGATGATCAACGTACGGCCGCGCTGCAGCTCGATCTCTTCGCCGTCCGGGCCGTAGAAAACCGTGCGGCTGTTGTAATCCTCCCGTTCCCACACGCCGGCGATATGCCTGCCGCCGATAAAGTAGTCCGCGTTCCCCGTGCCGGTCATGACCGGGTCGGGCCGGGTCGAGCCTTTCCACTTCATCGTGACGCCCTGGACGATCACGTTGCTGAAGGTGATCGTGTTTCCCGGCACCCTGTCATCCAGTTTCACCCGCAGGGACAGGACGCCGTTCTTTTTTTCATCAACGTTTTCAGGATTCTTCATGACCGATTCGCGGTACGGCAGATCCTGGTCGTTTTTCATTTCCACGTACCGGACGTACACGTTGTCCGTTTCATCGTATTCCAGCCGGCTGTCGGTATCGTACTGGCTGCCGAAGGTCACATAGATGATCTCCGCGGAATCCCCGTCTTCAGGAAGTTCATCCGTAAACTTCCATGTATGGTTGGCCGGCACATGATCGGCGGGAACAACGTTTTCCAGGATCTTCGCCAGCTCAAACACTTCATTGTTGGCGTCCTTGATTCCCTTCAGGCGCCGGACATATTTCTTCCACGGCTTTCCCAGTCCGACATCGCCGACATATACGATGCCCGGATCCTCTTCAGTCCGGTTGGAGGGGTTTTTCACGCCCATTGCTCTCCATTCATTGGGCACATCCGCGTTCGAATAGCCCGATGTGCAGAAGACGCAGTCCCATTCCTGGCGGAGACGGACATGAGTCAGGCGGGTACTGCGGAGAAAACCGACGTAGTCCGGCACCGTGTCCGAAAAGATCATGCTCATACGGGTCTCGCTGCCGTTCATCATCTGGCAGGCTTCATAGACCACGTCCGCATAGGAACCGTTTACGGGCGCAACCGCGTACGGTTCTCCCTCTTCGTTTTTCCCGATCCCGTTTTTGTGGTTGGAGATCTGGACCATGATCGGCTGATAAGTTCCGGTCACGGCTGTGCCCAGGAATCCCTCCGGCGCCTTGATCTTCTCAAGCTGCCTCCCGGTGGTCGGACTGATTCCCTGCGCGATCATTTCCTCCGCGGACGGATTCAGGCCCGCTTTGTGGATTTCGATCTCCCTCGGCGTAAGCCCGTCGATCACTTTCTTCTCAGCCATCGCCGCATTCATGCCCATGGCCAGCATCAGTGCAAGAATCAGGGTTATCAGCTTTTTCATGTCGTTTCCTCCAGTCGGTTTTGACAAAAAAGGAACCACCGCGATAGTGGTTCCCCTGATCCGTTTCCGGATCTTATTCATAACTAACGCTTCTGCCCTTGTTGTTGTAGTCCATCAGGATGATCAGCGTCTTGCCGCGCTGCAGTTCGATTTCGTTTCCGTCCTCGCCGTAGAACACGGTACGGTCGTTGATATCCTTCCGCTGCCATACGCCGGTATAATGCTTTCCGCACATGAAGTAATCGGCGATGCCGGTACCGGTCAGCACGGGATCGGGCTGCTCGCTGCCCTTCCACTTCATGTTGATACCCTGGACAATGATGTTGGAGAACGTGATGTCATCGCCGAATTCCTTGGCGTCGGCGTCGATCATGATGTTATCGTCCTTTTTCCGTTCATGCGGATTGACCAGGCGCTGCGCGCGGAATTTGACGGAGCTTCCGTCTTCCAGCGGCACATAGCGGAAATAGGTGTTCGTGTCAGCGTCGTATTCCAGGCGGCTGTCAGTCTTGGTCTTGTTGCCGAAGGCCACGTAAATGATCTCGCCGCTGTCGCCGCCGGCCGGCACTTCATCCGTGAACTTGAAGGTGTGGTTCGCCGCGACATGATCCGCGGGATAGATATTCTGCACGATGTTGGCCAGTTCAAACAGTTCGCTGTTGGCGTCTCCCGCGGGATACAGGCGCTTCACGTACTTTTTCCAGACCTTGGGATAGTCGCCTACATAGACCAAGCCAGGATCGCTCGGGCTTGCGCTTTCGGGATTCTTGACGCCCAGCTTTTTCCATTCGGGCTTCACGTATTCCTTGGCGTATCCGGACGTGCAGAACGCGCAGTCCCATTCCTGCCTGATCCGGCAGTGGGTCAGACGGGTGCTGCGGACAAAGCCCACATAATCCGGTACAACGTCAGAGAACAGCGCGGTGAAGCGGGTCAGGCTTCCGCCGTTGCCGCTGTTCGCCTGGCAGGCTTCGTAAACGACGTCGGCGTACTGCGCGTTGATCGGCGCTGTCGCCGGCTCGCCCTTGGAGTTTTCGTTCACACCGCCGCCCGCGTTGGAAATCTGAACCATGATCGGTTTATACTGAAGGGTAAAGGCGGTGCCGACATATCCGTCGGGAACCTCGATGGCGTCGAGCTGTCTGCCCGTGGTGGGACTGATGTTCTGTTCGATCATCTCGTCCGCGGACGGATTCAGCCCGGCTTCGTTGATCTTGATGTTCCGTTTTTCTGAACCGTTGATTTCGATGGGGTCGGCCATTGCTGCAGCCGTGCCGAGAATCAGCGCCAGCGCAAGAACCAGACTCATTAGTTTTTTCATCTTCATCCTCCTTCGGTTAATTCCTTGGGAAATCCAATATATTGTATATTGAATCTATAAATTTGTCAAATTATTGTAATATATTTCTGCGTACAAACTGTTCTAATCATGATATGATAAGCTGATGGGAGGTGTATCTGTAATGAAAAAGACTGTCTGCTTCATGCTGGCGCTCGTTCTGTGCCTTTCCCTGGCTGTTTCCGCCGCCTCGGCTGAAAACAACCTTGCGCAGTATGAGGAATGGCTGACGGGAGCCTGGAAAATCGTCTGGCGCTATCTGCCCCAGACCGCCATGCAGGTAAACAGGCTCAGCGATCCGGTCAAACCGGTCAATCTTTTTGTTTATCCGGGCGAACTGGCCAAGGCCGGCATGACCGTCACCAGCTGCCTGACCGGAGATGAAACAGGCGAAGTCTGGCTCACACTGACGACCGCCGGAAGTTCCCACAACATAGTCAGCTTTGACGGCTGCTTTTTCGGCCGGGTCTATCTGTCCGCCGATCATAACACGCTGCTGCTGAAAGGCCTTGACGGCGCTGCCGTCCTGTATGCCCGTACCGACAGCACCGACTGATCATATAACGGAGGTCCCTGTTCATGAGAATGAAAACCCTGTTTGCCCTTTTACTTTGCGTCTGCCTGTTCCCCTTCTGCGCCGCTCCGGCGGAAGGCGAGGTCACCCTGACCGTCGGCGATCAGACCTTCCCCGCCTCTCCGGACGCGACAGAACTCGATCTGGGCGATCTGAAACTGCCGGACAGTGATGAAGCCTACGACGCGCTGGAAGCGTTTATTCAGCAGCTGCCCGCCCTGACAAAACTGGATATGTTCTCCACCGATATTCCGGTCAAACGGGTGCTGTATCTGGGTGAAAAGTATTCGCAGATCAAATTCGGCTGGACCATCCTGATTCCCTGTACCAACACGGAACGGCGGGACCGTCCGCCGCATCGCCTCCGTACAGACGATACTGCTTTCTCCACCCAGCACAACCTTTCCTGCACCTCCCACGGGCAGGATGTCTGGGAAATCCTGAAATACTGCCCCGATCTGCTGGCGCTGGACCTGGGCCACAACAACACGATCGACGACATGTCCTTCCTGAACTACTGCCCGAACCTGCGGGTGCTGATTATTTCATTCAACATTTCCCAGAAAGGCACTAAAAAGCCTTATGTCGATATCTCTCCCATCGGAAAGATGAAGGACCTGGAATACCTGGAAATCTGCAAAAGCAATATCGCGGATATTTCCCCTCTGGCCAACTGCACCAAACTGATTGACCTGAACATCTCCACCAATTATATTCATGACCTGACGCCTCTTTACGGCCTGAAAAAGCTCCGCCGGCTGTACCTTTACGGCTGTGACGCTTCAATGAAGCCGATCTCAAAGGAAACAGTCCGGGAACTGCAGGCACAGATTCCGGACTGTGAGATCAACAATACGCATGTGAACTGCGGCGGCCACTGGAGAGAAAAAGGGAAAAACGGCAAGCGCTCCCACTATGACACGCTGTTCAGTATGTTCAGTTATCAGGATCTGCAAAAGCCCCAGGCTTATGAGCCCTTTGATGACTCCGATCCTTCCTTCCTGCAGTAGCCCAGCGCCCACAGCCCCGCGGCAGCCAGGCCGGCGGAGCACAGGGCAAACACAATGATGGCCAGGGTGCCGACGTCTGTGCCTTCCGGCAGCGGAAACAGATACGGCTTATCCTGGACAAACTGCATGAGTCCGTTCAGTCCGATCAGCAGGACCGTCACGATGGCGGGTCCTGCTTTTTGATTTCTCACACACCCGCGGATCACCAGAATCAGCAGGACGACGGCGCACAGCACCTGATCCAGGCGGATGAAACTGATGATGAACGGGATCCAGTAATTGACCACCAGCATTTCCAGAAACAGCTGGACAGCGCACAGTACGACGCATGCCTTTTCAAAGTGTCCCTCGCATCCGGCCCGTTTCCGGCCGGAGAGGGTCAGCCACAGCGCGCACAGCAGGGCGGCCAGCGCCTCCAGCGTGAATACGGCCAGCGTAGCGTCGCCCCAGTCGTCCACAATCGCGAAAGGAAACGCCTGCGGCAGAAAAGCCGGCATCTCGCCCTGCCCGATGATCTCCATCCCGGTCTCCGCCATCCTGGCAAAAACGATCAGGATACAACCCGGCACGGCAAACAGATCCAGCGCCTTCTTTCCCGGAACCCGCAGGATTTTCGCGCCGATCCATACGCCCAGGACGAAGCCCAGGCATCCGCCGGCGAAAGACATTTCTTCCCACCGCGGAAGAAACGCTCTTTCCGCGGTCCAGTTCCCGATATCCAGCCCCATATGCTGAAGCAGGAAAAAGAGCTTCGCGCCGGCATATGCCAGCGGAAGCCCGAGGATCATCCCAATGAGCGCGCACAGGCGCTTTTCGCCCGCTTTGCCCAGGCGATACGCATACAGAAGGCCGGAAATGACCAGGCCTGCCGCGTACAGCGCCAGGATCAGCGTGATGTTTTCTTCCATGGCTTACAGCCCCTCCGCCGAGACAAAATAGATCACGTCCTGCAGCTTCCTGGTGCCCTGGTTCGGCTTTTCATTGACGATCCGGCCATGGAAATACAGCAGCGCCGAATCCCCGCCGTCCAGGTTATAGGCAATCTCCACGCCCTGCTCCGCCACCAGTCCGGCAAATTCCGCCATCGTCAGTCCGGTGTTTTTTGCCTTCGTCCGGGTATTCGTATAAGGGCCGCTGCAGCACACGACCTTGTAGTGAAGCGGTCCGGCCTGGCAAAGAGCGATTCGCTGTTTCGGGCCGCCGGCGTCCATATTGATCCAGGCCTCCGCCCCGCCGAAATCCTCTGTTTTTTCTCCGTCGATGACCAGCGCCGGCCCGAATGTGAACGCCTGCAAAATCCGCTTGCCCTCAACCTTCATATCCTGCACGGCGCCGGCTTCCGCCCGCCTGACAATGTGAAAGTCTCCGTCCTCGTCAATCAGCAGCAGGTCCATCAGATGGCTGTTCCATCTTCCCGCGGTATCCAGGTTGTCCCGATACAGCACACCCTGCCGGATGACATAGCCGAATTCGTATTTTTCCGTTCCGTGGACAAAATCCCCGTTCAGGCCGACCACCGCGTTGATGCGGTCGCACAGCTCCACGCCGTCCTTGGTTCCCTTGCTCAGGAATCCGGCTTTGGTGGCCGCGGATGTCCGCAGCTGGGAGGGGTCTTTGATCACAATGTCTGCCGTCCAGTAATCGCACCGGTCCTCAAACCGGCCGGTTTCGATGGTAACGCGCAGTGTACTGTCTTCATATCCGGTCTCGGTAAAGTTGGCTTCAACGGCCCGCTGCTCCTGAACTTCAAAGTCAATGGGCAGCAGGTAATTCCTGTCGGAAAAATCCGCGGCGCCCAGTTCCTTGATGGCGTATACCGCCGCGGTCTGTGCGCACAGCATACCCATGATGATCATCATTGCAGCCAGCTTCAAAAGGAACTTTTTCATGCCCGGTTCGCACCAATCTTTCAAGTTCATTTCCGGCCTGCTTCCCGCGTTCCGGATGTACAGATCGCACCGTGACGCTTCGGCATACCGTAAGATTTATTTTACCATATCCCTTTGTTCTTCACAAGCAAAAACAGGGAGACGGCCTGAACCGTCTCCCCGGTGGATGGTCTGTCGTTTTATTCTTCCGTCTCAATGGAATCCTTGGCCGTAACCGTCACCTTGCGGTTGTAGCAGGAGAAGATCTCGTCGACCCTTTCCCTGCCCGGATTTCTGGAGATCAGGCTGATCAGCGGCACGATAATCAGGCCGGCGATCATGCAGAACGCGCCCGCGTTGATCGGGGACTGCAGGAACCCGAGGCTGATATTCAGCACTTTCAGGTTCGCCAGCATATCGATGATCATAAAGACGGAGGAGAAGATCATGGAAGCCCAGCAGCCCCTGGCCGTGGTCCGCTTCCAGTACAGGCCGTAGAGGAACGGCGCCAGGAATGCGCCGGCCATCGCGCCCCAGCTGACGCCCATCGCCTGGGCGATGAAAGCAACGCTGGAATTCGCCTGGACGATCGCCAGCGCGGCGGAGATCACGATGAACACCACGATCAGCACCCGCATGACCAGCAGCTGCTTCTTTTCATCCATCTTTTTGATCACGTGCCCCTTGAGCAGGTCCAGCGTCACCGTGGAAGAGGAAGTGAGCACCAGAGAGGACAGTGTGGACATGGACGCGGACAGCACCAGGATGATCACGATCGCGATCAGGAAGGGAGACAGCGTCTGCAGCATGGTCGGGATCACGTTGTCAAATCCGCCCGCCGGGTTGCCGCCTTCCGCCGCGCCGAGTTCCGCCGCGAACAGCCGGCCGAAACCGCCCAGGAAGTAGCAGCCGCCGGCCACAACCATCGCGAAGATGGTGGAGATGATGGTTCCCTTATGGATGGAGCCTTCATTCTTGATCGCGTAGAACTTGCCGACCATCTGAGGCAGGCCCCAGGTGCCCAGGGAAGTGAGCAGCACGACGCCAAGCAGGCTCAGCGGGTCCGGTCCGAAGAAAGAATTGAAGATGCCGGGAACCGTACCGTTCGCAAATCCTTCCGTCGTATCCTTTGCCGCGGAAAGGCCTTCCAGGGACGCCATGAAACCGCCCTTGCTGCCCAGCACGGCCGCGATCACCGCGACGATGCCCACCAGCATGATCAGTCCCTGGATAAAGTCGTTCACGGCGGTTGCCATGTAGCCGCCGACAATCACATAGATTGCGGTCAGCACCGCCATCACGATCACGCAGACCGCGTAATCAATGTTGAAAGCCATCCGGAACAGGCGGCTCAGGCCGTTATACAGCGACGCGGTATAGGGGATCATGAAGATAAAGATGATAATGGAAGCGGCAACCTTCAGGGAAGGCGCGGAGAAGCGCTTCTCGAAGAAGTCCGGCATGGTGGCGCTGCCCAGGTGCTGCGTCATAATGCGGGTGCGGCGTCCGAGGATCACCCAGGCCATCAGCGAGCCGATCAGGGCGTTGCCGATGCCGACCCAGGTGGCGGCGATCCCGAACTTCCAGCCGAACTGACCGGCGTAGCCGACAAAAATAACTGCGGAGAAATAGGACGTGCCGTAGGCAAAAGCTGTCAGCCAGGGGCCTACGCTCCGTCCGCCGAGCACGAAACCGTTCACATCGGTGGAATGCTTCCTGCAATAGAAGCCCACAAAGATCATGACGCCGAAAAAGACCAGTAGCATACCGAGTTTGAGGATCAGATCACCGATTGCCATAATGAAACCTTCTTTCTGCGGTCCCTGCCATGAAAAAAGCCCCTGTGTCCTTCTGGACACAGAGGGCGAATTTGCATCGCGGTACCACCTCGTTTTTGCCGTTCCGTCGGAAACGGCCTCCGGATACTTACATATCCTTTGCGCTGTATCGGGCGCCCCCGGGTCTCCTACTTCCCTTCCGGGGTTCAGATCTCAGCTCCGGAGAGTATTTCGGATGAACAGTTCCGGCCGCCTCGCACCACCCGGCGGCTCTCTGGACGGAATCCCTGTTTCCTACTGGATCTCCTTCATCGCGATGCAATCGTATTCCCTTCCTCTCTTCCCGTCAATAGGCTGAACAGTGAAAGAACAATCCCGCTCATAGCAATCACATATCAGCAAATAACCTCCTCAGGTATTGTGGCCGAAGCTCCAGAGGCGAAGAAACGATGACCGCCGGTGGCGGATATTTCATCGTTTCTGAGGTCAACTGAAACAAGCGATCTGCCCGGTGGGCATTCGCGCAGATTGAAGTTGCGGGCACATTGACATTCAACGGAACTGTGCTATAATAACACCGTTCCGTTGCGAACAATGACGCTGGGGGTGCCGGTTTCCGGCTGAGAGGGCTTTGCCCGACCCTTGGAACCTGTGTAGGTAATCCTACCGTAGGGAAGCGGCAATCCATTACGTACCGCTTCCCGCATGCTAAAGCATGTGGGATTTTTGTATGCTCGCAAGCCGGAAACGATTTTATAAATAGGGGGAAATGAATAATGTTCTCATGGTTCCTTACTTCTGCCCTTGCAGAAGACGCCACCGATGCAACCATAAAAACAGATCCGACTTGGTTGCAGGATGCAGTTTCGAAATTTGGCAAAACGCCCCTCGAAGCCTGGATCACTTTTGGTGCTCTGGCAGTACTCGGTATTGTGCTCATGATTATTGCACGTAGTAGCAAAAAATGGAACGCTCAAATGTTGGCCTTCGGTGCACTTTCAATCGCCCTTTCTTTTGTTCTTTCCTGCGTTCGTTTGTTTCGGATGCCGAATGGCGGTTCTGTAACCCCGGCAAGCATGCTGCCAGTTATGTTGTTCTCTGCAGCATATGGTATTGGTCCGGGATTCCTAGCTGGCTTGGTTTATGGTGTATTGCAAGCCCTGCAGGGAGGTGTTGCAGCACTCGGCCTTGGGCAGTTCTTGCTGGATTACATGCTTGCTTTCACGGTACTCGGACTGGCTGGACTCGCTAAAAAGCTCCCGAAAAAGTGGGGCCTGTACTGTGCCATAATCATTGCAGCATTGGCACGTGCGCTTTGCCACACTTTAGCAGGAATTCTGTTCTGGAGTACTGCCCCGTGGGCAAGTTTTGTTTATAACATCACCTATTTGGGCCCGGACACACTTATTTGCATTGTACTCGCTTTTATTATAGCAAAACCTGTCATGCGGATTATGAAAACAAGCACTAGATAACCAACTCATAATCATTGACTTTGGAAATCGTTTGCGTTATCATTTGAGCATGTAAACGATTTCTTTTTTTGCATTTTTACTTGAAAGGCAGGGGTTTTACCTTGGTCAGATTAAAGGATATTGCCGAGGTCTGCGGCGTTTCCGTCGCCACAGTATCCCGGGCGCTGAACGGTTTAACAAATGAAAACAGGGAGCGGACTGCCTTCATCTGCCAGACCGCGCGTGATATGGGATACTACCCGAACGCTGCGGCCAGAACACTGAAAACAAGCCGTTCCAACAATCTGGGCATCCTTTATGAAGACCGGATGAACCACGAATACTTCAGTTCCCTTTTCGATGAACTCCGCCGGGAGGCGGATGCCCACGGCTATGACCTGACCTTCCTGGGACAGGGTGGCTTTTCCGAATCCAATTACTATGAACACGCCCGTCAGCGCAATCTGGATGGGGTCATCGTGGTTCAGGCCGACTATGACGCCGCCGGCATCATCCGCCTTGCCACGAGCAGCATTCCGACCGTGATTATCGATCACACCTACGACGGCTGCGACTGCGTCACCAGTGACAACCGTTCCAGTATGGACCAGATCGTCCGCCATGTATATGCCCGCGGCCACCGGCGTATCTCCTTCATCCAGGGTGAAAAAGGCGCCGTCAGCCGGGAACGGCTGGCCGGTTTCTATAAAGCCTGTGCGGAACTGGGTATCCGTGTTCCCGTGGAATATGTCCGGGAAGGCCATTTCCATGATCCCGCCGGATGTACCGCGTTCATCCGGGAACTGCTGCAGATGGACGAAAAACCCACCTGCGTGCTCTGCCCGGATGACTACAGCTGCCTCGGCGCGCTGTGGCTGCTGGAATCCCAGGGACTCAGGGTCCCGGCGGATATCAGCCTGGTGGGCTATGACGGCATCCGCATGAGTCAGATGATGACGCCGCGCCTGACCACCTATTGCCAGGACACGGTTCAGATCGCCAAAGAAGTGTTTACCCTGATCATCGATGCGATCGAGAATCCCGAAACACATATTCCGAAGCAGATCACTGTCTCCGGCATGCTTATGGAGGGGGAAACCGTCAGATGAAGCTTCGGACCGGTCTCGCGCTGCTCCTTTCGGTCCTGTGTCTCCTGCTCCTTCTCCTCCCCGCCTCCGTCCTGACTGAAGGCACTTTCCCGGCGGACCTCGAGGAGGAAGAGATTTCGCTTGATGACGATTCCGAAACAGCTGGGTTGGACGAACCGTCCGAACCTGCCGATCCGACAGCCCGGGATACCTTTATTGACGATATCATTGCTTCGGGGGAAAAGCTGTTTAAAAAAGCACGCGGCAAAGCCCAGCGCGCTCACTACAAGAGTGATATCTATATCTGCAAGAACTTCACGGTCTATCTGTTCCGCCAAAACCGGGACAAATACCGCATGGCGGAATATCCGGACGTGAAGCTGGTAATCCCCGACAATCTTCCCGTCAAAGACTGCAAGCCATATTACTACGGCATTCTCTGGAAAGATGTTCCCGCCTCTGAGGGAAATCCCTTCTATATCGCCGCTGAATTCCGCTATGACAAAAGCCTCAGTTATGACGAAAACCTGGAACTGGCGATGGATTTCATGCGGGAAGTGAAGCGCGGAGATTATTTCCAGATGTCCGCCGACTATCAGTACGGGAAAGGCGCCCACAGCGCGATCATGATCGCTGATTATGATCCTGAAACAGACACCGTTCACTGGATGGATTCCAACATGCGCGGCGGAAAACACGCCGACGGCCTTCGCTACGGGCTGGTCCAGTTCGACGAGGAAAAAGAGATCCGCTGGTGGGCGGAAGCCTTCTGCCACAAGAACCGGGGCGCTACCATCTACCGTCTCCGGGATGATATCATCTTCGCGCAATAAACAATCTTATGCGATATAAATATACGAAGGCGGCCTTATGGCCGCCTTCATTGGCGTTAGTCTGATAAATACAACTCAAAAATCATTCCTTAACCGGCGCCTTCTTCTTACCCTGACGATGATCCGTAGTCCGGACAACGATCTTCTGAATGCAGATGAACAGGAGAAGCAGCAAACCGGTCGCGATCTTGCCCCACCATGAAAGCAGATTTCCGTTAAATGTGATCAGGGCCGGGATCAGTGATTTGAGCATTACGCCGAACAGCGTACCAATCATGTATCCGACGCCGCCTGTCAGGAGCGTACCGCCGATCACCGCACAGGTGATGACATCCAGTTCCGCGCCTTGCAGGGACAAGTTCCATCCGCTCTTGACATACAGGGCATAGGTGATACCCGCCAGCACGGAACAAAGTCCGTTGAAGCCGTACACCAGCACTTTCGTACGTCCGACAGGAAGGCCCATCAGTTTGGCGCTCTGCTCGTTGCCGCCGATCGCGTATACATTCCGTCCGAAACGGGTACGCTGCAGCAGATAGATGCCGATCAGCAGGACAACGATGAACAGGATCACATTCAGGTTAATATAGGAGATCGGTTTGATCTTGACCCATTCCCCGTCCTTCAACTGCATAAAATAGATTTTCCAGCCGGCCAGTTCATCAATCATCGGATGATTGATCTGAATGGATTCACGGCTGATCAGCGAGCAAACGCCCCGGGCCAGGAACATACCAGTCAGCGTGGTGATGAAGGGAGGAACGTTCAGATAGTGAATCACCCAGCCCATCAGCAGGCCCAGGCCAACACCAACAAACAGTGAAAACGCAATGCAGACCAGGGGATGGATGCCAAGCACCGTGGTGCCGTAAGCGATGAACATACCGGTCAGAGATGCGACCGCTCCTACCGACAGGTCAATTCCGCCGGTGATCAGTACCATTGTCATGCCCACAGCGGAAATGCCGTAATAGGCATTATCAACAAACAGTGTGGTGAATGTCCTTAACGTTGTGAAACCTTTGTCGCCATACATCACGGCGCCGAATCCGTAGATCAGCAAAAACAGACCGATGGTCGCATAAACCATGATGTATTTCGGATTGGAAATACGTCCTAGCAGGCTCTGCCGGGAAGAAAGCTGATTATTCTTCATGCTTTTGCACCTCCCGCGACCCGTTCACGTCTCTGGCTGGAACGCTTCGCAAAATAATTACGCACCGGTTCGGACTGCAACACGATCACAACCGCGATAATCATGGCTTTAAACGCCATCGTCGCTTCTGCCGCGATACCGAAGTAATAAACCAGCGTAACGATAGTCCGGATGATAATGGAACCCAACACCGTGCCGACCAGGCTGAACTTGCCGCCGGTCATGCTCGTACCGCCGATAACAACAGCCAGGATTGCGTCCATTTCGAAGTTGAGACCGGCATTGTTTGAGTCGTTCGACATGATCCTGCTGGAATAGATCAGTCCGGAGATACCGGAAAGGAAACCAGTCAGGGCAAAGACGAGGAAAATAATCCGCTGAGCGTTGATGCCGGAGAGGCGACTCGCCTTCCGGTTAATACCGACGGATTCAACAAATGTGCCGAAAGCGGTTTTCCGCACAAACAGTGCCACAGCCGCTATCACAATAATTGTGATGATGATCGGCATCGGAAGATACAGGAAACTCCCCTGTCCGATAACCCGGAAGGGTGAATACTGGGTTGTAAACTGCTTGCCGTTCGTCGTAATCTGAGCAATTCCGCGACCGCAGACCATCAGAATCAAAGTCGCGATGATCGGCTGCATATCTCCCTTGGAAATCAGGAAACCGTTAAACATGCCCATCAGCGTACAGACGACCAGCGGTACGATCAGTACCAGTGCGAAGGAGCAGACGGTATAGTCGCCCGGCGTATTGTAGATCAGCACATCCCATCGCAGGAACTTCAGCGCAAGGGCACCGGATACAGCTACGAGGGCGCCGACTGACAGGTCTGTTCCGCCCAGTGCAATAACCAGCGTCATACCCATGGCGATGATCGTAATCTCACTGGAGCGATTGATGATGTCAATCAGGTTGCCGTACAGCATCCCGGTGGAAGGCTGGTAGCTGATCTTGAAAAAGTCAGGCCTGACAAACAGACAGACCAGCAGGATCAGCGCCTCAGCCACCACTGCCCAGGTCACCTTGGACCGGAAGATGCTGGAAAGATCCAATTTCTTTTTCATGACGCCTCACCTCCCGCGACAGCCGAACCTTCTGCAATAATGGTCAGTATTTTCTCCTGTGTGCAATCCTGCCCGTCGAGTTCCGCGACTTTCTCACGGTCGCGCATAACGATAATCCGGTTGGAGCAGCGAATGATCTCGTCCAGCTCGGAACTGATAAAGATGACAGACACACCGTCGCCGCACATTTCCAGCATCAGCCGCTGGATTTCAGCCTTGGCGCCGATATCAATACCACGGGTCGGCTCGTCCAGGATCAGCACTTTAGGGTCAGTCGCCATCCATCTGGCAAGAATCACCTTCTGCTGGTTGCCGCCCGACAGCTCACCAATCTTTTTCTCGGCGTCCGGCGTCGCGATTTTCAGCGCTTTAATGTATTTATCTGCCAGTTCGTTCTGTTCCTTCGTGCTCAGCGGATGGAGGAAGCCCTTCCTTGCCTGTACTGCCAAAGCAATATTCTCGCGGATGCTCAGGTCTGCAATAATACCATCCCGCTTCCGGTCCTCCGGGCAGAAAGCAATGCCGCTCAGCAGCGCGTCATAAGGCTTCCTGATCTCAGCTTTCCGGCCGTCAACTTCCATCTTGCCGGTCGTAAAACGATTGGCGCCAAAGAGCATCTCAGCCGTCTCCGTACGTCCGCTGCCCAGCAATCCGGCAAACCCAATCAGTTCGCCTTTTTTTACAGTGAGGGAAATATCGTCAACCTGGTTCGGCGCTCCGATATGTTCGGCCTTGAGCATATCAGGAGCATCCTCCGCCACGGATGCCCGCTTCAGGTTAAAGATGGTGTCCATATCCTTACCCACCATCAATGTGACCAATTCTACTTTCGTAATATCGCTGATATCATATGTCCCGACCAGATTACCGTTCCGGAGAATCGTCAGCCGGTCGCTGACCGCAAAAACCTGATCGAGGAAGTGCGTGATGAAGATAATGCCCATTCCCTCTGCCTTCAGTTCATTCATCACATCAAAGAGCAGCTGCACTTCATTGTCATCAAGCGAGGAAGTCGGCTCATCCAGAATCAGAATCTTGGCCTGGACATCCACCGCCCGCGCGATGGCAACCATTTGCTGAACAGCTGTTGAATAATAGGAAAGCGGACGGTTAACGTCAATATCCTGATGAAACCGGGCCATCAGTTCCTTTGCCCGGTTCGTTATTTTTTTCCAGTCGATCTGGCCATGGCGCATTGGCTGACGACCGACGAAAATATTCTCCGCCACTGTCAGGTTCGGGCACAGATTAACCTCCTGGTAAACGGTGGAAATACCAAGTTCCATAGCATGCTGCGGGCTCTGGGGATGAATGATATTCCCGTTCATTACAATCGTGCCCGCGTCCATCTTGTTGACACCGGTCAGGCACTTGATCAGCGTGGATTTCCCGGCGCCGTTTTCTCCCAGCAGAGAATGGACCTCACCCGGGCGCAGAAAAAAGTCTACCTTATCCAGTGCCTTCACGCCAGGAAACTGGATCTCGATCTGTTTCATTTCAAGCAGATTAGTATCCGGCAAAGGAATCCCTCCTTAAGAAAAGGCAGGGCGGAGAGTCGCCCATCCGCCCTGCCTGTGGACTATTGATTCAGAACAGTCCGTAGGTCCTGTTTCAGATTAATACTGACGCTCGCTGATCACGTCGGCAGCCTTCACGGAAACCGCGCCATTGCCGCAGTCGATGCCGCCGTCCATGTCGTAAACGCCTTCAACGGGATGAACCAGTTCCTTGCTCATGGTTTCGCCGGCCTGCAGCTTTTCAACCGCTTCCACAACGAAGGGGCCATACAGAGGAGTGCATTCGATGGTGGCGTTCATTTCGCCCGCGACGATCGCGTCGAACGCAGCCTTAACGGAGTCGCAGCCAACGATGATGATGTCTTTACCGGGAACCAGGCCGGCGCCCTTGATGGCGTCGATGGCACCCAGCGCCATATCGTCATTCTGAGCGATCAGCACGTCGATCTTATCGATGGACTTCAGCCAGGTCTCCATCAGAGCCTGTCCTTCAGCACGAGTGAAGTTGCCGGTGTTCTGAGCAGCCAGCTTCAGGTTCGGATAAGCTTCCATGGCAGCCAGGTTACCTTCGGTACGGCCAACCTGAGCGCCGGAACCGGTGGTGCCTTCCATGATGACCACGTTCACTTCTTCTTCGCCGCGGCCAATGCTCTTCAGATACTCGCCGGCCCACGCAACCTGACGACGGCCTTCTTCAACGAAGTCTCCGCCGAAAGCGGCAGCGTATTCGATCTTGTCCATGCAATCGGGCATACGGTCGATCAGGATCAGCGGGATCTCATTTTCATTCACTTCCGCCAGAACTTCGTCCCAGCCGGTCTCAACAACGCCGGTGAAGAGGATAACGTCAACGCCCTGGGTGATGAAGTTACGCAGCGCTTTGATCTGGTTTTCCTGCTTCTGCTGCGCGTCGTCATAAATCAGTTCCCAGCCTTCATGGTTGCTGACAGCAGCCTTGATGCTGTCCGTGTTCGCGGTACGCCAGTCAGATTCCTGACCGATCTGGGAGAACGCAACCTTGTAGCTATCCGCGAAAGCGGAAGCTACGCCCAGCACCATAACCAGTGCGAGAGCAAGAGCCAACAGTTTCTTCATAGTGGTAAACCCTCCATTCGTTTTTTGGCCTATCAGCCATCTTGATCACAGTATAAAAAGTTTTTTTCGTTTAGAAAATACAGAGGATTTTTATTTTGGTGTGTTTTTTTCCGTTTCTGCCATGTACGTACCTGAAAACGGTTCGAAATCTTTCTTGCGCGGTTTGTTTTTTTCAGAAAAAGCGGTATGAACCTGCGCATGTTCATACCGCTTTCTGATCTCTGTTCGATAGCTGATCAGTCGCCCAGTCCGTAGTAATCAATCTCCTCCTGGGTGATGGTTCCGGCTTCAAATCCTTTTTCTTCGATAATCATCTGGTCCAGGTCGTTCAGGCCTGTGATCTTGCCGCCGGCTTCCAGCTTTTTGATCATTTCATCGATCAGTCCGGCCTGGAACGGGCTGCATTGTCCGTCATAATTCCATTCACCGGCTAACAGTTTCCGCAGCGCCCATTTGTTGCAGTCAAACCCCATTACAATCACGTCGCCGTTCACGCCGTGGGTAATCCCGTTGGCTTCCAGCACTTCAACGGCGGCGTTGGCCATGTCGTCGTTCTCAGCGTAAATAACGTTGAATTTGTCACCGGCGTCCATCGCTGCCTGAGTGATTTTCCGGGCTTCTTCCGGGTCCCAGTTGTCTCCGCCAGTGCCTGCGCGGACGATGGTCCAGTTCTCCTCTTCGGCGCACTTGGCTTCCAGGGCTCCGGACCGGCCAAGCTGTGCGGCGCTGCCGGGCTGGCCCTTGATATGCAGCACCCTGTACTCCTCCAGGTCCTGTTTTTCAAGCCAGGCAACAGCCGCGCTGCCTTCCCTGTTCATATCGGAAACGACAGCTGCGGTATACAGATCGGGAGAAGTGCTGATCATCCGGTCAAAGAGGAACACCCTGACGCCGGCATTTTTGGCTTTTGTCAGCGCTTCGTTCCAGCCGTCGGCGTCGGCGGCAGAGATCAGAAGGTATTTCACTCGGTCATTCACAAGCTGATCGGCAGCTTCCAGCTGCTCTTTGACGGTGGAGGCCGTTACAAAGGTGGCTTCATAACCGTTCCCGGCCGTGAAGGTATCCACCATATCCCTGACGTTTGCCTTCCGGTAGCCGGATTCGGACGGATCCAGGTTGATAATGCCGACTCTGATCAGTCCGCTGCCATTTTGCGTCTCTGTCTCCTTTTTCCAGGGGGACCAGATCAGCATAAAGATCACAATCACCAGAAGCGTGGCGATAACGATCAGGAGCTTTCTGCCTTTCATCTGTGCTTTCCTCCTCTGCGGAACGGACTTTCAGCCGGACTCGTCACTGTTCGTCCGGCCGGTTCTGCCTGCGATATTCGCTTGGCGTCATTCCCGTTGTCTTTTTAAACAGATAGCTAAAATAGTGGGAATCGTTGTATCCGACTTCCTGAGCGATCTGGGAGGATCTCATTTCCGTAGCTTCCAGCAGTTCCTTCGCCTTGCCGATACGCAGGGCGGTCAGGTACTGGGTGAAGGTCAGGCCGGTTTCCTGCGCGAATACGGTGGAAAAATGGCTCTGTGACAGATGCACCTCTCCCGCCACGTCCTGCAGCATCAGGTTGGGATCGGCATAGTGTTCCGAAAGATAGGCTCTTGCCCGGCTGATCGTCGGATCCCCGTAGCCGGCACGGTTCCGGTTGCGGAAAGCAATCGCGCGCCTCAGCAGTTCCGCAAGCAGTTGGAAGCCTTCCTCACCTTCTGTGTGCAGCGTTTCTTCCACCTGCGCGTCCGAAAGGACCTCACGGGGATTGCCTTCCGCTTCCTGAATGATCCTGCGAGCCGTCATCAGGCCGGCTACACGCAGATATCCCAGCGCCAGCACGGGATCCATGGACCGGGTATACTCCGTAAGGATCGGCTCTACTTCTTCCTCCGCGGCGTACTGAAGTCGCTCATACAGCGGGCTCAGTTCCGCTTCCGACAGCGGTATCTGCTGCACCGCATTTTCGTTGACGCCGATGATCTTCCGTTCCTCATTTGCTTCCGGCCCCTGCAGATGGCGGGCATGCCGCGCGTTTCTCATGGACTGGCGGATATCATGGAAATCCGTCACCGTGTCCCCTACGGATATCAGCAGCCGCTTTTCCCTGGACAGTTCCGGCAGATGCATCGCGGAATTCGCGAAGGAATAGGCGCGCTCCTCCGTATCCTCCGGATTGTCGCCCAGCACCAGCGCACGGGTGCCTTTCGGCGCGCCGCATACATATACGCCGCCGCCGCTCATCTCCGCCAGGGAGACCAGCGCGTTCCGGCAGGTCATCCGCCTTTCCCCTTCCGCCGGGAAGGCAATATCGATCACCGCGTAGCATCCCGCAGTCAGGTTCACACCCAGTTCCCGCATCTGGCGCCGCAGCGCCTCGTCGTCCTCACTGTCCCCCTCGTCAGTAAACAGGGAAGCCAGCAGCTTGTCGCGCAGAAACTGATTTCCGGAAGACAGGCGTTCACGCAGGGCAGTCAGGTTATCCCGGTCCCGGCGTTTTTCCTCGATCTGCCTGCGGACCCGGTCCAGCGCCGCCTCCAACTCTGAAGCGGTGACCGGTTTGAGCAGGTATTCCTTAACTCCCAGGGAGATGGCCTTCTGGGCATAAGCGAAGTCGTCGTATCCGGACAGGATGATCCGCTCCACCCAGGGCATGGCCTTCTGCACTTCTTCACAGAGTTTCATTCCGTCCATAAAGGGCATCCGAATGTCTGTGAGCAGGATATCCGCGTTCAGGTCCCGCAGCATCGGCAGCGCCATTTCTCCGTCCGGCGCTTCACCCACCAGCTGGTATCCTTTTTCCTCCCATGGAAAGGAATTGCGCAGGTTTTCGCGGATCGCGATTTCGTCATCCACGAGAAAGACCTTCATCATTGTCTATTTCCTCCCTGGTCCGGATCGGTATGGAGAAGGAAACTTCCGTTCCATCCGGACCGGATTGAATCAGCAGCCCTTTCTGTTTTTTATAATACAGCCGGATGCGCATGTCAACATTGCGCATGCCGAAGCCGGAATGACTGCCCGGTTCCAGCGCTGCCTGTGAGGTCGGAAGCTCCGCCTGCAGGCTTTCCTCCAGCGCCTTCAGCTGTTCCGGCGTCATGCCTCTGCCGGTATCCGCCACGGTAAAGGTCATAATCCTGTTCTGGCGGAAGACGCGAACCGATATTTTTCCGCCGCCCCGCTTGTTTTTGATCCCGTGATACAGCGCGTTCTCCACCAACGGCTGCAGCAGCAGTTTAAGCATATAGATCTCTTCCAGCCCTTCCGGCTGATCCACCTCGTAATCCAGGATATCCCGGTACCTGGTCTTCTGAATGCTCAGGTAGGCGGAGACGTGCTTCAGCTCCTGGTTGACCGGAATCCAGTCGGCACCGGAGGAAAGCGCGATCCGGAAGAAATCGCTGAGGTTCCGGGTCAGCCTAACAACTTCGTCTCCCTTGCCGGATTCAGCCTGCCAGACGATCGTGTCCAGTGTGTTATACAGGAAGTGCGGATTGATTTGTGCCTGGAGCGTACGAAGTTCCGCTTTGGACAGGTGCTCCTGGTTCTGACGGATCTGTTCGATCAGGGTCTCCAGCCGGTCCGCCATCTGGTTGATCTGCACTCCCAGGTCTTTCAGTTCCGCTACGTTCATATTGTGCACGCGATCACCGAACTGGCCTTCCGCGATGCGTCGCACAGTATCCTCCAACGAATAGATGGCGGATTGGATAGAATCTGTAAGTTTCGTTGTTTCCCGCCGGGTCCGGAGGAACGCGATCAGCAGCAGCATCACTTCTGTTCCCACGGCACCGATGACGATCAGCTGCAGCCTCCGGTTTGCTTCGGTCGCGCTGGCAATTTCCTCGCTGGTAAACGCGTCAAGCATATCCGTCACCAGACGGCCTACGTCCCGGACTTCATCCACGATGCTCTCGATCTCGCTGATCGGTGTGCCGGCTGCCATGCCGTCACGAACTTTATATACATACTGCTCCAGCGTATCCATGGTCCGGCGGGCAATCGTCAGCTGCATCTGGCCGCTGCCCTGGGTTTCCCCCAGCAGCATGTCCAGCGTTTTGTTCGTCTCTGTGATCAGCTCCTCCACGCCGCTCTGTCTGAAAGACGTCCGCCCGGCAGCTACGGAAAACAGGTTCTCCGCGATCGAGCTTTCCAATACCGGCTTCAGTTCCGCAGCTGCTTCCATACGCCGGATCATTGCCTGCGTCCGGGACGAATAGATCAGCATGACGATTAGGCCGATCAGCGCAGGCACTGCAAGCAGGACCGCAATAGAGGATACGGAGCGCCTGACCTGGGCGGTAATGCTGGTCGTTCCGCTTTTCCGCATCTCAGAAGCCCTCCACCGCGGGGTCGGTCAGATCGTCAAAATCCGTGAAAACATTTTCATCCGGAACATTCATTTTCGGCAGAGTCTCCCCTGACTTAAGATCGCCGACAAGCTTCATGACGGCAGGCCCCAGATGCGGAGTGCACTGCACGACACAGTTGATCCTGCCCGCTTTCAGCGCGTCCACCGCGTCCTTCTCTCCGTCCACAGTGATCAGCAAAACATCTTTCCCAGGCCGGATCCCTGCCTGTTCCAGTACATCCAGCGCGCCCAGCGTCATGGCGTCATTGTGGGAATAAATCACATCAAATCCGTCCCGACCATATTTGTCGAGCAGTTCACGCATGCATTCTTCTCCCTTGGATCGAAGAAAATCCCCATCCACGCTGTCGATCACTGTAAATCGCTGATCTCCTCCGATCACTTCCATAAAGCCGCGCTGCCGGTCCCGCATGGGCGTGGAGTCCGTCGTGCCGCAGATCTCAACAATCCGCATTTTTTCCACGCCTGTGGCATCCGCTTTTCGCACCAGGTATTCTCCTGCCCGATGACCCTCAGCAATAAAGTCCGCTCCGATGTATGCAGTGTAAAGGCTGTCGTCCTGCGTATTGATCATACGGTCCATCAGGATCACGGGAATACCCGCCTGTTTCGCTTCAGTGAGCACGTTGTCCCAGCCGGTTTCCACGATCGGTGAAAACACGATCACGTCAACCCGGTAAGCGATAAATGACCGGATCGCGTCGATCTGCTTTTCCTGCTTCTGGTTCGCGTTCTCCATCATCAGGCTGAATCCGGCTTCTTTGGCCGCCTGTTCCATGCTCACCGTGTTCGCGATACGCCAGGAACTTTCCGAACCCAGCTGCGAAAACCCGACCACGATCGAGGCGTTGTCCGCTGCCGGTTCCTGTTTCCCGGCGCACCCGGACAGCATAAGCAGCATAAGCAGCGCCAATGCCAGCGTGATTCCCTTCCGCATAGACGGTCCTCCCGGATATCAAATCATTCTGAATTATGAATTATGAATTGTGATTTTTTTACGCTGCGTCTTCGTCTTCGGCCGCTTCTTCCGGTTCGCCCGGTTCCTCAGCCGTCTCCGGCTCCGCCGCTGTCTCCGCCGCTTCGCCGCCGGCCGGTACGATCGTTCCGTCTTCAATCCCCTGGATATACTCTTCCAGGCACAGGTCGTGATCCCTCATATACAGCGCTTGTTCCACGCCAACGTAACGGATATGCCAGGGTTCGGCAACGAATCCCGTGATCTCTTCCTTGCTCTTCTCATAGCGGATGATGAATCCGTACTCCCAGCAGTGTTGGTTCAGCCAGTCGCTGTTCTTCGTTCCCGCAAATGAGGACGAGCCTTTTCTGTTGACGTCGAAGGCCAGTCCGGTATGGTGCTCGCTGGCGCCCGGTTCCGCGACGGATTTCAGCGCCGCCCGGCGCGCCTTGGAAGCACTCCATTTGTTTTTCTTCTGATAGCTTTTGATCTTGGCGTTCAGCATGTTGTTCTGGTCGTCCCAGCTGCGGTATCCCGCGGCAATCTGCCACTTCTTGCCGACGCCATCCGCCTTTGCCGCTTCCAGCATGGTCTTCAGCGCTTCCACGGCCGTCCGGACGCCTTTGGTCTTCTTGTATTTGACGGTCGCGAGATCCTTCGGGATGATCTCGCTGACCAGCACCAGATCGTCCGGCGTAAAGAACTCATCCACCACATGGTCATTGTTGACCAGCATCGGGACGTCGCCATACAGCACGTCGGTCTTCACGTCCTCGGGCGCCGCGATAGCGTCTTCGGCATACAGCTTCGCCAGCGTGTCCTGTCCGGCAACGCCGTCCGTCGTCAGGCCGTTCCGGCGCTGGAAGGCAATCACGGCGCGCTTGGTGCCGCCGCCAAACTGGCCGTCCACCTTGCCGTTCAGATAGCCCAGGTCTTTCAGCCGCTGCTGACATTTCTTCACGTCTTCACCCTTCGCGCCCACGGTCAGGATCCCCTGCGCCTGCAGGTCGGCGGCGGATACCTTCGGCTTTTCCGTCGGTTCTTCGGTTGCCTCCGCGGTTGCTTCCGGAGTCGTCTCGGCCACCGCGGCCGGCATCAGCCACAGGCACAGCAAAAGCACCGTTGCCAGCAGCACCGCGATCCGTTTCATAGATTGCTTCATATTCGTTTCCTCCCTCGAAGGACTTATGTTGTTAATCAAACTGATATATTATATATCATAAAGTGCCATTCAGGCAAACTCCCTTGTCGGTCCCGTAAAAAATTGTTATACTGAACCGGAACAAAGCACGGAAAACGGAGGCAGATCATGCCTGATCCAACAGTACATGTTTCCTTCGGCCGGGAGGTCCTCGCCTCTCTGCCGGAAGAGGTTCGGGACTTTATCCTTCCCGGGCCCTATACTTTTGCGCTCTTCGGACCGGACGTCTGGTTCCTGCATAAGCCTGTCGGCCGGCATGAAAGCCGCGGGCGCAGGATGCATACCACAAAGCCCGGCCTGTTCCTGATGTCGCTGCTCCGCCGTGCCCGGGTTTCCGCCTGCCGGGCGGAGATGTTCTCCTATCTGGCCGGCTTCATGTGCCATTACGCGCTGGACAGCACCGCCCATCCCTACGTAATCTGGCTCACTGCGGAAGAGCACGTCTTCCCCCGCAGCCACATGAGTCTGGAACACGCGCTGGACGCGGCCGTCATGCGTCGGGACGGTTTCTGGGGACAGAAGCATCCTGTCACAGACAACTACTTCCCGAAGCTTCAGCTCCCGGAAGTGATGAAAGACGACCTGAACGCGGTGTTCGAAGCGGTCTACGGCTGGACCGGCTGCTGGCAGGATATGAACCGCGCCTGTCTGCGCTACCGCGCCTGTTTCCGGATCATGGAAAACCCGCGCGGCTTTGCCGCGTTGCTGACCCGCCTGACAAAAAAACCTGTGCTGCAGTCCCTGATGTATTCCGAATCGTTTTTCCATGACCGGGACCCGGAAAATGAAGCCCACCGTGTCTGGCGTCACCCGTTTGATCCGGCGCTGACCTCTTCGGAAAGCTTCCCTGAACTGCGGGAGAAAGCCCGCCGGTTCGCTGTATCAATCATCACGGCCGCTTACCGTTTCCTTCGCTATGAAGAAGGAACCGATGAAAGCCTTGCCGCCCTCATCGGCGACCGTTCCTATCTCAGCGGCCTGCCTTCGGATGACCCGCGGAATCTGACCGTTCCGTCCATGCTTCCGCCCGGCGCAGAAGTCTCAAAGGAGGCTCGGTAATGGATGTAAACAGTCTGGAGATGAACCTGCTGGTCACACTGTTTGTGGCGGCCCTGGTTTTTTTGCTGCCACTGGCGGACCGGCGGATCTGCCGTCGTCTTCGGCTGAACCTGGAAGGCGGACTGAGTGAGAATCCGAACGCGGACCGCCTGCTCCGGCTGCGCCAGCGTCTCCTTGCTTTCGGCTTGCTGCTGTATCTGCTGATCTTTGCCTGGCTGATCTTCTTCTCCAGGGAAACCGCCGGCAGTTATTCCGTGCACGTCGCTCCGTTGGAGGACGTCAAGAACGCCTTCAAAACGCCCACCGGCTTTTCCGGCTGGTTCCAGACCCTGTTCACGGAAGGCTTTGCTTCCGCCTTTTCCCAGATTTCCATCGTCAGGCCGGAGGATCTCTCCCAGTTCTGGCTGAATATGATGCTCTTCGTCCCCATCGGATACCTGCTGCCCTATGTGTTTCGCTGGTTCCAGGCCCGGGTGCGTATCCGGCCGGTGGTCTTCTGCCTGCTTCTGAGCATCCTGGCGGAAAACCTGCAGCTGGTCACGCAGCGCGGTATGTACGATTTTGACGATATCATTTCCAACACGCTCGGCGGCTGGATCGGCCAGCTGCTCTACATCGCGGTGGGCTATGTGGTCACCCATCCGGGCTGGCGGAAGGAACTGCGCGATTACCGCCGCTGGAAGTTCAAAGCGCGCAGCAGCACGCTTTTCCCCTACACGAAAAAAACCGGCATGTTCCGGACCACACTGATGGGGTCGGACCAGGCCGCCGTCTGCGACTTTTATGTCAACCGGCTCGGTTTCCGCCTGCTCCAGCAGCTGAACCGGCGGGAATCCGGCGACACGGTCTTCCTCTTTGAGATGGGCAAAACCCAGGTACAGGTCATCTGTTCCTTCCGTGATCCGATCCCGGAAAAACAGTATCTGACGCTGTACGCCGTCCGTCTGCCTGCCGTGCGCAGGCGGCTGGAATCAAACGGCATCCACCCGGGCGAATACCGCCGGGATCCGTGCACAGGCCAGCGGATGCTCCGTTTCACCGGTCCGGACAACGTCCGGGTAGAAATAATGGAGGCTGATTAAGCCTCCATTTTTTATAACATTCTTTTTCTTTTATCCTTCAGTCTTCCCTGCCGTCCAAGGGCGATCAGCCGCTCGTATCTCAGTGCCACGTTCTCCATCACCTTGTCCCATGGCACCGGGATCGTCTCCCGCGCCTGCGCGCCGATCGCCTGCAACCTTGCCGGGTCTCTCAGCGCCTCTGTCATCACCCGGGCCAGGTCTTTGGGATCGTTCTCGCACAGCAGGCCGTTCTCACCGTGGCGGATGATCTCCGCGGCGGTGCTGCCTTTCACCATGACCGAGGGTGTGCCCATCACGGCCGCTTCCCGCACCACCATGGGCGCGGCGTCATACAGCGAAGGGAACGCAAAGATGGAAGCCCTGGCGTAAAACGCGTCCAGCAGGCTGGCGTCTGTGATATGGCCCAGCAGTTCCGCCCGGTCCTGAATATTCAGGTCGTGGATCTTCTGCTCGATCGCGCTCTTATCGATGCCCTGCCCTGCCAGCAGCAGCCGGAAAGGCACGCCTGCCATCTTCATCTCGGCGCAGGCCTCCAGCACGGTCAGGATGTTTTTCTTCCAGTCCATCTGGCCCACAAACAGGATCAGGGGATCTTCGCCCAGGTTCCACCGGCGGTTAACCTGCTCCACGTCCCGCGGGTTCACGGTCCGCATGGTCGCGCCGTTTGGCATCACCTGGATCTCGCCTTCATAGCCGTATTCGCGCAGCACGTCCGCCGTGTTCTTTCCTACAGCCCAGACTTCGTCGCAGCGGTTATAGAAACTCACAACCAGCTTTACGCCCATCTTGGCAATGGACTCCGACTTGGTCGCTTTCAGAAAATCGTCATAATACTTGGAATGGAAGGTCGCCACCAGCGGCAGCTTCCGTACCGCAGCAAGACGGAGCGCTTCAGAGCCGGCGGTAAAGGGACTGTGCGCGTGGATAATGTCCAGGTCGATCATCCGGATCCGCTGCCGGTAGTGGGCGTCCAGTACCGCTTCGCCGACTTTGTACTGTTTCATGCCGGGTACGCTGCTGGCCACATATTCCACCAGCTGGTACGGAAATCCGCCCTGGAAACCCGTGTTGTACATCGGGGCGACTACCGTCACCTGATGCCCCATCTTGCAAAGCGTCTCTGAATAGGCCTGGACCACCCGGCCCACACCATCCACAATCGGCAGAAACGTATCTGTAAACTGCCCGATCTTCATCTGCATTGCATTCACCTTCACACTGGACATTGCCCTTTTTTCCCACTGGTTATTATCTCATGTTCAGCTGAAAAAAGCAAATCGACCGCGCGAAAAACAGAACGAAAAC
>CAZUXV010000011.1:0-30150 GCA_964624445.1 uncultured Oscillospiraceae bacterium | reverse complement strand
GACGACGTCGTTTGTGTTATTGACGTCGTTCGGCAGCACGTACCAGATCTGGTACGGGAATTCAGCCATCAGGGACTCTGTTTCATCCACGCCGTCCAGTTCTTTCTTCAGTTCGACATGGCCTTCTTTTACTGAAGCAAGGTTAAACCGCATATGCAGGTTGGATCCGCCCGCGCCGCGCTCCATGTAGAAGATCCGCATGGTATGCGTCGTATAATCCTTGAAGGTGTAATACGTATTCCCGTTTGAGTCCGTTTTCTCTTCAAACAGCTCGTCAACGTACGCCTGGGCTTCCTCCGCGGTATGATTCCTGCCCAGGTAATTGTTATAGAACACGTCACGCAGCGTTGTGTTGACGCCGTTCACGCTTACCGCGCCCGTATGGTAGTTGACAGATCCCGGAACCGCGCTGTGGATGCCGCCGAGGTCTATTACAAGCTCGCCGTCCACGTACAGCCAGAAGTCGTCGTCTCCTGTGAATTCGTAGATAATGTCATGCCCCCATGCGTCATATCCGCTGGGCGTCTGGACAAAGCTTGCCTCGATCTCCATGCCGAAGTAACAGTCGACAGACTTCTCACCAGGACGCGGCTGGATCAGGTACAGCGGCTCATTCTTCCTCGGGTCGCTGTCAGGGAGAGGATTTCCGTTAACGTCATACAGGTTTTTGCTGTTCACGGACGAAAACACGCCCGGTTTCAGATCATTGTACGGGAAGAACTGCCCGTGCTTGCGTGTCGGGGAGTCCGCGGCATCGTATGTTCCGAGTTCCTTGTAAACAGTAAAGTTCCCGCCCGTATTGCCCTTGAGTGTTGCGAAGTTCTGAGTGCTGTCGTACTCATAATAGCCGGTCCCGTTGTATGTGCTCAGGATGAACAGGTGATTGACGTCCTGCGCCCCGCTGTAAAGCGTTCCAAGAGAGCCTCCAGCGGTTGTCGGGTAACCGTCGCTTCCGAGCTGTGTCGACAAAAGCCCCGGCTGAGTCGTTGTTCCCATTCCGCCAACGTCGTTGCCGAGGAAATTGCTCATTTCCGCGCGGGTGTCGAAATCCTTCATTTTCATGGTAATGCCGTACTGTGTATGATCCACGGTCGGCACGGTTGTTGTCTCGTCATCCTCCGCCAGGTCCTGCATGATCGCGAAATAGAAGTCCTCCGCCTCATCCCTGTCACACGCGACGATATGCTTTTTGCCGTCTTCGCCGTCCTCAAGCTTCAGACCGGAATAAGACTGTGTACTCTTGTCCCATGCGAGAATGGTCGAGTAATACGCCCCGCGCTGGCGTCCATTCATGTTTATACCGATGGGCTTATTATCCAGGATCTGTCCTGAGCCTTTCTGCGGCGAAATGAAGTCCTCTGAATACTGGTTATACAGATCATAGTAGAAGTTCGGGTCATCCGTGCCTTCCCAGTAATACTCCACGAAATTCCAGAGCATAGTATTGATACGGTTGCCAATCCACTGTATGGAGTCGCCGCTTTCAAAGCACCGCACCAATGTGCCGTCATGGTCTATCGCGTAAAACTCATAACGGTCTGTGTCGTAATTCCATTTTCTTGTGTAGACAATAATCCGCGAGCCATTTGTTATTTCCTCAGCTGATACACTGACCTTGCTGGCGGAATACGTCATGTAGTAGTCTTCCGTAAGCTCTGACTCTTCCACAAGATACAGCCATTCCTGTCCGGCTGTCCCGCCTACGGTAAAGCCCGTATCGCTTCCGCCGTAAGTAATCGTTCCGGTATTAGCCCGCAGGCAGACCATGCCTTCATAGTTGCCGCTTCCGGGTTTTACTTCTATCGGGACGGCATCCTCCTGGTCAACAAGGCTCAGTCCGTCCTGCGAGATCTTCAGGTACTTTGTAGCCCCGTCTACTACGGTTGTTATATAGTAGTTCCTGTCATTCGCCCAGTGGAATGTCCAGAAGGAAATATCGCTCTCATTCGGCACAAACAGCTTATCCGCGGTATTGGACTTCTCTGTCAATACCGTCAGCGTTTTGGATACGAGCGCGCCTTCACCTGTTTCTTCAGCCATCATCGCGCGGCCTGTTACGCCGGAGTTCCAGTTCATCAGCCCGTACGATTTATTCTCCAGGCCGAATGGTTCTTCCGTTATTTCATCCTTGTATACGAACCGCAGTTTCGCGTTTACGTCTGTCGCGTTATTGTATGCCGCGATACCGGCGCCGTTCGCGCCTCCCTGCATGTTCCAGTAATAATCGCTGCCGACCGCGTGGATCTTGAATGCATCTGTCGCTGTTGCGCTGTAAGGCTCCACAATAAAGGTCGTCGCATTTGCCGCCGTCGTGAAAGACAGGCTCTTTTTGGTCGTTTCATTACCGGTGACCCACCTGACATACTGCGGCTCGTTGTTCGCGTTATAGCAGTAGATCTTGTACTGGTGGTTGGCGGAATCCACTGCCTCAAAGTAATACTTCGCCGCTCCCGCGCCAGCCGGGTCTGTCGTGCTGGGCTTGATCTTCCGGATACCTGTTCTTCCGCTTGTTCCGCCAAGGTTGTTCACCAGGACGTTATCCATATAGTAGTTATCCCAGTGTCCGATATATATACCGTTTGCTATCTGGGCTTCAAGGCCATCAAATGAAGTGATCTGGTGCAGGTCGCTTGATACGTCCGACGGGCCTGCCGCAATGGCGTACGCGCTGAAGCCTGTTGCCTGGAATACGACCCTGCCGTCTTCCACGGTAACACTCTCCATGATTTCCGTTGTGCCGTCATCCTGTATATGCAGCACCCACAGAACATCGCCTTCTTTTATGTTGTCATCCAGAATGGTTACTGTCACGGGCTTTTCTTCACCCGGCTGGTATTCCTTGCCGTCGTTCGTGATCGAGATATCATACACCGCGAGGATCCCGGCGTCTTCAGGGATCGCTTCCTGCTCCGCCGCCAGCGTGCTGCTTTCGTATTCTTCCGTAACATTCTCCGCTGAGGCCTCCGCGTTTTTCGGCATCAGACCGTTTAGCACGACATTTCCCAGGTCTTTCTCGGTCTGCCGCAGTCCTGTATCCCTGACCAGCGCGTATTCCGGCAGATCGCCCAAGCTTACCCGGAGCACTTCCGAGCCGTCAATATTGTCTTCCACAAGATCTTCGAGGGCTTCGTCCCTGACGCTGTAAAGCGCGATGCTCTCCAGTTCGCCAAGATCTTCATCGCCGGCATAACGGAGATCCATCCACATTCCGTTTCCGTCCGGAGTGCTGTATGTCTCCAGCACCTGAACGCCTTCCGGCGCTGATACATCCAGACCTGTATACGCTTCTTCGTTATTTACGGATCCCCAAAGCGTACTTTCCAGGTTCTCGGTTTTTTCATCGGACAGTTTTTTCGCGTATACCACAAACTCATACGATGTGAGACCGTCGGTAACAAAGGTTATGCTTCCGTCGTTATTCTCACTGTCCAGAAGATCCTTCCCGTCTTCCGTGATCTGCAGGACGTCTACCTTCTGATCTGCCGTTACATCCGGCAGGCGCACAGTTACTGTCGCCTTTGCCTGCACGGTTTCTTCCCGGTTGTCCGCGTCAATCGTCATAACCAGCGTTTTACGGTTAAGCTCAATATCCGGGATTTCTTCGCCGGCGTTGTATTTTGTCAGAACATCCGCTCTCGCGGACTTTTCTCCGGCAGCCGCTTTTGCGGACTTCTGCGGGGACTTCCTGAACCCCTGGCCGTCCTCCGCCTCACGCACAATCAGACGGGCATTATCCGGTATTCCGGCCACTGCTTCGAGAACAACGGTTGCTGAATATATGGAGTCTTTATCTGTACAGAGAACAATATCCCGTGCTTCTTCGGCTTCTTCCGGCGGCGCTTCTGTAAGGTCAGTCGGCGTTGCGGCAGGGCCTGGTTCATTCTGCTCGGGCTTTTCTTCGTCTTTCTTCCCTGCCGGCAGGACTGTATTGCTTTCCTGTTCATCCTCCGCCGGAGCGTCTTTTTCTATCGTTTCCGGCGCAGCTTCTTCCCAGGCGGATGTTTCACTGTCTTCAGCAGGCTGTGCTTCTTGCTCTCCGGTGTGGACATTGTCCACATCCATGTCCACATCAGTATGGACATTGTCTGCAGGATTGTCTTCAGCCTCCGCGTGGACATTGTCCATACCTATGTCCACATCTATGTTTACATCCACGTCCGTTTCTATGTCCATACCATCCGCTTGGGCATCCATATCATTGTCTTCCTGTTCCGGTAATGCATCTCCTTCACCAGCGTCTGTTCCTGCTTCCGGACCATCCGCGGAGGCATTATCCGTGTCAGAAGAATCTGTCAGTGGCTGCTCTGTATCGTTTCCTTGATCATCCTCCGTGTTTTCTTCTTCCGAAGGCTCCTCTTCAGGCGGAGGATCATCCTTGTCCGGCAGTTCGTCTGTATGCCGGGCTGATTCCGTTGCATTTTCAGCAGGCTCGTTATTGGGCGCTTCAGACGTTTCTCCGCGGTCTTCCCCGTTTTTCGCTTCGTTGTCGTCCTGGTCCTCTGTTATATCCTGTTCTACTTCCTGCGGAACAGTCTTCTCATAGCAGTCATCTGTATGTACATGCTCCGGCTTTTCACAAATAAGCCGCTTTTCATAACAAGCCTCGCTGTGCAGATGGCCTTCTTCGATTCTCCAGCTGGCTTCTGTACTGACAAACTCAGGTACTTCTACCTGCCCGCAGATAACATGCCCCTGGGCGTTATAGCATTCTGCCTGGTGCTTATGCATGGATGTCGGTTTATCGCAGCGCAGCACACGGCTCGTTTTATAACACTCGTCCGTGTGCGTATGCCCTTCGCATTCTTCCTTGTCGCACACCAGCCTTTTTTGCGAATTAAAACATAATTCTGTGTGCGTATGGCCTTCCCGTTCAGGCTCTTCACAGATCAGTCTTTGTGTGTATGTGTAGCATTCTTCCGTATGAGTATGTCCGGGAGCCTCTTCTTTTCCGCAGGTCAGTTCACGCACTGTTGTGTAGCATTCATTTGTATGAGTATGGTCTTCTGATTCCTCCAGTCCGCAGGACAATTCCTCGCGGAGCGTATAGCAGTCGTCCGTGTGTGTATGGCCTTCTGTTTCAGCCAGTTCGCATACAAGACACTTTTCCTGCTCAAAACAGGACTCGTTATGGGTATGCCCCGGATCCTCCTCTTTTCCGCAGACCAGCTCTCTTGTAATCTCGTAGCAGGACTCGTCATGCGTATGGCCTTCCTTTTCTTCCCTGGTGCAAACAAGCTCACAGGTTTCTTCATAACAGTCGTCTGTGTGCTCATGCGGTTTTTTCTGTTTTAATCCGCAAACCGGGTTGCCGTTTTCATCATAACAAAAATCATTATGCGTATGGTAATATTCGTTTTCGACCAGACCGCATACGAGATTTCCTGATTCATCCCGGCACTTCGCGCTGTGCTTGTGAACTTCGAACTTTTCCGTATACTCCCTTACAGGCTCTTCCTCTTCCTGTCCGCAAACAAGGACTGTTTCATAGCATCCTTCTGTGTGTGTATGTTCCTCCAGACCGCATACAAGCACACGCTCCTGGTCCGTCTCCGCTGCCATAACCGTATTACAGAAAAGGAGCGCGACCGCAATAAACAGGCTCAGCATTCTCCTGAATCCGTTTTTCATAAGGCGCTCCTCCTTTCTGACGGTGAATTTCCTTGTTATATAAATAATTATACGTGCTTTCAAGCATTACAAATGTGTTAAATCATTCTTCTGCCACTGAAAATTTGAGATATTTGCTATTCCTGTTAAAATAATCCGCTGTTATTCGAATAAACGACGATTGTTTTTTTACAACTTACGCTTAGGAAACAGTATTTAAAAAAGCGTCGCATGGTGCGACGCTGTAAGTGAATAATTAGGCTGTAACCGGTTCAGCGTTGACGGTGATCCCCGTTTTCCGCAGCCCAGTTTTCGAGCCATTTCACGTCAGACGCCTCATAGATGTTGGCATCAACAGGGTTTAAGGGGTCTTCATTCTTCACCAAAAGAAATCCATTTTTTGCTCTTCAGGCAGCGGATATAATGCTTATAGCGCGGATGATCCCTCCATCCGTCCACGGTTGCCGCATGGGATGGTTTATAAAGCGCCTCGCATCCTGGATGCTCCTGCTTAAAATGATCGACGGCATTGCCTGGCAATGATTTGCAGCTGTTTACCCACAGCCTTTCAAGTTTTACATTATCCAAAGCCGAAAGGTCTGTAATGCTTGTCGCAGTCAGGTTCAGATCAAGAAGCTCATGGCAGCCGGCAAGCGGCGTCAGGTCTGCAATCGGGTTTTTGAAGAGTTCTGCGTACTGCAGGTGTTTAAGTTCCCCGATGGGCGTAATATCCTTTATGTTATTGTCTGCAAGAATCAGCAGTTCCAGATCCGGAACATAGCGGAGGAAAGCCAGGCTCGTTATCCTGTGATGACCCAGGTCCAGCGCTTTCAGCCGCGGACAGTATTTCAGCAGTTCCAGGTCTTTGGATGTCAGGGCGCCGCCAACTCCGATTCGCTTGAATGTTGAATAAGCCGTTGATTTGGTTGAGACCCTGTAGCCTTTTCCAAGATTCACAACCCACTCGAAACGGACATCCGGGTATTCTTCAATCAGCGCGATCATGTCTTTGTTTGATATCTGGAGACTGGCCGCGTTGTCAAGCACCCGGATGTTCGGGCAAAGCTGCAGAATCGCCCTGAGAACCTTTATATTCCCTACCGGCTTGGAAGTGAGATCTGCTTCCTCCATATCATCTGTCAGTTCTATGCTTCCCCATTGCGATTTAAAATGGAATACTGCGCCTTCCGGTAAAGCATCCTTAATCTCCAGCAGATCCAGAGGCTTCATCCGGACGCCCTCAAGCGTTAACTCCATCGGCTGGTTCGCTGATATATAACCGAGGACATCCTTTTTGTCTTTGAAAACAGCTTCATCCGCACACGCCGCAGCCGCCCATAACATAATCATGGCCAGACATACAATTATTCCAAATTTAATCCGTTTTTTCACTGCTTTCTCCTTTGTGATTCAGCATAAAAAAATGGATACTAATGTATCCACTTATAATTATACTTTTGATTTTCGGTTTTCGAGTCCGGCTGTAAAATTTTTAATAAAACAAGAGCATCGCCGTCTTTGCGATGCTCTCATGGCTTTGCTGATTATTTTTCTTCCGGCTTTTCCGACTCGTTGTGCTTGTTCTCGAAGAGCCGTTTCGGGTTCGTGATGACGTTTACGATCTCACCGATGTATTCATCCGAAGACACAATCAGGGTTGCGGTCTCTGCGGAGCAAAGGCTGTCGAGGTTTGCGTACTCGTTCCCGTCGTCACCCTTCTTCTGCGCGAAATAGAAGACATCGTTCTGTACCACCACGCAAGGTACTTTTGCCCGCGGAGCCGCGTGGCAGTTCAGCTGGATCAGGTCGCCTTGGTCAAAGAAACGAACCAGACGGTCTTCCGTCGCGTACATTGTCCGCTTGCAAGGGGAAACGAATGTGGCATCAATCACGTCGCAGGCAAGATCGCCTTTCCTGACGACGTTCGTTTTTAAAGCCCGTTCAAGCCGCAGCATACGCGGCTCGATCAGTTTCCCGGCGTTTTCCATTGCGGACTTCTTTTCCTGCTGCCTTATGTGCCTTTTCAGCTTTGCGTCATACTTTTTCTGCTCTTCAGGGGACAGCTGTTCGCGTTGTTCATCTGTAAGCTCCCTGAACACACCGCGTCCCTTGATCGGTCCGATAGTTCCCTTGGCTTTTGCCATAAATAATCACCTCATAATAAGTATACGTTTTTTGGCGGCGATTAATTGAGTTTTGTTTTTGTCAGCCGATAAAACTGCGATGTTTTCTTATCCTGGAGCGTGATCACTTCATCGCTTTCAAAGGATACATTAAACCGTTTCAGGATATCTTCCTTCAGTTCGCCTGTGCGCAGGTACAGAAGTCCTGCGTCTTCCACATACTGATATGTTACCTGCTTGTCTCCTTCCACCATAGGGAAAGTTTCCCGCCTGATTTTTGCGTAATCGTTCCCCTGCCGGAACAGATCCGGTAAACGGCTCCAGTTCTGCCGGTTTAATTTGATCTTTTCATAATTAAATGGATCCATGGTTGCTTTCACATCGCGCAGCCTGCAGTAATCGACGATCCAGTAAACGTTTTGGTCTTTATCAAAATACAGGTATACCCTTACAGGGACTTCAAGCCACGCGCCTTGGAACAAGCGAACCGCATGCGCTTCCGGGAAGAAGTCCGGGATTGTGTCTATCGCATTATTTCTGCCGCCGTCTTTATCAAGCCAGTAATCCAGCACGACCCTGTAAACCGTCCTGGGCTGGATCGTATAAGCCTCCGCCAGCGCGGGTGCAAACGATGCAAGCATAAGAACTGCCGCCAGAAGCACCGCAATCACTCTCAGATATCTCATGTGCTGATTCCTCCCTTTAATAGATCCTGAACGTCAGATCCGGATCGGACGTTCCGTTGATCGTTACCTCAATTATACCATTTGTATCGTAATTAAATCCATTTATCCAGTATCCGCCCTGGCTCATGATCCGGAGAACGGTCGTGATGTCGCCTATAATCTGCGTGGAATCTTTTTCTTTATCCTTTTCCTCCTGTGTCTTTTTTTCCTCGATTTCAAACGACCAACTCTTAACCGTTTCTTCTATTTCCACGATCTGCGTTGTTTTGTTCAGAAGCAGGTCTTCGCCGTCCACTCCGCTCCCGCCGATGGACTTCTTGCTGATCACCCAACCGAACGGCTGGACTACAAGCGTTTCCTCAACAGAATAGTAAACCTTTATCGTCCGGTTCATTCGGAACTTTGCGATGGCATTCACCAGTGTCAGGTCTGAATACAGCTGTACTTGTCTTATCATTCCGCCGAAGGAAAATTTTTCCCCGCTGGAAACCCCGTTGTTAATGTTCTCTATCGACCACTTGAGAGGATAAATACCAAACAGGTAAGATCCAAGCGTTTTGGTCTCGCTGTCTACGACCTTGATATCCTCAACCCTGACAGTGACATAGTGATCAACCATAACGGTTTTGTCCTTAAAGAACTTTTTGATCTCTTCCACACCGATACGCTCTTTCAGCCACTGCATGGTGATATTGTCCGGGATTTCACTCTCCGCGATGCCAAGGCTTACCAGGTATTCGACAAGCTCCCTGGACAGTTTCGTCCGGACTTCTTCACTGGTTTCCGGCTTTTTGTCGCCGTCTTCTCCATCTTCTCCGCCATCGTCGGTTGTGTCACCATCGTCGGAGCCTTCTTCGCTCTCTCTCTGCTTTTCTTCGGCTTCCTCGCGGTCCCTCTTCCGTTCTTCTGTCTTTCTCAGATCCGGCAGAAGCTGTCTCGCGGCTTCAATAATGTCGGTGTACATATACCACGGATAATCATCGAGATCATCCCCCGAGTTGATAAAGCTTGTATAAATATATTCCAGCGCGTCCATAGCCATATCTTCGGTTGTTTCTGAGTCGCCAAGTTTCTCCGAACCGTCACCGCTTGGCTTCAGTCTTTTAAGCTTTAACGCTTCCAGGATCTTTCCGTCAGACAGGTCCATCAGGACATCCATCATCGGCGTGTCATACTTATGGTTAAAGTCATTCGGGTCTACTGTTTGTTCCGGATGATCCTCAAGCCATGCCGTATAATCGAATACATAACTGAAAGGCTCGTCTGATCCTGCCACAACGACCTTTTGGCTTATATAAGGTCTCAGATCTTTCGGGATAATGCTTTCCCACTGGTTTGCCCGCTCCTCGTCTATAATCAGGAAATTATCGTCAACGATCCGGCCGGACGGGCTTGCCATAACATACAGACCATATGACGCGAGAGCCATACGTTTTACGTCTTCCGTGCTCTTTATGTCCAGTGCGTATAGAACGCCATCTTTATAAATGCCAACGCCAGACTGGTCATCAGGCAATACGTATCCGGAAAATCCGTTTGTTTCAGCAGACCCTGCATAGTATCCGCCGTCAAACTCGAACGTTCCCCAGTTTTCCCGCTGCGTGTTACTGTCATTTTCAAACGTGCCAGCCAGAAACCAGCCGAACACCCTGTCTCCCGTTCTGGATTTCAGCTGATCTTCACTCGGTATTACAAATGAACCGTCTGAATTGTTCATATTTACTTTGTCATAATCAAAGACAACAACCTTTTCGCCTTTCTCGTTTGTATATTCAAACATTCCATTATTGGCAATCTTCCACTCCTGTCCTACAGGTTCAGTGCTGCCATCCGCAAACCACTTTTCTCTTCTGGAGACATCCGATTCCAGGGCGTCCACTTCTTTTTGCAGGCCTTGAATGCGGATACCATAATCGTTCAAGAAAGGGTCCGATATCCAGTCATCGCTTGTCGGCTCTTTATCCCCGTATTGCTCTTTCTTGTAATTATCAAACGATTCCTTGGCTTCCTTCAGTTCTGCTTTTTTCGCGTCAAGCTTCCCTTTCTGTTCCTGCAGTTTCACTTCGCCGTTTTCTGTGTCGGATATGGCGCCGGCTATCAAATCCTTTGAACTCATAGCTGTCAAAGCCTGGTAGTCTTCGTCCGTCATCGGCTGGTCCGCTTCTTCTGGGATTTGCGACAGTGAATAGATCGCAGTAAACGGGAGTATCCTGTATTGTTTGCCTGTAACCGCAAGACTGCCATCTTCCCATGAGCCTGTTACTTCTCCACCTTGTCTTACCATATAACCGCCGTTATCGTTATTGGTAGACCCGGCGGACGTCAATATCGCTGTCGGGTTGCTGTCGCAAAAACTGACAACTGCGTTTACCGTCTCTGAATTATCTACCTGAATGCCGTTAGAATCGTAAATCGGCGTGGAGAACATATCCGCCTCCGCCTGTGCCACACTCTCCCTTGCTTTCTGGACATCGTCCGGGAGATCTGTTACGTTCTGCGAGCCATTGTTCCAGCGAGCCTCGGCTTCCCTCAGTTCCCTGACGGCTTCCGCGTAACGGTTCATGCTCTCGATGGCCGGCTTGTTTTCTGTTGTGTTCGGTATGCTTATTGTGATCTCATATCCTCCTTCGCCAAGCCCGTAAGCATCCATTTGCGCTTTGGAAGGAGTTCCGTCCGGGAACGTGGATTTTGTTGTCGCGTACGTACCGTTTTCGTTAAACACATAGTTGCACAAACTGGTCATATAATCCGACTGTTCTTCATGTGCTGCGTAGTATTCAGCGTCTGACTGTTCGTTCAGCGGGTCTTTTGCTTCCCTTTCCTGATTGACGCCCGCAAGACGCTTCATTTCTCTTGCCGCGCCGAGGACCGTTCCTGCACGTTCCTTGTCCCCGTCAACGGAAATTTCTTCATCTGTCCAGTATTCGATTACATTATCCAGAAATTCCGGATCGAGAGTTGGGTCTATATAAGAATTATCTTTCAGTTTCTCTACCCATTTTTCTCCGTATCTATCATCCGCAAGGGCATACTTCCCGTTTGCATACGTTAAAACACCGGCATCTATCAGGGCCCGCCTGTAAGTCTGCCGTTCATCGTTCTCTTCTTCTGTCAGGTAATACAGTTTACCCTGCCATTCTGTTGATGATTTAGCAGACTCCTGATCTGCTCTTTCAGCACCTCGTTGCGCAACTTCATTCGCGATCTCTTCCCATTCCTCGTTACCTATGATCCGCTTGTCTGCATTCCAGCCAATAATGCCGGCTTTACCTTCCGAGATTTCCATTTTTGTAGCCATTAATTCAGCGGCATCCTGGTCAAACGGGATTGTCAACTTACCGCTTGCCTGCGAATAATAGCTTGCATCCAGGCCCGTTATGTTTCCATATATATCCCTTTTGACACCGCTTCCGCTGCCTTCTTCATCCGTGGCAGCAGCGTAATAATACGCCTCAATCAGGGGTTTGTCTTTTTTCAGCGCAGCTACAAACGCGGCAGGCTCCTCCTGTCTCGTCCCGTTTTTTACGCCGTCCATATACTCTTTGAGCGCGGACGTTTTTCCATCCACTGTGAAATGCCCCGTAGCAAGCTTGCCTGCCACAACGTCTATCGGCGTCTTCGGCATAATATCCTGTGTCACGGTCTTTACAAGCGTCTTGTTCTGTTCGTACTCGGGTGTTTCCGCCACAAACGTAAACGTCCTTTCGCCTACATCAAATGTCAGGCCGCTGTCTCCATCATGGGAAGAATTATTCACTACATACTCCGTAGGAATGACCTGAACATCGCCCAGTTCTGCTTTGGAATCAATAAGCCCGCGTATCTGGTAATTGCGCGTATTGATTCTTTCAACTTCGTCACAGGCGGCCAGGAATCCCTCCTTGTCAAACTTGGTAACCATCATTGTCTGATCGTTGATCCAGTCGATCAGTTTTTTATAGATGGCATCAATCATGCCCTGGATGGACTTCCCGGACAGCATTGCACCTTTGATCTGTTTTTCAAACTCCTCCCACGGGATTTTCCATTTCCCTTTCGCCTCATTTTCAGCTTTCAGGCGGTCCATGATGCTTTCAATCTTGCTGATTATTTCCGAAAAATCCAGGCCCGTCGGAAGATCTTCCAGTATTCTCCCGAACACATCGCCGTCGATTCCCAGGGTTTGCTTATAAACCTTAACAGACTCATCGTCCGCCGCTGCCTGGATCATCTCAGACGTTACATCCTCCAGTGAGGTCGCGGAGGTCACAATGCCTATCGGGTACCGGACACCGTTGATCTCGATATAGTCGTCTCCAAACACCAGCGACGGCAGCTTATGTTCCACATCTTCGTCTTCCGATTCCACTTCGGACGAACTGCTGCCGTCTTCCGTTGTCTGCGTTTTATCTTCGTCAATCAGCGTTATATCAAAAGACTGCAGTTCTTCATCAGTGACCACGCACGGCACGACCTTCCCCCTTGGATAAGCCGCAAACGCGGATATCGGCAGCATACATACGATGAGAGCCGCGAGGACCAAACGCTTTATCTGTTTCATATCAATCACTCTTTCCTGTATGTGTGTTGTTTCTTGCTAACGGGTTTCCATTATAATTTTACCTGTTTTATATCCCGCTCCGCGTTTCCCCCACAGACAACTTGTCAGCCAACAAAAAAAAACGCCTTCCTTTCGGAAGGCGCGATCCGGGTTTGCTTTCAGTCAAGTGCGGATATCATTCAGCATGGTTTCGATCAGCACCTCGTTATTATGCGCCGCAAGCAGCTGCTTTGCCCAGGCGAACATCATTTCTTCGTTCTGTTCGTTTTTCGCGGTTATATACAGCCACGCGCAGTCCAGCACCTTCTCGTGCGCGGAGGCCGCCATATCTCCCCTGCTTATGCTGCTCGCCAGCCGTTCCTTGCCGTACTTCTCCTCAATCTCCTGGATGATGCCCGGTACGATAAAGTCGGAATACTGAACAAAGTAATTGAAGTTCATTTTCTTCTGTTCCGCATCCGGCTGTTCAATATACTCCTGCACGGGTGCGCCGTTTATGCTCTTTACGCAGCTGTACAGCATATCCCACGCTCTTTCTGCGTCAATCCCTGTTATATTGTTTTTCGCCTGGCGGAGAACACTGTCTATCGTGATCGCCAGTTCGTTCAGGAATGCCTCAGTCGCTTCTCCTTTCACAATCGGGCGATCCTGCGTATATGAAAAACTGATTTTCTGGTCTGTATCTTTAACGATGGTAAGCATCGGCAATCTCCCTTCCTGTATACCCTTCATATATATTATACTTCAAAATTCCATATTTTCTGACATTGTAAAAGCCTCTCTGACAGGCAAAAGCTTGTCAGAGAGGCGGGAGATTTGCTCTTAGAACGAGAGCATGCGTGTTATCATTGGCCAATATTTAATCAGCACAAAGATAAACACAACAGCATGGAGAATGCTCCAGATCAATCCGCCGATCAGCTTGACAGATCCGAAGATAACGAGCCCTTTCGGGATCTTTTTTTCCGAAGTATTCATGTTGTTCCTCCTTAAAAATAATCTCAGTGTTTCCACTGAATCATCGGTGCCAGGATATCCGCAGCTTTGGAGCTCCAGAGGAGCTGGATCATGGCCATGTTGTATACGTCGTTCTCGGAAGAGGGTAACATTTCGAACTGCCACCCGTCTTTGGTAACGAACTTGACATAACCATTGTCTTCGATGGACACAATGGCGATAGAAGAGCAAGCAGTCTTTTCTTCAGGCATGCCGGCATCTTCGTAAACTCCCATGGTCGTGAGCATCACAGACGATGGTTTCCCATTATTCTGGAAAACCACATAGGCAAGCATTTCGCGCTGCATTTGTTCAGCGGTGAGATGCCTGAACCACAGAATTCCGCTGGGACGGACAACTGAGCCATGAAGAGCAACTGCAGGGAAAGTAACCGTTTTGGGAGACCTGGCGAAGAGTTTCTTGAGTGAGTTAAACATGATTATTTCCTCCATATATTTTTTATATATGTAGAATCAGAACCGGGAAAGGTTCTGTAATCGGGATGAAGAGCATAAAAAATATGCTCCGGAACAAATCAATGTTCCTGGACTACCATATATAAACAGACACAAAAGTGTCCGATTTACCAAAAGAGATGAATATCAACGACTCCAGCCGAAGATGCTCAACAAAGTAAGTCAATGTAATTAAGCCTAAAAACCTCTAAAAGAAAAACCGTAATAATCATATTTATTTTTCTTTACGGCTTACGCTCATCCCCTCGCCTGCTCTTCCAAAACAAAAAAGATCCCGATCTTTTCCTTCGGAATCTCTTGCCATTCCTTTTGTTTGCCTTGATTCCCCTGCCCGGGATCTGCCTGTCCGCTTAGCTACGTTGGATAGTATTCTCCATGCCGCCTGTCAGTACCATTCTACATCCACAACGATATAATCCAGGCCAAACCTCATCATGTCTTCATACTCCATACTGTGCGGGAGAAACAGCCGGTCAAGCGAAGTTCCCCTGAAAGCGCCGCTGTCTACCTTTTCGATTGTTTCGGGGATTCTTATTTTTTTCAGTCGGACGCATCCGTCAAACGGCGCCTGCAGAATTTTTGTGACTCCTTCCGGGATCTCTACGCTTTTTAATTTTCTGCAATCCTTGAACAGTCCGCTTTCAACAATCCGTATCCCTTTGGGGAGACTGCATTCTTCCAGGCTTTCACATTCACAGAAAGCAAAACCGCCGATCTCTTTCACATCATCCGGGATTTCGATGCCCGCAAGCGAGCCGCACCCCCTGAAAGCTGCCGCGCCGATGCTTTTAAGGCCATGCGGAAGGTTTACTTCGCGGAGGCTTGGGCAGTTCGCGAAACTCCAGTCGTTTATCTTTTCGACGTTTTCAGGAAGCGTTACCTTACGCAGCGACGCACAACCCCTTAAGAAAGCCGCCGGGACCTCCGTGATACAGGCCGGCAGCTGCACTTCTTCCAGTTTTCCGCAGTAATACAGCATCCCTTCCTTTAGTTCTTTCACGCTGTCCGGCAGGGACATCTTTCTCAAAGACGAGCATTCCGCAAACGCTTCCTCGCCTATTATTTCCACTGTATCCGGCACATGCAAATCACGAATGGATCCGCACCCGCTGAAAGCCTTCTGCCCGATAATCGTTAATCCGTCCGGAAGATTAATCTTAGCCAGCCTCCTGCAGCCGCGGAAGCATCCGTCCCCGATAACCTGTACGTTTCTTGGGATCTTAAACGCTTCCAGGCTTTCACATAAGGAAAAAACTCCAGAGGCCAGTTCCGTCAGAAGCTCCGGCTCCGCTTCAACCAAGTCATAAGGATTCCGGCTGACGAGAATAGCGTTTTCTCCTTCAGTATCGTACTGAATCTGTTTTCTGTAGGCATTTGCGTTGTAAAATGCTATCCTCCGTAGCTTTTCACACGAATGGAACGCAGAGGGGCCGATTTCACGCAGCGTATTTGCCGGAAGCCAGATCTCCTCGACAGTCGAATTGCCTTCAAAAGCGGATTCCGCGATGCCTGTAACATCCGCACAAACGGTCTCTGTGGCTTTCCATATTGACTCAAACTCAAGAGATTCCAGATATTCCTCCAGGGAGTCTTTTGACAGGAACTCCAGCATCCGGTCCTGATCTTTTGTAAGCAATATGCCAAACGGGACGACAACAATCCTCTGGCTGCCCTTATATTGCTTTATGACAACTTCGTTGCCGCCGTCATATTCCATGTCCCAGAACGGGAACTCCAGATCCTGCACTCCTGCTCCTCCTTTCCCTGGTTTTTTCGCTGTTCTCAGCAGATTTCCTCGACGTCTTTGATGTTCACGTCTGCGGTTATAAAGTCGTTTTTATCCGGTCTTGCAACCCATACGACAACTTTTTCGCCATCCCGCTCATGGACTGAAAGCATCCGGCCCGGCCACAGATGTTTTTTCTCGTCTCCTTTATATCTGACAAGCGTTCCCTTCCCGATCATTTTTCTCCTCCGCTCTTGTCGAGATCTTCCTTCCAAAGCCCATGCCTTGCCGCCTCCGCCAGAAAATCCACAACGGACCTCGGCAGCAGAATCAGGTCATCCTTCCGCTTTCTTGTCTCTCCGGAGAACGCTTTAGGAGCGCTCTTTACGGCCGTAATAAGCGGATATACGTCTTTATACGTCGGCTCAGGCGGGATCATTGCATAGGCCAGCGGATGCATCGACTTTCCTTTCTTGCTCTGCTTCACAAGCTCGTCCACGGCGTTGTCGTGTTTTTCCTTTTTTTCACTCACGCAAGTCCATGCTTTTATAATCTCAGGACTTACCATCGGTTTACTCGCCATTGCTGTCTCCCTGTTCCTTCCTGTTTAATTTCTTTTTCGCGCAGTCCGGGCAAAGCCAGCCGTTCCGTACGTCCCAGTGGCGGGCTTTCGCGTATTTCCGGAACCTGGTCATGGACACCGTGACGTTCGTGAAGTTTTCCAGATCCTTTCCGCACTCATCGCAGAAGACATACACATTGTATGCCATTTTAACATCCCCTTCTCAGCTTGTTGGCTGTATGCCGGCTGTTTCTGCCCAGCACATCAGCCATATCAACGATAGACAGTTCCGGCCGCGTAAAGAACGGGACATCGGCTGCGCTCATGCTCTGCCTCCGCCTGCATACAGCGGGGTCCCCTTGTCCACAATTACGACGTATTCCCGGACTATGTTCAAGGCCCGCTCGTAATTGACCGCCCGGTAAACCCGACCTCGCATTTCATCCGCTGTCGTGTATGGCAGAACCTGCCTGCAAAGAGACAGGACTTCAGACAGGCTCAAATCGTCACCGGCACTGTTGACAGTGATCTGCGGCTTGCCATTAACAGTCGTGAGAGGCGCAGGCTTTTCCAGTTTTTGCTCGTTTTGCGTGGCACTATTTGTCTTGACGTAATTCCGTCTTCTCATCGCCTGTCCTCCGCTCCAGCTGTCTTTGCCGGCCGTGCTTCGACCGGGTTGACAATACTGATCAGATATTCCCGAAGAGTTTCACTGCTCTTCAGGTACGCCTCCGGGACTTTTCCAATAATCTTTGTCCGGTGAGGCATGCCTCCCACCAGGGTGCATTCCTTCAGCATATTGACAAGCCTATCTGTTTCTTCCTTGTCTGCGCCTGGCAATGGGGCAACACCGTAGCCATGCGCGAAAAGCGGTTCATCTACGATAAGGACCGTGAAGTCCTCCAGAGCCTGGTGAATATCCAGCGGGGTGAAAATTATCGACTTAAGCTCCGAGAACTCTCTGGCGCCGTGTTTTCCAAACACTCCTGCTGCCCTGTATGTTCTGCATAGGTTTAAGGTTACCGGAGAGACAGCGCCTATCCCGACCTTTTCTTCATTATGAACCACACAGATCATAAACTCGTTATTCTTCGAGGTTTCATTCATAGCTGCGATCTCCTTTATCCGGCCTGTACGGCGACTGCCATGTTGACCAGTTCGCCTCCGTATTTAATAATACTCATTTCCGCCAGATCCTGGTCGTGAAAGATTTTTGCTCTGCCCGCGTCTTCGCTGAACGCCGGTAGAATGCCATTGTCCGTAAGCCGCTCTCCTGCCAGATACCGGTCCTCCTTACGGATTGCCCATCTCTCCCTGCTGTTGAGATAGTGTCCTCGAATCATGTTAAGTTTCCCCTTTCTGTACGTTAACCAGTCTGTATTGGCTTTTGCGCCTCTGTTTGTTCCGTTATGCGTAGAACGGAAGCACGGCCTCTTCGTTTTCCAGCGGCAGTTTGCCAAGCAGGCAGCAGAGTTCTTCTTCCGTCATCCTGACCTGTCCGGCTTTATGCGCATCCCTGACGAACTTCGGGCACTGAACGACCTGATAGCCTTCCCCATAATCTTCATTAAAGGTTCGGACAGCCTGCCAGCCTTTTACCGGCTCCAGGGAAGCAGACCACTCGCAGTTGCCGCACGCGTTCGCGCAATTCCAGCAAAGGCTGCTGCTTTTGATTCCGCTGTACTTGCTCATCCTGACCCCTCCTTTCTCTACGTTTTCCAGTCTCTACGTTTTGATCAGTAACGGGCTATGCCGAACGGTCCTGGTCTTCGTCAACCATCTGTTTTGCTCCGCTCATCGCACTCGCCCTGGTAAAATACCTTACCGGTTTGTCGCACATCCTTGCCTGGTCGACTACCCGGTAGTACGCGCTGTGCGATATCGCGTTCGGCTGAACCCAGATCACGTCCGCGTTTGCGATCACACGCTGGTCGAAGTTCAGGGTGTTCCTGTCTTCGTAGAACCTGACGTTCCCGGTCAGCATCGGCCGGAGCTCCTTCAGCCAGGTCTTATGCCCGCCGAAAACCAGCGTCTGCTTTTGGATTTCATAGGGGAACTTGTAGTTCTCCTCATCACTGTCTTCGTCTTCCCTGGGCGGCTCCTGCAGGTTAAAGACCAATTCCCTGAGATCCGTCAGTTCGCTCTTTTCAAGCTCGTACTCCTTCCGCAGGGAGTCATAAACCTTCTGCTTATCCCGCAGCGCACGCTCTGCCGTGTACGCCCTGTTCTCCAGCTGCTCACAGCGTTTTTTCAGTTCGCTCAGTTCCTGATCCGCCTGGCGATCATCCGGTCTTTCCTTGCTTGACTCTTCCTGCAGATGTGTCATGAACACTTTCCTTGTCTCATCCATGTCCTGATAAACCCGAACCAGGCACGAGAGAAGGAACGCTTCATGGCGGGTATACCCAAGCTCAAGATAATGCTTGTAATATTCTGCGGAGGGCTCATAGTCCGTCGGCAGGAGATGGCCCGTGTCACGGTATATCACGGTCGCCGTTGAATCCAGTACCGTGCCGTACTTTTCGTTCTGCCAGGCCCTTTCAAACCTGTACATCTCAGTTTTCCAGCCGATCTCGTCTTCTTCAGATATCTCCGCCTGCGTCGCCTGGGTTTCCTCGTCGTCTTCCCTTGCATCCTTTGCAGAGGCTTTCAGGTAACGCTTGGACATCGGGTATTGCCACGGAAGCTGGTTCATGAGCAGGAAGCATACCTGGTCTGTAAACCCGCCAAGCCACGGCTCGTCCAGTCCGCTTTCGAGCGCCCAGAGCAGCGCAAACGCAATCTCGTACGGATTCATAAGCAGCAGCATGTCTTCCGGGAGTTCCTTGTCGTTGCACTTCTTGTAAAAGTCCGGGAGGTGCTGCGAGTCAGCGATCATCATGAGCGATACCATCTGGAGGTGCTTCTCCCGGATCATCTCGTTCAGTTTGTCGTGCAGGTTGTTGACATTCCGGACCTTCTTTTCAACTTCGGCTTCCGCCTTGCTTCGCGCCAGAAGCGAACCCGGCATGCTGATCATACCGTTTGATGGCCTGCCCATGAGCTCCGCCTGGATGGACTTGATCTTATCATCCATGCTGACCGGGTTTCGCAGCAGCGGGTTTGTTATAAGCGCCGGCTTGTTGTTCACCATGGTGATAATCTTGTTCTCTTCGTTGGCACGATCCAGCACGAATCGTTTGCAGGCCGCGCTTTGCTCCCTGATGGCGGCGTTCAGTTCTTCCAGCTTGGCGAGAATTCCGCGGTTCATTTCCTGCGTGGAACTCATCAGTATGTCCATCCGGTCTTTCATGACTTCCCGCAGACTCTGAAGTGATTTTTCCTTGATTTCTTCAGGAATCAGCGCCATGATCCGGTCAAACATGTCCCGGTCCGCATACTTCTTGCCGCTTTGTTTTTCCTGTGCTGTAACGCTGTTCAGCAGTTCGTTGTTACGTCTGTTTGTTTCGTCCCGGCTGCAGGCTAACGCTTCACGGTTTCTGTACTTGATAATCCTGTACAGCATCCGCACATATTGCGGATCGTAGGTCGTTGAGTTCAGCGCCGGGATCCTGTCTTCCTGCGTTTCAGGAACATTCTTGTAATAACCATAGCTTTCGTCCAGGATGGCCATGACGTCGTCTATGATCTCACGATGCTTTTCGCTGTAATCCAGGATAAACACCGATGCCGCCAGTACCAGCGTCTCGATCAGGTTTTCATTGAACATCTGCATTCCGCTGATCTTGACAGCATAGAACGCCAGTTCACTACGGAGGATAGCATCACCGGTTTCAGATTCCAGGGTTTCATCCCGGTATGTTTCCCGGGCGTGCTGGTAAAGGCGCTCCATAGCCTTCTCGAATCGGGTGTTGACAGCGTACGGTTGGGCCAGGTATGTCTTGGGGGTTTCATTATAGTAGTGTTCTGCCCAGCGCAGCGTTTCCTTCATGCTGTCTTCGCATGGGATCACTTCGCTTACATCCAGCTCGTGAAGCAGCGTCGCTTTGAGCTTTGACTTGATTTCATTTATCAGGCTGTCGCTTTTCGAATTCTTCATCTGGCGTCCCCTCCTTTCTTTGTTGTCTTGTGGTTTCCCGCTTCTCCCCAGTCCATTCCGACCTGGTTGAGTTTTTCGATCTGATATTCTGTCAGCGGCTTCTGGTTTCCGACTGCACGCCCAAGCCGCTTGCGCTGCCGTCTCATCCATATTCCAAGATTGAATCCGTCCGGGCTCCTGTACTTCTTGGGAACCTGCGCATGATGGTTCTCACGGTAAAACTCCTTCAGGTGCTCATACCCTGTTTCCCACCAGGTCTCCCGGCAGTCCCATACAAACCGGCATTCGTCCAGTTCCGCTACCTGCTCGTCTGTAAGAAAACCCGCTTTTCTTCTTACCCTCTGGGCGGCCGCCCACGCTCCGAGCCTGAAGCCATCCGGACACTCGTACTTCAGCGGCACAAGGCTGTCTCCATTCTCCAGGAAGTACATCCTCAGCCTTCTGCAGCCTTCTTTCCAGTACGCCTTTCCTCTTTCACTGACCACTTTCTGTCTGCCTTTCCGGAGACTCTACAAAATCTTGTGTCCCCTCATCCAAAATATACAAGGCAGTGTAAAAGCTGTCAACCGTTTTAACTTCTTTTTCCCTTCGTTTTTGTAAATTAATTTGATTTTCCTGGTATTTTTGCAAATTAAAAAGTAATTTCGTGATTTGAGTTCTTTTTTTGACGCAAAAACACGCTTTGGCAATGTCCGGACAAGCGGTATTGATCATGTCGTTTGACAAATGAAAACAGCGCCGCAGTTAGCGACGCTGTGTGAGAAAAATTAAAGCTCTTTCCGTACCTGCATTAACAAGAATCCTGTTTCTGCAGTCCGGTTTATGAGTCCCCAATTGATGCCAGCCGGGTCACAACCGCCTGCATCTTCCTCCAGAATGTCTTTCAGTACAGCCGCGAAAGCGTATCCGACGACATCATCTTACCGCTAATCAGAAACCATCTACTATCTCCCTCATAATTCAAGTCCTGAATGCTTCCATGCAATATCACTATCATAAATATACATTATTCGAATTTCCTCAGAGAAAGAATCAGTCTGGGATCCGTAACGAATCCCAGACTGGAACCTATTGAAAATTGTTGTTTCTGTCTGTTTGCGATTATTCAGCGCTCATCTCGAAATCGATCTGCTCCGTGCAATAATACGTATTGGTCGCAATCAGAGCCGTATCGTCATTCGGATGGTCATCTGGTCTGGTCATGGTGGTAAGATATTCCGCCAGATCCATCAGCGTCAGAAGATGGAGCGCTTCCATCTCGTTCGAGATGCCGACCTTGTTTCCGTTCTTCTTGTACAGTTCAAGCATCTTTTCCATCATGGCGCCGCAGACGCTTAGCTGATAGTCTTCAAAACAAGGCTTAAACTCCTTGTTCTCCACCAGGGCTATCGCTGCTTCCCTGAACTGGTCCTGCATGGATTTCAGCATTTCCAGTTCCGGAGGGCATGGTTCGTCTTTTGACATATACCTGTGCAGCTGGTTGATCATTCCCTTGGTAATGGCCTCGTCCAGTCCCCGTTCACTACTCATGGTTGTTCCTCCTTTCTTCCTTATTCCCATGCGTATTATTGTACATCCGAGAAGATTTTTCAACAGTTGCAATTCGAATTATAATTTAAAACGCAAAAAAAGGAACCGCTTTCGCGATTCCTTCCGTCCACTTCATACATGGACACCTGTTCGGCGGGTTAGACATTGTCTCTTTTCTGACCGGTTGGATGAGACATTTATATTATAGCCGATTGCAGGATATTAAGCAAGGGAATGACCCCCGCGTATGCGGGGAAAACACGGGCAATGGAACTGGAGATATCCTCTTTCAGGAACTATCCCCGCGTATGCGGGGAAAACCTTTTTTGATTTGCTTTTCGTGCTCTTCCACTGCGAACTATCCCCGCGTATGCGGGGAAAACCATAACCGATGATGTCCTTGTCGGACGTGGTTTCCGAACTATCCCCGCGTATGCGGGGAAAACTCCTTTCGCCAACTTCTATCGTAAGGACTTCGAGGAACTATCCCCGCGTATGCGGGGAAAACCTTGCGGTGCATCCGGCACATAAACCTTATCCAGGAACTATCCCCGCGTATGCGGGGAAAACGGAACGCCTGATCGCGAATACACTTTTCCATTTCGAACTATCCCCGCGTATGCGGGGAAAACACCGTTTCCGGTTTCCGTCTCTCCATTCGGAGCCGAACTATCCCCGCGTATGCGGGGAAACCCTGGGCATATGGCAATTTGGGATGAACTGCTGAGAACTATCCCCGCGTATGCGGGGAAAACCTGTAAGGTCATACCTGGTTTTACGAATCAGCTCGGAACTATCCCCGCGTATGCGGGGAAAACTGGACGCCATCTTCCGTGCGCCATCGAGGAACACCGAACTATCCCCGCGTATGCGGGGAAAACCGAGAATTTCGACAGTCTCTTCCCGCACGCGATAGAACTATCCCCGCGTATGCGGGGAAAACTGGCGGTTAGACGTCACCGTCCGGCACTACATGGAACTATCCCCGCGTATGCGGGGAAAACTCCATGATTGCGAACAGAGCAGACAGGCGCAAGGCGAACTATCCCCGCGTATGCGGGGAAAACCGGCGCAGATGACTGCAGATTTCAGTGAGGACGGAACTATCCCCGCGTATGCGGGGAAAACCATTACGACGAACGTACGCCGCATATGCATGTCAGAACTATCCCCGCGTATGCGGGGAAAACTCAGATGCGGCTGCGTTAGTAACCATCGCAATAGCGAACTATCCCCGCGTATGCGGGGAAAACCTTTTCAGCCATGTATCAAGCCAGTCTTCCAGCGAACTATCCCCGCGTATGCGGGGAAAACTATATCTGCAGGCGAGACATGGCTGGTCAAGTAGAACTATCCCCGCGTATGCGGGGAAAACCCCGATCTGGCTCATCAAAAAGGACGCACCGTGCGAACTATCCCCGCGTATGCGGGGAAAACACTAAGTAAATGCTTATATATTATCGTTTTTAGGCGGTTGGTTATGGTGTTTTTTTGGTTTTCTTACAAGCCATATGCCGTCATAATTTTCCAACGTTCGGTCTGTGTTATAGAGGCGTATTTCAAGCCCTTGCTCATTGTTTTTTCTTAGCACCATAGCTGCGTTCCCCTCGCCAATGGTGTACGTGATTTTCTTCCATAGCTCTTCTCTTACTCTTGCGCTTAGAGTTCCAACATATACACCGGCAGCTATTTCAATCATCCATCTGCTCAAGTAACCTCGAATGGATGGCGGGCATCCGCTCAGCACGATAACTGTCATATTCTTTATCCCTTATTCACATATGCTACTCCGGCAGCAACAGCTTCTTTTGCTCCATTCCAAAGAGCTATTTCCGGCACGTTGTCCTCTGGCTCTATTAAACGATAAATATCCTTTACCATTCGTTTAAGTATGTTTTTTTCGTAAAAAATCTCCCTCAATTTCCGTCTTGTCTCTTTCGATACGTTTTCACCTTCAGCAGATCCTATTTCAAAAGCCAAAGGAATTGTCGTTTCCGCTTTGTATAAATCCGCTATATCGTATACAAACGAGTTTTCATGCCCGACATGTACAAACCCAAGACCTGGAGAACAACCAATCGATGTAATTACAGAGTGAGCCAAACCATATAGACAAACGTTTCCTGCACTAAGAGCTTGATTTATAGGATCAGAGGCTAATCCATTCCGGTATTCACGGCCGTTCCAAACAACATCATATTGTGTTGCGTAATCATGATACAGTTTGCGCACACGGATTCCTTCTCTTCCACGAAGCTGTTGGAGGGTGAGCTTAGATACATTTTCGTCAGGGAATCTCATTTGATACATTGTACGCACCACATCCAAATGCTTTTTTCGATTACTGACAAGTTCCGCCTGACGTATTAACATGCGGCTATGAGACGACAGAGATCTGCCTCCTGCGTAATAACGAACCCCTTGTTCTCCTGTCCATACAATACTTATTCCGCTCTCGCCTGCAAGTTCTATTGCTTTATGCGTAACAGTTGTTCCTGGACCAAGAAGAAGCGCGCCTACTGCGGATGACGGGATATTTATACTTCCCGCTTTGTCAGAAGCGATAAGCGCGCCATCTTCTTGTGAAATATGACAGTATTCAAGATATAGGAAAGAAATCCGGTTTTCAATAGTTGGCAGTGACGAAAGACCTGTTTTGTTCGGTATTGTCCTGTCCATTTTTATTCCCCTTTTTATATGCCGTTTTCAAGGTGCGATAGACCGGAATGCTTATGCTGCCCTGTGCAGCATAAGCATTCCGCAGCCATAGGCTCTTTCACGGCCTATACCCTCGCGGTACGCCTTTTCAAACAGCGCCCGGTCTGTAATCTTCAACACGCCGTCAAACTCTACGGTTCCGATGACAAATTCTCTGTTGCCCTTTTTGCGAACACGGTGCGGTATGGCGCTCTTCTCCTGCGCCCAGACAATCTCAAACCCGTTCTTGGCAGCCAGTTTTTTGATCCATTCAAGACGGTCGGAGCGGGTTTCCAGGAACACTCGTTTGGGGCCAACTCCGTTGCCAGCACGGCTGCGGGCATGTCCGTTCTCATCCTGAACCGGACTCACGACAGGGTTTGCCATCAGGGAAAAGCCGAAGGCAGATCCTTCCTTAAACAGATCTTTCATCTTATCCGTATTCCGTACAGCTTCGAGTCTGATCCCCTGTCCGAGAGCAGGTTCCCAGTCAGGCATGGTTTCGCTCTGTACGTAGAGGATATAGCGGTCATTGTCCTTTACAAGCCGGAAAAGAACATTATGCTCTTTTCGGGCCGTCCCAAATGGTCTTGTCTGGACAAACGAATGGAGTAAGGCGGGATTGTTGACGATATTGTACGAATACGTGTAGCGCGGATCAAGAACCAGCTTGCTCAGATACATCGTTTTTCCCTCACATATCAATATAATAGGAGATAACTTTCCTTGCGGCATAATTTTTATCGCAGCCATGGATCATCCGATCCCGTCTCGTGAACACTCTCTGGGACAAGCTTCCCCTGTCACTCGTCTGCGTATCTGCTTCTACCAGCACGCGGCGCCGCTCTGTGTCTCTGCCCTGAAGCGGCAGTTCCCGAAGCGCCTCGTAAAGGCTGTTTGCCTGTACAAGTACAGGGATTAAAGGCTCAGACAGCACGCAGGTCTTCCGCCCGAGATACGTCAGAAAGACCGGCGCCTTCATCGCGTCACGGATACGAAGCAGCAAGTCTTCTTTACCACCAAGGAACACCGTGAATTTCGCGTCCTGCAGATACTGTCTCTTAATCGTCAGCGTAGTCGGTTTGCTCGCGCCGCTGCCCGTCCTTTCCGCGCCACTGGCAGAGACCATATAGGTCTTGTTGGAATGGACGGTCTGGAAATCCTCCATCACGCTGCCAGGCCGATCAGCCCGAACCGCCATCTGTAGTCCGTCCGCGAGCTCCTGTATCCGCGGATCGCCACGCTTATATCCGAAGCAAGCGGCGATCAAGCCTACGACCGCGGATTTAGTCGGCATCGAAGCCGTCATTTTGATATCCCACGGGGAGGGCGGCCCCCACGACTGAAGGGGGCCGGCCAGCGGAAAACTCAGAAACAGCATATCCTCACTCCTTGATCCAAGCTTCTACGGTCTTCAGGAGATGGGCGAGATTTCCGTCCGTCTCCGAGTTTTCGGGAGCGATCTCGTCGGCGTATTCGGGGCTGAAGTAAACGCTCTTCATCGGGCGGCCCAGGGCTGCGTACATTTTATCAGCATACCCGACAAGAGCCTTCACGGAGTTCTTGGTCACTTCGGGAGTTTCCCCGAAGGTCTTCACAGGGGACTCGAAGGCGTTGGCGTAGCTGTAAGGGGGAGCATTGTCCTCAAGGATTTCGACCATTACAGCGGCGGGCGGCACAGCGGAGGCAAAGCGCGACTGTTTCGTATTGCTGCTCAGCGTCACGAAAGCCTTGATGAACGCCAACGCGACTTCCGCGGTCTTTCCGGCACCATCCTTAACGCTTTCAAGATTGCTTTCCAGAAGGCCCAGATCAATCGCGGCGTACTGATACATACAGGGGCTGCTGAAATCCATAGTGCCTGTCATGGCGGAACCGCTGAGGCCGACGGCTTCATCAGACTCGATCAGGTCGTCCAGGCAGGAGAAGTAATCCAATTCGCGGTTCATCGCGTGGGTGGAAATTGCCTGTCCGATCTGAACCGCGCTTTCAATATCTTTCATGAAATCAGTGGTGACCATCCGGCCAAACAGCGCCATATCAATCGAGATATAGTTTTCCTGCAGTTCATTCATCTTAGGAAGCGGGACTTTCTTGAACGTTTCAAAATCTTTCGCGTTCAGAATCTCGATCCGGAAGATTTCCGCGATCTCGCGGACATCCTGCGCCGTGTAGAAGATTGCCTGCGAGGTGATAGGAAGCATGTTTTTCCGGACCTTCTTTTCGCTGTCCTCGCCGTCCGATTCTTTTTTCTTGGCAATCTTGGTCAGCTTGTTGGCGGCTTCGATCAGAAACTCTTCTCCAACTTCCGCGAAGGCCTTGTCCTCGTCCCTCATCCGGCGCAGTTCGGTCAGCACCTGGGACGGGAGCATCCGGGAGCGGGTCCCGATAGGCGCGATAGCCTTGATGATATCACTGTTCCGGATCGTGTGCGCAATATTGGCTCCGCTGACGCGCGTGCGGGGGACTCCACCGAACACGACGCTCTTTTGAACCCCGTTTTCATCCGCGTTCAGATGGCAGGGCGGGAAGGTCTTGATCATATGGATAGCGATTTTCTTACCCGCGAGAGTAGAGGTACCAGCAACATGAGACATAGTTCTTTCCTCCTAAATTAATTGAAAATCTTTTCGATCCAGTTCCTCTGGATGTACTTACTGTCAGAGTTCCACCGGCAGAGGTCTTCCGCCAGCCGTTCAAAATCGGGCATTACCGAAGGTCCGTTATGCTTGCGGATCATGGCGGCGAGGCTGCTGATCTTCTTGAGCAGGCATCCATCTCTCCGCCAGGGCTCGTCCAGCATATCCAGGCAACGGTTCTTCGCGGTCTTCCCCACCGCGGGGTCTTTGCACAACGACGCGAGGAGTTCCTGAAAGGACTTTTTCGCGGTGTCCTTATCCCATCCGCAGTTCATGCAGAGGCAGGCAAACCGGATTTCGTCCTTGTACCGGGAGGTCTTCTCCTCAGCGTTTCTCGCCCGGTAGTAAGCCGCAACGGCTCTGACCGGCGCCTCGTCCATCCTCATACCTGCCGCCGCTTTCAGCGCCATCCTCTCACTTGTATCGAGCTTCCCCTCGTCCCAGAGTTTAATCTTCTGTTCCTGAGGCATCGTCTTCTCCATCTTCGTTTTCCTCCTTTCTTTCCTTAATATTCCTCCAAAGTGCGAACCGGATATTTTTTTCGGCTTCACTCACAGCCAGCAGGGCTCTCGATCCGGTTCCCGCGAATCCGCGCATGTAGCGAATTACTTCAGGGATAATTCCCTTTACTGCTTCGCAGAATCTGTCAGCGTGTTCCTGCGGGGGGATGTTCGCGAGGAGGTCTTCCGCCGTAAGGGTCATCAGCAGCTCACGGGCGGCCTGGCAGAACTTCATCGAACACTGATAGCACCTGGTATCGTTTTTCTCGTCGAAAAGCTTCCTTACCGCTCCTCTGATATCATAGGCGGTCTTTGTCAGAAGTCTTACATCCCGCCAGATACAGCGAATAACCGCTTTATCCTCGTAGACGGTTTCCGGCAGCGGCGTCTCTTCGTCCAGTACTGCCAGGAGCTTGTAATTCGTCGAATGCTTCTGTATCCCGCACATCCGCAGGGTTATCTGTCCTTCTGCCTTGCCGCCGAACAGCGCCGGCAGGTTTCTGACGCAGGCGGATTTTTCATAGAGGTTATCATCGTCGTACGCCATCCCCACCAGATTAAGCCATGCGTCCTGATCATATCGCGGCATAATTGTCCTCAGGGTAACCTCTCCCGTCTTGCGGTTCACCAGCCTCATGGAGAAAGTATTGATGTCTTTCCACGGGATCTCCTTGCCGTCCATGCCGCTCGCGAGGCAGATCCGGCGGATCATCCCGTCTTTGCCCGGGAAGAGCTGGATCATGCGAGGCTGCCAGGTGAGCGCCTGCAGGAAGGTGGGAGTGTCTATCCGGGCTTTGGGCGTTACTTCCAGGGCGCCCTTTCTCCACGGGACTGTCCCGATCCCGTACTCCAGTCCGGTTTCCTTCGTCGCTTCCTCTTCAGACAAAGTCTGCATCAGAATGGTCTCGAAGAGGCTGCTTCCGGCGGTGTACAGGAACAGCGGCATGACCGCAATCCCGCCGGGGCCTTCCATGGAGTACGCGCAGAACGTCTGCCTTACGCACAGGCACCTGAAAGCCTTCGGCGGTGTCAACGCGGCATCGTTTTCGACGGCGTATCCTTTCATTACGGGAATAAAGGTGAAGAAAACGTGGTTGTTCCCCGAGGGCAGGTAAAGGTCAAGGGTCGCAGCAGCTTTCATCTTCTTTTTCTGCTCTTCCGGATAGAACGGGGTCTGCATAAACGGCATGGCGCTGTCATACAGGTCGAAGGAAGCTCCTTCCCTCCGGCAGAGGGCGATGTAGTCGTCGAAATCTTTTTCGCTGATCTTCCCCGCTTTGAAAACCTTCCGGCGGTCTTCCGGGGTTTTCATCGCGAGCATGTCCATCACGAACGCGGAAAGGAAACGGACGACCGCGAACTGTTCCATGGGGCTGTCCCCCGCGATGTCCGCGTACTCATGCGCGTGGACGATGGCGTCCCTCAGGCTTACCTCTATGGGCAGCTGGCCATCTTTTGGGACGACCGCGATCAGCGGCTCGATCAGTACCGAATAACTCAAATTATTTCCTCCTTTTTGCTGTCACTATACTGTGCGCTATCTCTATAGCGCGGATATTTTCCTCCGTGTCCCGAATCCGCTTGCTCAGGTCACCGAGCCTCCCGCACTCTTCCGAAAGCTCCATCCCGAGGGCGCTTTCCTCTTCCAGCAGGTCGTCAATCCGTCTCTGAAGGTTCGCGATCGCGAGACTGGCGTAATCCGTAACCGAGATCGTGCCGGAGGTGTCCTCCGCGGGCTTCATCGGCGTATCCAAGTCAGCGGTTTCTTTTCTGACGAATTCCGCCTGTTCCATCCGAAGCGTCTCCGCGGGAAGTTTCGCTACCTCTTTTAAGATCGCCTGGTATCTGTAGGTCGCCTGGGTCTTCGGGCGGCTGTACCACTCGCTCAGCGTTTTGATTGCCTGGCTCTTCTTCAGGCTCAAGACCATCTGTCTCTCGTAAGCGAGCTCTTCGAGAATGATTTCCTCAGCGTTGTATTTCTCCGCGATGTCCGGATACAAGGCGCAGTGTCGGTTCAGCATCCGGACGG
>CAZUXV010000010.1:29440-30367 GCA_964624445.1 uncultured Oscillospiraceae bacterium | reverse complement strand
ATCAACCAGCTGCGTGAAAAGGTCGGCGTCATGTACGGCAACCCGGAGACGACTCCCGGCGGCCGTGCGCTGAAGTTCTATTCCTCCGTCCGCCTGGACGTCCGCAAGGGCGAAGCCCTGAAGAACGGCACTGAGATCATCGGTAACCACACCAAGGTCAAAGTCGTCAAGAACAAAGTCGCCCCGCCTTTCCGTGTCGCGGAGTTCGATATCATTTACGGCGAGGGCATCAGCAGGGAAGGAACCCTGCTGGATATGGCCGTGGAATACGGCATCATCACCAAGAGCGGCGCCTTCTTCTCCTACGGAGATCAGCGCATCGCCCAGGGCCGGGACAACGCCCGTGTTTACCTGCGGGAACATCCGGAACTGACCGCCGAAATCGACCAGAAAGTCCGCGCAATTCTCTTCGCACCCAAGGACATCACCCCGGACGAAGCAAAGGCAGTTGAAGCCCAGAAGCAGGAAGAAGAGGATGATCTCGCCCTGCTGGAAGAAGACATCTGAAAACTGAACCAAACAGATTAGCACTCTCGATGGGAGAGTGCTAATTTTGTCTTGCAATTCGTTTCCGCGGGTGCTACAATACGTGTGCAAAAAGACCCGCTGACCCGGCAAAGGACTGCCGGGGCGAACCTCTGACAACCGCCAGTGGCGGTATTTTTGTCAGAGGTGAGGTCATTCGAAAAGGAGCAGTCTTCACATTGTGGAGCTGCGACTGTTGAGAATGCGGGAGACAGGAATAATTAGCAATATTTGGAGATGATACTATGGCAATGAAGAAAGAAGGGAGGTAAGGCTTAAGCCCCAGGTAGAAAACGTGACTAGAGAGCAGAGATGATGCACTTAGTTTCTGGTTTGGTTGGAGAAGTGGGCAAGTGCTACTGGGCAGTGTAGATGTCTGTTCACTATCAGGAAGACTGTGAG
>CAZUXV010000010.1:0-29430 GCA_964624445.1 uncultured Oscillospiraceae bacterium | reverse complement strand
TGTGCAATATCCCCGGCTGCTTGTCAATAGGGAGAAACAGACAAGGATATCTTTCTGCGGGAAGCGGTTTCCAACGCCTGCGACGCGATCACCAAGTTCCGGATGCTCCATCCGGACAGCGAAGAGCCCATGGCCGTCAACGTCAAAGTCGACAAGGAAAAGAAGCTGATCACGATCTCCGATACCGGTATCGGCATGACCGCGGAGGAAGTCCGCAAGTACATCAACCAGGTGGCTTTTTCCGGCGCGACAGAGTTCATGAAGCAGTTTGAGGACAAGAAGCCGGAAGAGCAGAACGATATCATCGGCCACTTCGGTCTGGGCTTCTATTCCGTCTTCATGGTCAGCGACAAGGTCGAAATCCAGACCCTCAGCAGCGAGGGCGAAGCCGATCCGGTTCACTGGGTATCCACGGACGGCATGGGCTTTGAGCTTTCCGGCGGAAAGCGCAAGACCCACGGCACGGATGTGATCCTGCATATCTCGGAGGAGGAAAAGGAATTCCTGGAAGTGTGGAAGGTCCGGGAAATCCTGAACCGCTACTGCGGCTATATGTCCTACCCGGTCATGCTGGAGGACGCCAACGCCAAGCCCGTGGAAAAGGACGTGCCCGTCGGCGATGAGAAGAACGAGGACGGCAGCCCGAAGACCGAAAAGGTGCTGGAGGTTCCGAAGCCCCAGCAGGTCAACGACACCGCGCCCCTGTGGCTGAAGAAGCCCTCGGACTGCACGGACGAGGAATACAAGTCCTTCTACCGCAAGGTATTCATGGACTTTGAGGAGCCCCTGTTCTGGATCCACCTGAACGTGGATTATCCTTTCAACCTCAAGGGTATCCTGTATTTCCCGAAGATCAAAAACGACTTCGGTACCCATGAAGGGCAGATCAAGCTCTTCGCCGGCCAGGTCTTTGTGGCGGACAACATCAAGGAAGTCATTCCGGAGTTCCTGATGCTTCTCAAGGGCGTCATCGACTGCCCCGACCTGCCCCTGAACGTCAGCCGTTCCTTCCTGCAGAACGACGGCTATGTGAAGAAGATCAGCGCCCATATTACCAAGAAGGTCGCGGACAAGCTCAACGGCCTGATGAACACTGAGCGTGAGACCTACGAAGGCTACTGGGACGATATCGCGCCCTTCGTCAAGTACGGCTGCATCAAGGACAGCAAGTTCTACGACATGGTGAAGGACGCCATCCTCATGAAGAAGACCGACGGCAAATATTCCACCATCGCGGAATACAAGGCGGCTAACTTCGACAAGACCGAGAAAAAGGTCTACTACACCAACGACGAGAAACGCCAGGCTGCCTCCGTCAAGCTCTATACGGACCGAGGCATCGAAGTCGCAGTCATGAACACCCTGATCGATGGCAACTTCATGTCCTTCATGGAGTATCAGGGCAAGGAGGAGGACCGGGTGACCTTTGCCCGGGTGGACGCGGACATCGACGGCCTGAAGGAGGAGTCCGAAGAAGGTAAGGAATTGGACGCGGAGAAGCTGCAGAACCTCTTCCGCGGTGCTCTCGGCAAGGAAAACCTGGAAGTGAAGCTGGAGTCCCTCGGCGACGCGGACATGACCGCCATGGTCACCGAAGACGAGCAGATGCGCCGGTATAAGGAAATGAGCCGCCTCTACGGCGAGCGTTTCCCGATCCCGGACAGCTTTACCCTCGTGCTGAACCGCCGGAATGCCACCGTCCAGGCCCTGGCCGAAAAGGATCCGGAGGACGAGACTACCAAGATGCTCTGCTGCCAGGTCTACGACCTCGCCCGCATGGCGGCCCAGCCCCTGGAGGCGGAGGAGATTACCGCCTTTCTCGACCGCAGCCGGAAGCTCCTGGCTATGCTGGTCAAGTAAACAGCTTATAACGAAAACTGCCCCGTATTGATATGGGGCAGTTTTTGCTTTGAATCATTATATTTGGCTTAATTTGAATCATCATCCATTCCCGTTTCCAAGGCTTGTCACCGGTATCAATCCGACATCCCCATCAGGCAGATAGTAAACAATGGCATACTTCTGATCCGTTTCTGTCTCCCCGATGATCAGGCAGCTGCTAAACTGTCCTTCCGTTAACTGACCGGCGCGGGAACCGATAAACGACTCCACCGGATGAATCAGTACCTGCTCGCTACGGATCCGAATAATCTCCCGATTCACATGCAGAGTATTATCACCAAAGGACAGATCCTCTGTCCACATCCAACCGGTCATCACACCGATATCTTCACCGTGGCCGATTTTGACCTTTGTCCATTCTGTTCCCTGTTCGAGAACAAACAGCGGCGTTCCGTCATAGAATCTTCCGAGAAGAGAATCCTCATTCTCTTTTTCACTCAGCAGTTCTGTTGTTTTATCTGGATCGTTGTGCGCAGGCGTTGCCCAATTGGTCCGGTCCACATATGCGCTGATCCGGTTATTCCTTTCTTCCTTTGTTTCTTCGCCTATATACTCTTCCGGGGGAAACGTTGACCAGTCGATTGTTGTGATATCTCCCCAGGAATGGGTTCCGAAAAACTGTGCGTCTGTTTCAGCGCCGTGCATACCAACCCAGTCAGGGCCGACAAAGAAATCATAACTGTTTACATAATATACTCCCCACCGGCCCTTTTCCATCCTTCTGACACCGACTGCCGCTCCGCCCCTCCAAGCGTTCAGGTTCACCGCATCGGTAATGTTCTCATCCCCGATTCTTGATCCTTCCGGCAGCGGAGTGCTTTCCACCCACTCCCAGCCATCTTCCCCTTCATCCGCACCGCAGAGAAGCACCAGTGAGCCGTCCGGTTTCCGGCCGATGAATATCACTGTTTCATCATCCTGAAGATAACTGTCCTCACAGGAATAATCCGGGAAAAACTCCTGAAACTGATTTTGCTGGGAGTCGGACCAGTTAGTTTCTGCATTTGCTATACTCAAAATACCAATCAGAATCATCAAAACGAGAGTAACAATCATCAGTACTTTCTTCATAGCTATTCCCTCTCGGTATGCTCATCAAGAATAATCTCCATGATCGCGCTTAAGCGCGCGCTGTCTTTCGGTGACAGCTGGTTCCGGGGGGAATGCCAGTCTGTCTCATTGATGAAGATTGCCTGAGACATGTGCCTGAGAATGGTCCACATATCATCCGTGCCGTAATGGTTCTGCAGAACGGAAGAGGCGATACTGTCCTTTTCGCTGAGCGTCAGATCTTCTCCTTTAAGCTTGTCATACTTTTGATCTTTGCAAATCAAACCGTATTCGTACAGTTTTATTGCATAAGCGATTCTCATGTCTACCGGGATAACAGAGGGTTGGGCGTTCCTTGCTTCCGGCGGGGCAATGCTGAGAGACGGACCGGATCCTTCGTCCACGATGATGGTGATGCCATGCTCGACTTCATAGGTTCCCAGCCAGTAGGCAAAGAACAGCATATTGTATGAAGCAACATCCGTATTGTCGTTAACCGGCCAGTTTTCCAGATCATGCCAGAGCGGTTTCGCCCATGTCCCGCCGATATAACCTTCTCCATACCCGGCAGATCGGGCATGGTACCACAGGCTTCCGTTATGCCAGACTTCTTCCAGGCATTCCAGCCGTTCTCCGCCTTTGAACCTGCAGATTACTTTCCCGCCGGGAGATTCACGGAAATTCACATCGTGCCAGACGACCTGCAGATCGCTCCACAACGAAATCGGCACGGTATGATATCTTGTGTATAAATCCCGAAACCATTCTTTTTCAGATGTATACGCGCTCTCAGTGATCCCGCAGCAGATAGGGCAGAAATGGTACTTGTTTGATATTTCTTCGGTGTATTCAACTTCTGTCAGCGGAAGGTGTCGCGGATTCACGCCGGGGCAGTTCATGTCCAGGTGGACCTTGTTTCCTCCGTCGGGATTGATATAGCAATGCTCTTTCAATTCCTGGATGACCGATTCCTCTCTGGTTTCCGCAAGAGTTACTGCGGGCAGCATTGTGATGATCATTGCAGAAAGAAGCATGCAAAACAGTCTCTTCATGATCTTTCCTCCGACACTGATAAAAGGGGACTCCGGTACATGGATAATTATATCTGGTTTCTACATCATCCGACCGGGTTGATGTCGCGGTATCCGCAGACACTTCCGTCATGGGCATAAATCGCAGCTTCCCACGCAGTGACTGGCAAGCCTGAGTCTTGATAGTCATAGCATTCCAAAAGAATTCTCCAGACCGGATTTCCGTTATAGTTTCCTGTTTCATAAGAAACAAGCGGATAATAATGTACAAGGATTTCCGGTGTGGAAATGCCATGATCGATGAGATATTTCAGCATGATTTTCCATGCTTCATCCCTGCTGATGGACTGTTCATCCGGCAGACCGACTGCCCACATATAACGTCCAATATCCTCATATTCTTTATCATCGGCAGGTTCCATAGGTGCTTCATCCGGGCTCATGGTCAGAAAATTGTTATATGCAGTTTCAACGTCGCTTTCACGATCCGCTCCAATCCGGATATTTGTTCCTTCCGATTTCTGGTTGGCTTCTTCGATAATTGCTGTGATCTGTGCGTCTTCTTCCGGGGTAAAGCTAATGATGTTTTCTCTCGGCTTCCAATGCATTTTCCAGTAAGAATCGGCATACGCAGCAAAAGGCAGACAGAAGGAAGATCAGGCACAGGATAACCGGCAATTCTCTTTTGCAACAGCTGTTCATGGAACAACCTCCTTCAAAACATCCTCATAATGTGGACGATTCTGAACAGGTATTTCTTTCAATGGCTGTTGAAACGATACTTTCAACATTTCCTACATGAATATCATTGCAATTGCTAGATGGCAAAACCATTTCAGAGCTGTAAAAAAACACCGGGTTGTTATAACTCGGTGCATTTTTCCTGAGGAGCAGCGTGATATAGTATGTATGAATACTTTTTTTCATTCGCATATACTGGCAAAAAAAAGAAAAGCGGTTTTGTCAGATTCCTTCATGATCTGCGTCTAATAAAGTGAAAGGAGGGTGGGAGCTCAATGCAGCCTGATTCTTTTGATCAAATCTATCAAAGCTACTTCGATTCGGTATACCGTTATGCGCTCTCCCTCTCCGGAAGTTCGCAGACAGCTGAGGAGATAACCCAGGAGACCTTTTTCAAAGCAATGCGATCCCTGGATCAATTCCAGGGGAAAAGCAGCCTGAAAAGCTGGCTCTGCGCCATTGCCAAAAACCTGTGGCTGTCAGAGCAGCGAAAGAAAAAGACCCGGCCGATTGACGACGCATTACCGCTTCCAGACCTGTCCATGGGACCGGAAGAAGCGATTGTGCATCAGGATGAAAGCATGCGCATCCACCGGCTGCTCCATCACCTGGATGAGCCCTATCGTGAAGTATTCACACTCAGGACTTTAGGGCAGTTAAGTTTCCGGGATATCGGGGAGCTCTTCGGCAAAACGGAAAACTGGGCTTGTGTCGTCTATCACAGAGCCCGCGCAAAGATTAAGGACAAAATGGAGGAATGATCATGAAACTGCCATGTGCTGTTATACGTGATTTGCTGCCGCTGTACGCGGAGAATATGGTTGAACCGGATACAAAGGATCTGATTGGCCAGCATTTGACCGAATGCCCGGACTGTCGGAAACGGTTCTCCGAAATAGAAACGGATCCGGAACCGCCTGTTGAAACGATAAAACCGCTTCAGACACTCAGGAAAGAAATCCGGAAGCGCCGCTGGTATACTGCCATTCTTTCCGCACTGTGTGTTTTTATTATCGTCTTTACCTATTTCTTCCATGTTACAAGCATGAAGTATGTTCCTTGGCAGGACGAATTAATCGAGGTTGTAGGTGTTGAAACCATTAATCCCGAGGAATACTACAGCGACGACGGACATCTGCCGATAGATGATGAGGCGGCTCCTGTGCCAACTGTTGCTCCTGCTTCCGTGGAGCAATCCCATGAAGCTTTGATTCTGAAAGTGAGCAGCTTCATCAATGGTTTTGAGGAACATGTGGTCGTTGAAGATGACGGCACAACAACTGTCATCATGCAGGCATTCAGCACAAATCAAGGTTCCAATCATCAAACCCAATCGTATTATGAATCAACCTACTATCCTGTACCTGACCGCCTGATTTACGGATTTGAACAGCCGCAGAAACTATTGTGGGGAACTCCTATGGATGGCGGAACAGAAGTGCTCCCGCGCCTTGCTCTGGGATACTATCTGTTGATTGCAGCAGCATTGGCTGGATTATTTGGATTGCTTTGGGGCATTTTCAGAAAATGGGACTACAGTTGGATTCTGCGTCAATTGTTTTTCGCGCCGGTTTCCTATATCCTGTCACACCTTCTTCTGAAAGGCATAAGGACTACAAGCCACTTTATGGAACATGATTTTCTCAGTATTCTGTTAATGGCACTTGTTGTTTATGCGTTACTTTCCATTGCCTGGCAGATATTCCTTAACCGTAAAAAAGAAGCATAAATGCCCATACGATCATGCTCTGATCAATGCTGTAGACGAAACGCTGATTGGCGCTTCATTCAGGTCAGGAACCAAGAATGCCAGACTCCCACAGGGTGACATACCCTGTGGGAGATCGTTTTTTTCGCTTGTACAGTCTCAGTTGCTTTCTCCTGTCCGGAAGAAACTCATGCATTCTTCCAGCGTAAATCCATCCATTTCAATCAGTTCATATTTGTACTCTGTAATGTCTCTCAGAGCCCTTTTACTCGGTTCGGTTTTTACAACAACCGGTTTGTCCAGTGTTCTTATTGCTATCAGGCTGGTGTTCATTCCCCGGGTGACAAAAACAGCTTTATCCGTGCCCGGTATATCGACGGACTCTGTAGTGTGTCCATCTCCATCCATGACTTCAAATTGGAATTGGTTGCTTGAAGTTATACTTAACCGTGATCTGATAGAATGCCAGTATTTGTTTTCATCTTTAAATATACTTTCATTCTTATCTTTATATTCAATTGAATATCCGATAACAATATCATAAGCAGGATCGACTGTGTACTGCTTCAGCGTGAATTCATCCACCTTTTCCTCACTGATCAGTTCATAGTCTCCATCAGCAAGGCATCCGTATGTAAAAGTTGCTCTAAATGAATCCTGCTCAGTTATCTTCTCAGGCAGCACGATTCCGGTGTCATAATTGATTCCTTCAAGCAAAGCCGTTGCTCTGCTTCTTCCCTTGGATACTCTGGGTGGCGTCCCATTCCACTCCACGACAGCAGCAACATCATCCGGGGCCGTATACAATATTTTTCGCATTCTTTGCATCGGGTCACTTACAGGATCAAGCGCATCATCGGGATCACCGGGATCAGTGGCAGTTTCCCCCTGCCAGTCTACCGAAATGTATTTTCTTGTTAGCTCTGTCGTCGCAAATGCGATGGCGGCCAGCGATACCAGAACAACGATAATCAGGCCGATTGATATCTTTTTCTTCATGACAACCTCTTCCTTTCCGGGGGAGACAGCCGACAGAAAGGCACGATGGGTTTCGGCCGGTATTTCACCGGTCAGGTTATTCAGCCGTGTCCGCAATTCCTGCTCAGTCATAAAGTCTCCTCCTTTCCGTTCCATTCCACACGAAGCTTCTTTCGGGCCTGATGCATCCGGTATTTGACGATCCCCACGGAAACATGCAGCACCTGGGAGATTTCCTCCAGGGAGAAGCCTTCCAGATAATGCAGGACCAAAGGAACCCGCTGCTTTTCCGGGAGGCTTTCCAGCATCAGCCGCATCTCAAGATCATGATCCTCCGGAGCAGCCTGATCCGGCAGTGTTTCCGCAACGATCATTCTCCTGCTTTTCCTGCAGATTATCCTGCACTCATTGACCATGATCCTTGTGATCCAGGTTCTGAAATACTGCTCTTCCCGCAGCCGGTCCCGATACTGCCATGCTTTCAGGGCTGTTTCCTGCATGGTGTCCCGGCGGTCCGCTTCAGAGCGCAGGAAGGCGCAGGCGATCCGGTACAGCATCTGCTCGCTTTCCAGAAGCTTCAGTGTGAAGCGTCTTTCTTCCATAACGACGTTTACCTCTTCGAAGGGGATTTCAATGTCATGACATATATTAGATGCACGGAAAAGGGGAAAAGTTAGTGTTTTGATAAAACATTTTCAGAAAACAAACAAAAGAGCTGCCTCTTCCGAAGCAGCTCCTGTGCCGGTTATTGCCGTTATCAGAAATCAGTCTCAACGACTTCGCCGGTTATGGCATTGATCTGTGCTGAACTGGCAGGATAGGAGTTATCATTTGCTTCCTTATCCAGATACCGTATCTGCCATACAGGAGCGAATACCATTCCGTCCTGCTTGTTTTCCGCCCGGACAGCGGCATAGGTCAGCGCCACCCGTTCGATGATGGCAACTCGGATTTCATTCCACGCCTCGCCGGTCGCTTCGGAGAACCGCTCCAATGCCTGCCGGGGCGAAATCAGAGCCTTCGGCGTTTCAATGACGTCACCCATTGTAAAGTCGCTCTGGATGCTGGCAAAAACGATACCCCGGCGGTTGATGAAGAAACTGATCTCGTGACGGGTATCACTGATCTTTGTGATTCCCAGGGGAGTGTAATACAGGTAATACCCTTCGTCATCCGCTGTTGCGGCGTCATAGTCCTGCATGGGCGAATTGGTGAATCCGGGGCCTTCAAACCAGAATTCATTGTACTGTTTTCCCAGTTCCTTGATCCGGTCCAGATCCATATCCAGCGCCCATGCCAGTTCATATCCCTCCAGATTCAGACGGTTCATCAATTCTTCCGCCTGGGCCTTTGCGCTTTCCAGGGACACATAGGTCAGTTCCTGTTTTTCCAGCGCAATTCCTTTGGTGTAATCGCCCGTCTGCCAGTAGACGTTCGCCGCGATATCCTTGATCCCGCAGGAAAGCGCCGGCTTGGGCAGCATCGCCGGTTCAAGATCCGGTTCGTCCATCTCACGCGCTCTCTGGTTATAATCGAACAATTCATCCGTATACTCGCTGTACCAGAGGAGCTCTGGGCTGATCTGCAGCACGGCGTGATCATTGAAGGTCAGGTTTCCATCGCCTTTATCCTTCAGGATCCCGCTCTGGTTGAACCATTCCGGCTGGACCAGCTTTGTGAAATCCGTCCCGACTGCCTTGCGGACCGGAAGCGTACCGGTTTCCTGGTAAACAGCAGGGGTCAGGACTTCATAGTTATCCTGCGGGATATCCTCCTTACCGGCTGCCGTATTCTCCGGTTTCCCTGTCTTTTCTGCCATGATAACAGGCCTGAAGGATACGGTTCCGGATTGGATTTTTAAGCTTCCTTCCACCTGCTTTCCTTCCGGGCTCAGTTCAGCTGTTTCATAGTCGAGCGCCATCTGATAAGACGTTCCGTCCTCCAGGGCATATCCGGATGTTTCAAAAGAGTAGGTGATCGATCCGTCTTCATTCCGGACATTATAGACGCCGGCGTTCACCGTGAGCATGGTCCCTTCATCCACGCCAACCTTATCCGGGATGCAGTTGACAGTCAGCAGCCTGCCGCCGGTGACTGTGGCCAGGAAGATCAGATCCTTCCCTTCTTTTTTCTGAGACCAGGTACCCCAATCGTCCGCCATGTCCATCGGCACCAGGACATCCTTCGCGTTTACGGGCTTAGCCGTGCCCACCCCATAGATCCCGCGGTTCCGGTAGACGACTTCATCCAGTGTGAAAACGACATCGCCGACCGTGACGGATTCCCCGACCTGCGCGATTTTTCCATCCTGAAGCCAGTCGCCCATATCCTTATTCCAATGCTTCCCGAAGAACTCAGCCACCTGGGAGGAAAAGAGCGCATAAGCTCCGCCGATCAAAGCCAGACATAAGACAATTACAAGTACCAGCGAGCTGGTCATTTTCTTTTTCATTTCCGGTTCTCCTTTCGCTTGCGCTATTACGCGCTGAGCCAGGAACGGGTCTTCCTTCAGACCGGAAAGAGAATGATTCAGTTTTTCCTGAATCCTGCGTTTTTCATCCATTCCGTCCACCCCTTTCTTCATTACCCAGCGCCTTGCGGAGTTTTGCCCGTGCCCTCATCAGCCTGCCGGAAACAGCTTGCTGTGAGATCCGGAGCGTTTCCGCGATTTCATTCGTGTTCATATCCTCGAAATAATAAAGCAAAACGACTTCCCTCAGACGGATCGGCAGATTCATCACCTCAACGGAGACAGCGTCGTCTTCGGGATTGGCTTCTTCTGAACGCATCGGCAGCTGATCTATCGAAATCGACCGGTCTATATGCCGGAACCAGCTTCCCCGGCTCATATCCCTGCAGCAATTGATTGCAATCGCTGAGAGCCAGGTTTTGACGTTTGCTTTTCCCTGAAACTGATCCAGCTTCCGGTATGCCTTCAGGAACGTTTCCTGAACAGCGTCTTCCGCCAGTGACCGGTCATGCAGATAGGCAAAACACAGACGAAGCAGTGCGAGCTGATGCGTTTCAACCAGACGCGTGATTTCTTCCTCAGCCGAACGGCAAGGGCCCTTTACCGTTTCCATGGCACCGCATACCCCCTTTCACCTATTTAGACGCAAGCATGATTCGATTATACAACGCTGTTTCAACAGAAAATGGTCCTGCTTATTGTTCATCTTGAATTCTGCTTTGGCGGTTGAAGTAATTCAATCTTTTCTGTATATACATTGATGATTATAATTGTCTACAATATTGGTAATCAGTTCGTTTCCTTCAGCCTTCAACCGAATAATACAGAAAAACGATATCAGAAAACTGCGTGTGGTAATGCTGTTTTGTTTGTTGTGCATCGGGCGGATGAATGGTATGATTATACTGCAATAGTATCGACTTTTACTCTGTTTTCGGAGGATTGATATGCTGGTATTAAAGAACATCACCAAAGACTACGCTTCCGGTGATACCAAGGTCGAGGCGCTCCGCGGGGTGGACCTGGTCTTCGGAGAGAGCGAATTCGCCGCGGTGCTGGGCCCGTCCGGCTGCGGCAAGACCACGCTGCTGAACATTATCGGCGGTCTGGACCGCTATACCTCCGGCGATCTGATCATCCGGGGCAAATCGACCAAGCAGTTTACGGAGCGGGACTGGGATACCTACCGGAACCATTCCGTGGGCTTTGTGTTCCAGAGCTATAACCTGATCCCGCACCAGACCGTGCTGGCCAATGTGGAACTGGCCCTGACCCTGTCCGGCGTCAGCCGGGAGGAACGGCGCCGCCGGGCCACGGAGGCGCTGGAGAAGGTGGGCCTCGGGGACCAGCTGAAGAAGAAGCCGAACCAGCTCAGCGGCGGCCAGATGCAGCGCGTGGCCATTGCCCGGGCCCTGGTTAACGATCCGGAAGTGCTCCTGGCGGACGAACCCACCGGCGCCCTGGACAGCGAGACCAGCATCCAGGTCATGGAGATCCTGCAGCAGGTCGCCCGGGACCGGCTGGTGATCATGGTGACCCATAACCCGGACCTGGCGGACCAGTACGCCACCCGGATCATCCGCCTGCTGGACGGAAAGATCGTCAGCGACAGCGCCGGGTCGGGAGACCGGGCTTCGGACACGCAGGCCGAGGCGGGGAAGACGGACCGGAAGACTTCCATGAGCTTCCTTACCGCGCTGAACCTGAGCCTGAACAACCTGATGACCAAGAAGGGCCGCACGATCCTGACGGCCTTTGCCGGGTCCATCGGCATCATCGGTATCGCGCTGATCCTGAGCCTTTCCAACGGTGTGAACCGGTATATCGAGCGGGTGCAGCGGGACACGCTGTCCTCCTATCCTCTGGAGATTGACGAGCGCACCGTGGACATGACGGACACGGTGGCGGGACTCATGGATATCGACACGGAAGGAAAGGAAAGGGAGGACGGCAAGGTTTATTCCGGCAGCCGTATGACCAAGCTGATGAGCTCCTGGATGGGCGGCGTGACGGAGAACAACCTGACCGCCTTCAAGGCTTGGCTGGAGGATCCCGCCAACGGGATCGATGCGCTGGTCTCCGGCATCCGGTATGAATACAATACGCCCCTGCTGATCTGGCGGACGGACCTGGAGAAGCCGGTTCAGGTGAACCCGTCCACCGTCATGGAATCGACGGGCATGGGCGATATGATGAGCCTGATGGGTTCGTCCTCCGGCATCCAGGAAACCGTGATGAGCACCACTGCCCGCCGGCTGGACGTCTTCACACCCATGCTGGACAACGACGAGCTGCTCCGCTCCCAGTACGCCGTCCTTTCCGGACGCATGCCGAAGGAGAAGGACGAGGTCGTCATTATCCTCAACGACCGGAACGAACTGAGCGACTATACGCTTTATTCCCTGGGCATCCGGGATCAGAGCGAGCTGAAGGAACAGTTCGACCAGCTGATGCACGGCGTTCCCTTGGAGACCGAGGACTTGGAATTCACCTATGAAGACCTCCTGAACATGCGTTTTAAGCTGCTGCTGAACACGGAGGTGTTCGACCGCTACGGCGCGCTGTGGACGGACCGGTCAGGAGACGCGGACTTCATCGCGCAGAAGCTGGAGAACGCCCTGGAACTGAAGGTCGTGGGTATTCTGAAGCCCACCAAGAGCGGTTTCGGTTCCGAATCCGGCGGCATCGGCTACCGGAGCGAATTGGTGGACTGGCTGCTGGAAGAGCTGAAGAACAGTGAGATCGTGAAGGAACAGATGGCCACTCCGGATACGGATGTGTTCACCGGCCAGGCTTTCTCCGCCGTGGAGCAGGACGCCCTGTCCCTGCTGGATTCCATGGAAGTGGAAGAATTCATGGAGATGCTGGAGGACAAGGGCCTCATTCCCAAGGGAATGATCCCGGAGGAGTACCGCATGTTCCTGACCAAGGACCTGCTCAAGGAATTCGTGGGCGAGGGCGTTATGATGATCAGCGGGAACTCGCTCCAGGCGAACCTGGAGAAGATGGGCCTCAGCGATCCGGACAAGCCCGCCGCCGTGCTGATCTATCCGAAGGACTTTGAAGCCAAGGGCACGATTACCAAAAAGATCGAAGCCTACAACGCCAGCGTCGGCGAGGACCGCGCCGTCAGCTATACGGACCTGGTGGGTCTGCTGATGGATTCCGTGACGACCATCGTCAACGCGATCTCCTATGTGCTGGTGGCCTTCGTGGCGATCTCCCTGGTGGTCTCGTCGATCATGATCGGGATCATTACCTACATCAGCGTGCTGGAGCGCACCAAGGAGATCGGTATCCTGCGCTCCATCGGCGCGAGCCGCCGGGACGTTTCCCGGGTCTTCAATGCGGAGACCCTCATCGTGGGCTTTGCCGCCGGCGTCATTGGCATCCTGGTGACCCTGGGACTGACGGTGATTGCCAACATCATCCTCGGCAACCTGACCGGCATTCCGGATATTGCCGCGCTGCCGCCGCTGGCCGGGGTTGCGCTGATCATCATTTCCATGCTGCTGACCCTGATCGCGGGCATCATCCCGTCCCGGATCGCCAGCCGCAAGGATCCGGTGGTTGCGCTCAGAACAGAGTAATCAATGCATAATGAGTGATGGAGGGATATCGATGATCTGTGACGCCAAAGGCGATTCCGTACAGATTGCCAGGATGTATATGGACTCCCTGCTCGTGGAGAGCCGGATCGTCGGGGCGGTTTATCCGGACACAGCCTTCCGCTTCCTGGGCGAAACCTTTGCGATGCCCGTTATGACCGCCGCGCTCAGCCATCTGGACCTGGTTTCCATGGCGGAGGGCGCGAAGCAGGCCGGAGCGCCGGTCAGCATCGGAATGGGCGTTAACGAGGAGATGGGAAAGGTTCTCGCCACCGGGGCGAAGGTGATGAAGATCATCAAGCCCTATGCGGACGAGAAGGAGATTATGAGCCGTCTTGAGTTCGCGGAGGCGAACGGCGCCGCCGCGGTGGGCATGGATGTGGAGCACGCCGTGAACGTGGACGACGCGGAGAATTCCATTGTCGTCGGGCGGCAGATGAAGCAGCCGACCCTGGCGGAACTGGAGAAGTATATCAGGGCGACCAGACTGCCTTTCTTTATCAAGGGTGCGCTCAGCGCGCAGGACGCGCTCCGCTGCCGGGACCTGGGCGCCGCGGGCCTGGTGCTCAGCCATCATAACGGGCTGATGCGCTACGCCGTGCCGCCGGTGATGATCCTGCCGGAGATCCGCAAGGCTGTCGGGCATGACCTGATCCTGATCGCGGACGGCGGCATCGAATCCGGTTTTGACGCCTTCAAGGCGCTGGCCCGGGGCGCGGACGCCGTGACCGTCGGCAAGGCGCTCATAGGCCCCCTGAAAGAAAAAGGCGCGGAAGGCGTCCGGGATACGCTGAAAAAGATCGCCGGCCAGCTGCAGGCGATGATGATCCGCACCGGCACAAAGGATCTGAAGCACATGGATCCCTCCGTGATCCATGAGACCTTGCGCTTCTGAACATTTCGATACAAGAGGACGCGATGATCCAGACAGAGAACACAGCGATTGTGCTGCGGCACGTCAATTACCGGGACAACGACCGGATGGTCACCCTGCTGTCCCCCTCCCGGGGACGGATTGACGCGATCATCCGGAACTGCCGGAAACCCAAGTCTCACAACCTGAACGCAGGCGAGCTTTTCGCCCTGGGTGACTATATGCTGCATGAGAACGGAGGACACGTGACCGTGACCTCCGTCCGTCTGATTGAAACCTTTTACCCGCTGCGCAGCGACTATGACCGGCTCACCTGCGGCATCTGGCTGTTGAACCTGGCGGAGGCGGTAGCTGAACCGGAACAGGAGCAGCAGGAGCTGTTCATGCTTCTTTTGCATACCCTGTCCCGGCTCACCTTTTCCGACCAGGAATGGAAGCCGCTGCTGGCGGGTTTCCTGCTGCACTTCTCTGCCTGCCAGGGCTTCAAGCCCCGGCTGAACCACTGCGTGTTCTGCGGGGAGAAGCTGAAAGAGGAAGGCCCCTTTTTCTTTGACGCGGAGGAGGGCGGAATCTGCTGCGGCGCCTGTCAGAGCCGCCGGGACCAGACGCCGATGACGCCGGGCCAGGTCCGCTGGATGCGGAACGCGCTGACCATCGGCTCGGCTGCGTGGATCAATACACCGGAGATGACGGCGCCCTTTACCGCACTGAAAGATTACGTGGAACGGCGGCTCGGCCGGCGGATCAAAAGCTCCGCCATGCTGCCGAAGGATTAGAAGGGAGGAAACGGCTTGGACGAACTGCTGCTGCGCCGGGCGCAAAGCGGCGATCCCGAAGCGTTTGAGCGGCTGATGGAACCGCTTGAGCAGCTGGTCTGGCGCGTTTGCTGGCACCACACTGGCAACCGGGAAGCCGCCGAGGACTGCGGCCAGGAGGCGATGATCCGGATCTGGCGGAACCTGGCGAATTACCGGGGTGAGTGCGCGCTGGAAAGCTGGGTTTACCGGATTGCGGCCAACTGCTGCATGGACTGGCTGAGGAAGAAGAAACGGGATCAGAGCGTTTCCATGGAACCCATGGTGGAACAGGGTTTTGATCCCGCGGACGATGCTCCCGGAACCGAGGCGCAGGTGGTCGCGAAGGATGAGCGGCAGCGCCTGCGGGAGGCCATTGCCCTCCTGCCGGACGACCAGCGGGAAGCGCTGATCCTGACCCAATTGGAAAAGGTTTCCTATGAGGAGGCCGCGCAGGCCCTCGGTGTATCGGAGGGCACGGTCAAAAGCCGGGTGAACCGGGCCAAGGCCCGGTTGAAAGAGATTCTTTCGGCGGAGAGGGAACTTTCCCCGCCGGGAAACGTCAAAAAAGATGAAAGGAGGCTGCGGTCATGAAGAAGACAGAAGCTGAACAGATGCTGGTAACGGATGCGGAACTGGACGCAGCGCTTGCGCAGATGGCTGAAGAAGTCCCGCCCATGCCCGCGAATTTCCATGACCGGTGGATGAACGCCGTACGTGCGGAAGCGGGCAGTACCGCTCCCGCCGAAGAACCTGCCCCGAAACACACCCTTTCCATTGTCCGCTGGACAAGGATCCTCAGCGTGGCCGCGGTCTTTGTGTTCCTGATCGGTGGTACGCTGCTCTACCGGAATTCAAAAAAGTCCCTGTCATCCCCCGTTTCCTTTGAAGCGGAAAAACAGGACACCGTGGAAACCGCCGTTGAACCGGCCACGGAACTTGCTGCGGGCGCGGTGATGGAAACCGCTGAAGAAGCGGAAGAAGCCGCCGCGGAAGAACCGCTGATGATGGAATCCTATATGCAGGCCGCTGCTGTTGACGGAGCGGCCGGAGTCCCTGCGGACGCGGAAGCGGAAGACAGGGAAGCCCTGAAGGCGGCCGGCGCCGTGCAGAATGCCTTTACCGCCGCCCCGAAAGAGGCGGCTGAAACCGATGCGGAAGAAGCGGATTACGCCATGGAAGCCGCATATGAGGAGGAGTCCGCCATGGAGGCGGCTGCTTACGAAGCGGCGGAAGAAGCTGCGATGCCTGCACAGACGGCCGCGCCTACAGCCTCGCCGACCGTGGAGCCGACAGCCGTGCCTACAGTCGAACATGAACCGGAACAGACCGGTTTCCTGCCGGCGGCCGGCGCGTTCTTCACGGATATGGGGGATTTCCTGCTGGCTGCCCTGCCTTATCTGCTGGTGCTGGCAGTGCCGGCCGTGACTGCCCTGGTCATCCGCCGGCGGAAAAACAAAAAGGAGAACTGAAACAGATGCGGACAAGGACAGCCGGATCGTGTCGGACCGGCGCGCCTTTTCACGGGGCGGCGCTGCGTGTTTGCTGTGTCCTGGCGGCGCTGCTGCTGATCCTTTCATCCGCAATGGCGGAGACCGCCCCTGCCTGGGAGGACCGCCTGGCGGCGGCGCGGGAAAAGTATAACGAAAAAACGGTGCATGTCTATATTCGCGGGCAGGGAAGGGACCAGAAGGGAAAGATCAACGTCAGCTTCTACCGGGCGGGGAAAAAATATATCGCTATCTGTATCCGGGAATCCCTGCAGATAAACGACGAGGCGGAGATGGAAGCGGTACTGGAGATTGTGGCAAAGCATAAATACTTCAGTGAAGAAGTGTACGGTTCGCTTTCCTTTCTGAAAGCCCAGTGGATCGCCCACAACCTCGCCTATGGTATGGCGACCGGCAGCGAGGAACAGCAGGCGCTGGCCGGGATGATCGTCGGGCAGGGAAGCAGGGAGATCATCCGCCACGCAAAGGAGCTGGACCTGACCCCGACCACGGAGATTTCGGAAGATCAGCTGGCGGTGTATGAGCTTGTGGAATACCTGTATTGCGAAAATGAATGATGATACGGAACGATCCGCGATTGCGGATCGTCTGTTTTATGAAAGAACCTGAAGGAGAAATATCCCGATGAAAAAGATCATTGTCTGGGCATTGTGCCTGGTGATGCTGGCGGCAGCCCTGCCGGCGGGATGCGCTGAGAGCGCCGTGACCGAGGATGATGCACATGGTCTGTGGGCCGAACAGTATGGCGACAGCCGCCTGTGGGACTGGCAGGTGAACGCGGCCTTTGCCCGTGAATATCCGCAGTTCTGGTCTGATCCGTCCGCCGCGCCCGTCCTGCCCCCGGAGGACGGAAAAACGATCAGCGCGGAGAAGGCGAAGAAGCTGGCTTTCCGGCTGATTCCCGAATTCGGGACGGAGATTACCTCTGGCGTCCTGTTTGACCTGACCTGCGTCGTTTCCAGCTACCGGAAGCCGGACTTCCAGGGCAGCTTTTATTCGCCGAAAGGTACCTGGGACGTGGAATTCTGGGATACCCGGGGAGAAGAGCCGGTCTTCGTCTGCGCCCTTTACCTGGAGGCGGAGAGTGAAGATCCGCAGGTGCTCCTGCTTGCGGACGGGGTCCGGTACGAGTCCCTGTACGAAAACCCGGAGAACGCCCTCCGGATCGATCCGAACGGGGAGAACAGCGCCGAAGTCCGGGACCGGATCAAAGCCCGGGATCTCGTAACAGACCGGTTCAGCGTGGACTACGGGATCAATCAGTATTACGCGGACCTGGTCAACGAGCTGGGACCCTTCCGTTACTGGACGTCGGCGCAGAAGTATGAGCACTGCGGGGTGCTGATGGAGCTTCTGTACTGGGAAAGCCAGCGGCTCTCGCTGTATCACGAAGGCGAACCCCGGCCTTCCGGCCTACTGGAAGCGCCGGTCCTGGAGTGGCGTTACGGCGATCCGGCGTCCGCTGCGGTGCCGGAGGAAGAAGCCCGGCAGAAGGCGCTGGCTTTCCTGGATGAACGGTACGGCATGGACTGTTCCGCCTGCCGGGTATCCACCGCCCTGTATACCGGTCACAGCAACTGGCTGGAGGCGTTCGCCGATCCCTGCTGGGTCTTCGGTTTCTATAACGTAACGGAAGACCGGGAGGCGGAGGTATGGGTCAACGCGATGACCGGGGAGACGCCGAAACACCGGACAGACGACGCCGAAGCCGTCGTCCGGGAGGAGTTTGCCCGCTATATCAAAGAGGAAGACTATGAGATCGGCGGCCGGAAGGTCACCGAGGACATGGTAGACGGGATTTCGCTCCTGTATCTGGAAGCGGAAGGACAGTGGTACGGGATCGTTGCGATCGGGGATTCCTACTGGGAGATCGCCCTGGACGCGGATACACTGGAACCGCTGGATGTGGTGAGATCCAACGGATGACCGTCCCGCGCAAAAACTCCGGAGCCTGGTATGGCTCCGGGTTTTGATATTCTGAGGGATGATTCAGGAGATCAGTTCGGAGAAACCTTCCGGATTCGTCGTAAAACCGATCCTGCAGCCGCGGGCCTCGTTGTCTTTGACCTTGGCGTACACTTCGATCCCGCTGATCTTCAGCAGCAGGTTCTGCAGCGGCTGCAGCGCGTCTTCCGTGACCAGCAGGCCGAATCTCCGATCTGTGGAGACTTCGGTCAGGGTGCCCGTATGGGGTTCCGGATCCACGGTCTTTCCGTCCAGCAGGTAATAGGTCAGTTCCTTCGCTTCGGAGAGCGGTCGCCATTTGATTCCCCGGGTGAAACTGCTCAAGGTGTAGCTTTCCCCGTACCCGCCGATGTTGTAGAACTTCATCAGGGTGCTGCCGCCCTTGGGCATGAAGGAGTTCTCCTCGATGACCATGAGCTTTTGCGGTAGCAGCCTGCGGGTGGCATCAGAAACACAGACTTCGCCGCCCAGGCTGAAGGCTTCCAAGCCGGCCGGCCAGGTTGACGGTTTCGCCCATGCAGCCGTATTTCATTTTCTGTTCCGATCCGATGTTCCCCACCACGGCGGTGCCGGAATTGACGGCGATGCCCATCTCCAGGTCGGGATAGCCGTGCTCCCGGTTCCAGGCGTTCACTTCCTCCATGGCGTTCTGCATGTCGATGGCGCAGGCGACGGCGGCCGAGGCATGGTCCAGCAGTTCCAGCGGAGCGCCGAAGACCACAAAGATCCCGTCGCCCAGGAATTCGATCACGGTTCCACGGAAATAGCGGATCACCGCGGACATGATCTCAAAATAGTGGTTCAGCATGGTGATCAGGTCTTCGGAGGACATCTGTGTGCTCATGGCGGTAAAGCCCCGCAGGTCGCTCATCAGGATACTGACCTCCCGGCTCGAGCCGCCCTGCTTCGCCCCTTCCGGTGTGGACAGTACGTAGTCTGCGATCTCCGGGGAGGTATACCGGGCAAAGGCAGAGTGGACCTTGGTCAGGCTGGTCAGGTCGTGGATTACAACCAGGATCATCCCGTCGTCATCCTGTCCGCTGGTCAGAGTCACATGCAGGTGAAAATGCTGTCCGTCGGGATTCACATAGCGGACGGTGGAATTCACCGACCGCTCCTGCATGACGCCGTCGATGAAAAGCTGGATCAGAGCATCATTCTCCTCCACGAAGGGGATCGCATCCCAGATCTTAACGCCGCCGTGGAGTTCAAGCCCCAGGAGATCCCGGGCAGCCGGGTTGGCGTTGAGCAGGTCGCCGTTTTTCGCGGTCAGCAGCACTGCGTCCTTCATGTTGGTCAGGATATACTCAAACCATTCAGGCCTGGATTCCAGCCACATGCGCTCACTCTCCTTGACCAGATTTTTCTGACAGTTTCTGCAAGTACGCGATGTCTTCCAGCAGGGGTTCCCCGTGCAGGGGCGGGCGGGTGTATTCGATGACGCGCATCGCGTCCGGCGCATACTGCTCTATGCAGGGGATCAGGGCCGGAAGGCTGAGGGTTCCGTCCCGCAGCCGGTTGTGCAGATCGTGGACGCCGTCGTTGTTGTGCAGGTGGAAGCCTTCGATCTGGCTGCCCAGGTCCCGGATCAGCTTCGGCAGGTCCCAGCTGTTCGCGTTGGCATGGCCTACGTCAATCAGGACCGGCAGTTTCCGGGAACGGCACAGGTCGGTAAATTCCTGCTGGTCCAGCAGCTGCGTCCTGTCCACCCGGATGCCCGTGTTCTCTGTCAGGAGCCGGACATCGGGAAACATCTCCTGCAGCTCTTCCAGGTTTTCCAGCGCGTTCCGGAGCATAATGTCCCGCATGCCGGGACGGACCGGGCTGTTGCTGAGATGGACGACCATCGTCGGGGGATGCAGGATTGCGGCGTATTTCTGCGTCAGCCGCAGGTGATACATGCCTTCCTCCCACGGGACGCTGCCCCGGGGCACGGCATGGTCCACACCCCAGACCGGTTCGTGGAAGGTCAGGGGGCCTTCCGCATACAGCTCCAGGTTCTGCTTCAGGCTGTCCTCGAAGCTTGGCAGGTCAAACATCATCAGCAGCTCAAAGCCCAGGGAGGATCCGTACCTTTCCCGGTAGATCCTTCCTGCATCCAGCCTCGAGCGGGGAAGTACGCAGGTGTCGATATAGATGTTCATGGTTCCTCCTTTGGCTCCGGCGGCTGAACAAAAAAACGGGAGCCCGGCGTTCACCAGGTCCCGGGAATCAGTTTTGTGCTGTACCCGTATATCAGGCGTCCTCGGTAGCCTTTGCGCATGCATTGACATAGTCCAGCGACAGCCTTCTGAGCCGGTTGGACAGATGGCTGAGGATCATATCCACCTTCAAGGGATTGATCTTGAAGAGCTCTTCCATATCTCCTGCCCCGATGTACTCCAGGATGGTGTCGTCTTCCTCAACCACGGCCGTCGCGCTGCGGGGATCGTTACCGACCAGCGCCATCTCGCCGAAGAACGCGTTGGTATAGAGGGAGGTCAGTTTTGTCTGTTCGGGTGTGCCGTACTTGGAATAAATGCCGACGGACCCGCTGTGGATCTGGTAGATATAGGTACCTTTGTCGCCTTCACGGAAGATGATCTGGCCCCTGGAGAAGGATTTGACCTGCATGGCGGCTTCCGCACCCTTGCCGGCGTTCTTCTGGCGGATCTCGTCTTCAACGGTGCAGCCGGCCAGTTTGCCGGACAGGTTGGCGATTTTCTTATACTTCAGCAGCTTGGCCAGGAAGCCTTCTTTCTTTTCGGCACCGGCAGACTGCTTTTCCTTGAGGAAGGCAATCACTTCGTCATAATCGGCGGTCACCTGGCGCAGACGGTCGCCCAGCTGGTTCATCAGCGCCATGATCTTGTCCGGCTGCTCCCGGAAATATTCGACCAGATTGCTGCCGGTCAGCTCGATGGTGTGGAGGTCTTCTTCCGCCACGACGGTCGCGCTGCGGGGCCACGCTTCAATGATGGCCATTTCGCCGAAATACTGGCCGGTTTTCATATCTGTCAGTTTCTGCTGGTCCCGCCTGGCCGTAGTGGAGATAGATGCCGGCGGTTCCTTTCGTAATCTGGTAGAAATTGGTGCCCTGGTCTCCTTCGCGGAAAACGACTTCACCCTTTTTGAATACCTTTTTGTTCATGTTATTTGTTACCCGTTATATACTCCGCACAGGGGGAGATTTTTATCTGTGCTCCGATTCCATTCGCTTTGGGCATTTTTGTCAAGGCTGAAGCGGGCCGGATCCGTTTTTCCACTATGAAAATCCCCGGTTGTGTGGTATATTGATCTTACTGAAAAAATCAGACCGAGAGGTACGTTGAATATGACCTTTGATGAAAGCAGACTGAAGGACCCCGGCTTCTTTCGCGAGAACCGGCTGGATCCGCATTCCGACCACGCGCTGCAGCCCGCGTACCGCCTGTCCCTGAACGGCCTGTGGAAGTTCGCCCATGCCGTCAATCCGGCACAGGTGATTCCCGGCTTTGAAGGGGTGGATTTCGACTGCCGCGGCTGGAACGATATCCGTGTGCCTGCCCATATCCAGATGGAAGGATACGGTGCGCCGCAGTATGCCAACACCCAGTACCCCTGGGACGGGCTGGAGGAGCTGCGCCCGGGCGATCTGCCGAAGGATTACAATCCGGTCGCCTGCTATGTGAAGTATTTCCGCCTGCCGGAGGACATGCGGGGCAAACGCCTTTTCATTTCCTTCCAGGGCGTGGAGAGCTGTGTGGCCTTGTGGCTGAACGGGACCTATATCGGCTTTTCTTCGGACAGCTTCACCCCGCATGAGTTTGAGCTGACGGATGCCCTGCGGGAAGGGGAGAACAAACTGGCCTGCCGGGTGTACCGCTGGTGTGCCGGCAGCTGGCTGGAGGACCAGGATTTCCTGCGCTTCTCCGGCATCTTCCGGGACGTGTATCTTTACGCCGTTCCCGCTGCCCATGTATGGGACCTGAAGGTCACTGCCGAACCGGATGAGGCCTTTGCCAAAGGCGTCCTGTCCTGGCAGGTGAAAACGGAAACGCCGGAAGGCACGCGCCTTACGGTTCGCCTGAAGGAAGGGAACAAGGTGCTCGCTGAGGCCGAAGGCAGGATCTCCGGCGTTCTTGAAACGTCCGGTGTGCTGAAAGTAGACCGTCCGCGCCTCTGGTCCGCGGAGGATCCGTATCTGTATGAACTGGAAGTCTGCCTGGCCGCTCCGGACGGTACGGAGGAGAAAGCCCTCCAGAAGGTTGGCTTCCGGAAGATCGAAATCAGGGACAGCGTTATCCGGATCAACGGCATCCGCGTGGTCTTCAAGGGTGTGAACCGTCATGATTTCTGCGGCGAGACCGGCCGGGCTGTGACGGAGGAGAAGATCCGCCGGGACCTGCTCCTGATGAAGCGGAACAACATCAACGCAGTCCGTACCAGCCATTACCCGAACTCCAGCGTCCTCTACCGTCTCTGCGACGAGCTGGGTCTTTATGTGATCGACGAGAATAACATGGAAAGCCACGGCATGTGGGACATGGTCTGGCAGGGATACGTGGGCAAGGACCAGATGTTCCCCGGGGCGCAGACGGCCTGGCAGCCGCTGCTCCTGGACCGGGTCCGTTCCATGGTGGGCCGGGACCGGAACCATCCCTGTGTGGTCATCTGGTCCTGCGGAAACGAGAGCCTGACCGGACCGGTGATCCTGGAAATGAGCCGGGAATTCAAACGCCTCGATCCCACCCGTCCCGTGCATTATGAAGGTGACCACCAGGTGGACGCCTTCGATCCCTCCCTGCGCCTGCGGGAGATTACCGATATTGAGACGGAAATGTATACCCCCGCGGACAGAGTCCGGGAATATCTGAAGGAACACCGGGAGAAACCTTTCATCCTCTGTGAATATACCCATTCCATGGGGAACTCCAATGGTGCCATGCACAAATATACCGAGCTGGCTTACGAGGAGGAACTGTATCAGGGTGGATTCATCTGGGACTTTATCGACCAGGCCATCGTCAGCCGGGACCGCTTTGGAAAGGAATGCCTGACCTACGGCGGCGACTGGGATGACCGGCCTACCGACGGTATTTTCTGTGGCAACGGCATTGTCTTCGCGGATGGCCGGGAGACGCCGAAACTGCAGGAAGTGAAGTACAACTATCAGAATATTGCTGTCAGGCCGGACGCGGAAAAGGTGGAAGTAGTCAACCGGCATATGTTCACGTCTACCGCAGCTTACCGCTGCGTGGCTGTTCTGGAACGGGACGGCCGGGAGATTGCCCGGAAAGAAATCGAAACGGATGTTGCTCCGCTTTCTTCCGCGGTGTATCCGCTGCCCTTCGGAAAACAGACGGAGCCGGGTGAATACGCGGTGACCGTGTCCTTCCTTCTGCGGGAGGATACCCCCTGGGCCGAAGCGGGATATGAGACCGCCTTCGGTCAGGGTGTGTGGACCGTAAAGCAGGAGCATGTCTGCCGGCGTCTGCACGGAGAGCTCTTCTCCATGGTCAGCCCCTGGAACATCACCGTGCGCGGGGAGGACTTCAGCGTCCAGTTTGCCAAAGGCGCCGGCGCCCTGACCTCCTATCGGGCCGGGGACGTCGAGTATCTGAAGACGCCGCTGCTGCCGAACTTCTGGCGCGCCCCGACCAACAACGACTGTGGCAACCGCATGCCCCAGCGCTACGCGCAGTGGAAGGCAGCCTCGCTGTACGTCATGGCCGGCTTCACCCCGGAGACGGGCAAAAAGAACGCCGCCGTGAAACCGGTGACGGAAGCGGACGGCAGCGTATCCTTCACGATGACCTATGACCTGCCGACAACGCCCGCTGCCGTCTGTGAGGTGACTTACCGGGTCCGCCCCTGCGGCCGGGTGGATGTGCGCCTGGCCATGGATCCCGTGAAGGAACTGGGAGACATGCCGGAGTTCGGCATGATCACGAAGCTCAGTGCGGATTACGACCGGGTGCGCTTCTTCGGCCTCGGGCCGCTTGAAAACTATGTCGACCGCCGGGAAGGCGCCCGGCTCGGGATTTTTGATTACCGCGCCGCGGAAAACATGACGCCCTACCTGATGCCCCAGGAGTGCGGCAACTGCACCGGCGTCCGCTGGGCGGAGGTTACGGACGCGAAGGGACGGGGCCTGAAACTCTGGCTGAACGGCGGGGAATTCTCCGCCCTGCCCTGGACGCCCCACGAAATCGAAAACGCGGCCCATGGTTATGAGCTGCCCCCGGTGAACTACACCGTGCTGAAAATGAGCGCGAGGCAGATGGGCGTCGGCGGGGATGACAGCTGGGGTGCGCGCACCCACCCGGAATATCTGCTGGATGTGTCAAAGCCGCTGGCTTTTGAGTTCTCGTTCAGATCTATTTGAATGCCGGATAAAAACGAAAAAAAAGGCGCGGTTTTTGCGAACCGCGCCTTACGCTTTGCTATTGGACGAACCGGATTATTCAGCCGCCTGGATAGAACCTGACATCAGGGCAATGATCTCCTGGTAGGCTTCATCATTGGCCGGAGCAAAGGACAGGGTCAGCACAGTGTTGTCTGTATTGTTGTAGAGGGCGATGCAGCCGATTTTTTCGCCGTTCACGTCGAACTCGAAGCTCATCGCGGGAATGCCGTTCAAGGCGACTTCTTCCATTTCAGTGGCGCCGGCTTTGAGCTGTTCAGCAACGAAATCAGAGAGTTCCAGGGTGCCAAGGGACTGGAGCATTGCGGAAACACGATAGTTGTTTTCGTCCTTCAGCAGGAAGAAATTGCCCTGGGCAATCTGTTCTTCAGTGAGTTCAACCGCGGCGAAGGAATTCGGGACATACATGATCAGACCGGTATCAGCGATCGCCTGGAAGGAACCTTCGTGAAGAGCACTGATGGCTTCAACATCTCCCCAGGAAATTTCTTTGGTTCCTTCTTCCGCAACAGCGCAGCAGGAACCGAGCAGGCACAGGGCCAGCATCAGGGCAAACAGTTTCTTCATGGTTTCTACCTCTTCTTCTTCCGGGACTTTTCCCGGTTTTTTCAGCCTGCCGTCTTATGACAAAACAAACCTTTGCTATTATACAGAAAATGCCGCTGATTGCAAGGGGAAAGGACAGAAAAAGCGGGTTTCCCTGATCTTTTTGTTGACCGGATTCGGATCATCTGTATAATTATGTCCGGCACCATACTGCATCTGAAAGGGCTGTCGGAATATGAAAAAGATCATCTGTATGCTGGCGGTTATGCTGGCATTGTGCCTGGGCTGCGCGCTGGCCGAGGCGGAAACCACCACCCTGCTGGTCTACATGTGCGGCACCGACCTGCAGGAAGACGCATGCGAGGACCTGATCGAGATGGCGAACGCGGATCCCTCGGAGGACATGAATATTGTCGTGCTGGCCGGCGGCGCGAAGGAATGGTCCCTGGATCTGCTGAAGGGAAACACCCGTAACCTGCTTTCCTTCCAGAGCGAAGCGGACGAGGCGGAAGACTGGGGCCGCAAGTCCATGGGCAGCCCGGAAAGCCTGAAGGAGTTCCTGGAATACGGCCTGAAAGAGTATCCCGCCGACCGGATGATCGTGATCCTGTGGGACCACGGCGCGGGCTCCGAAGGCGGCGTCTGCTTTGACGAAACAGCCAACGACGACGGCCTGACAGTTGTGGAGATCAACAAGGTGCTGGGCAGCCTGAACGTGCCGGACTGGCATATCGACATCTTCGGCTGTGACGCCTGCATGATGGGCACCTATGAGATGGCTGCGATGCTCTCCCATTACAATATTGATTACTATGTCGCCAGCGAGGAACTGGAACCCGGCACCGGCTGGTACTATACCGGCTGGCTGGAGGATCTGAAGAACGATCCGTCCATTCCGGCTGAAGACCTGTGCGGCAGCATCATCGAAAACTACATGGAAGCCGGCCTGGCGAACACGCCGGACGACTACCTGACCCTCAGCGCCGTGAAGCTTTCTGAAGTCGGCGCGCTGGAAAAGAGCATGGAACAGTTTGCCGGCGTCATGTCCGGCGAGCTCGAGGGCGGCAACCTGTCCGCCGTACGCCGCGGCCGCAGCCGGATGTATACCTTCGGGTCCTTCGACGACGGCAGCTGGGACATGGTGGACCTGGGCGCTGTGCTGGACGCTTATTCCCAGTTTGACGCCGTAACCGCTTCCGAGGCGAAGCGCTGTCTGTCCAGGGCTGTGATCCTGAGCAAGCAGACGGACAATCTGGATACTGTCTGCGGCATGGCCATTCTCCTGCCCCAGGACACTGCCGAATCCTTTGACGAGTATAAAGCCGGATTCGCCCTGACCGATGTGATCCCGAACTGGGTTTCCTTCGTCAGCGACTATGTGGACCAGCTCATCGGCGGCAGCTACAGCTGCAGCGTCACCGGCACCTGCCAGTTCAACTCCGACTATCAGTTCGATGAGGAAGAATGCTTCGTGCCTTTCTCCTGGTACGACGGCTGCCTTTTCTGGGACGACGAGGAGGAATGCTACGGCAATGAGATCGAGATTGAAGCGTATTCGCTCGCGGATGACGACGAAGGCTTTACCGTTCAGCTTTCTCAGGAGGACCTGGCCAACCTGGACTATGTCGAAGGCATGCTCATGATGGACCTGAGCGAGAACGAAGACGAAATCTGCTATGTGGATTTCGGCACCATGCAGAACAACCTGATCGACTGGAAGACAGGCACCGTGGTCAGCCTGTACGACGGCACCTGGCCCGTTTTCGGCGGGCAGCCAGTGCCGCTGTATGACCAGACCGCGAACGAGAACAGCCGCCGGAGCCTGATCCCGGTGAAGCTGAACGGCGAGTATACCTACCTGGTGGTCGTCTTCCCGGCAGGCGGCACCGAGGGCCGGATCATCGGCGCCAACGCCGGTTACGACGCCAACGGCCTGCCGATCCGCAACGTGACGAAGCTGCAGCCCGGCGACAAGATCGTGCCGGTCTACACCATGTATTATGAAGAGGAAGGCAAGGAAGACCTCCAGGAGACGGAATACCTGGGCAGCGAGATCACCTGGCAGGACGGCATGACCGTCACCCATGAGGACCTGTCGGATGAGGACGATCCGGTCCAGATGATGTTTTGCTTTGATATCTATGATATCTTCGGCGAGGACACCCTGAGCGATATCATCGCCTTTGAACTGTGATGCGGAAGCACACGCGCTTCAGCGCGTAAGGTGCATTCTGAAAACCCGGGACCGGCCGACTTTTCAGTCGGCCGGCCTTTCGCTTTTCAATCCGGTCATTTTATAGTAATATATGGAAAACAAAGAAAAACAGAAGGACCGTGATCAAATGATTTCGCTGTTATTGTCCCTGGCTGTTCTGCTGGTCGGCTATCTGGTCTATGGACGCCTGACAGAAAAAGTCTTCGCCCCGGACGACCGTCAGACCCCGGCTATTGCCGTGAACGACGGCGTGGACTGCGTGCCGATGAAACCCTGGAAGGCCTATCTGGTCCAGCTGCTGAACATCGCGGGCACCGGTCCGATTTTCGGGCCGCTGATGGGGGCGGTTTTCGGCCCGGTGGTCTTTCTGTGGATCGTGCTCGGATCGATCCTTGGCGGCGCGGTGCACGACTATATGAGCGGCATGATCTCCAGCCGCTATGGCGGCAGTTCCATCGCGGAACTGTCCGGCGTGGTCCTGGGCAAAGCCGTCAGATGGATTATGCGCGTGTTTTCCGTGGTCCTGCTGGTACTGTGCGGCGTCGTGTTCGTGACGAGCCCGGCGGGGCTGCTGGACAAACTGACACCGGACTGGATGAACGGCACATTCTGGGCAGTTTTGATCCTGGCTTATTATCTGCTGGCGACCCTGCTGCCGATTGACAAGGTGATCGGCAAACTTTATCCGGTTTTCGGTGTGCTGCTGGTCACCATGGCCGCGGCTGTCATCGGCGGGATCATCTTCTCCGGCGGAAGGTTCACCATCCCCGAGATTTCCCTCGCCAACCTCCATCCGGAAGGAACGCCCGTCTGGCCGTATATGTTCATCACGGTGGCCTGCGGCGCCATCTCCGGATTCCACGCGACCCAGTCGCCCATGATCTCCAAGTGCATCACCAGCGAAAAGCAGGGACGGAGGATCTTCTACGGCGCCATGATCGGCGAGTCGGTCATTGCCCTGGTCTGGGCAGCTGCCGGCGTAGCCTTTTACGGGGCCACGCAACTGCTGAACGACGCTCTGAAGGCCGGAGCCTCCAACGTGGTTTATGATATTTCCACAGGCGTGCTCGGCACATTCGGCGGCATTCTGGCAATTGTGGGCGTGATTGTATGCCCGATTACATCCGGCGATACCGCCTTCCGCAGTGCCCGGCTGATCCTGGCGGAAACCTTCAAGCTGGACCAGAAACCGATTCGAAACCGCCTGCTGATCACGGTTCCCCTGCTGGTGATTGGCGGACTGCTCACCTGGTTCGCGGTCACCAACAACAACGGTTTCCAGATCGTCTGGCGTTACTTCTCCTGGTCCAACCAGACCCTGGCTATGATCTCCCTGTGGATGGCCACGGCGTATCTGGTGAGGTTCGGAAAGAAGAAATACGGCTCCCTCCTCACGGCGATGCCGGCAGCTTTTATGTCGGCCGTGAGCCTGACCTATATCCTCATGGCGAACGAAGGCTTCGGCCTGTCTTCCTCGGTTGCCTATCCCGCAGGGATCGTCTTCGCCGCGGCGTTGTTCGGCGTGTATGTGTATGCGTGGCGCAAACCGGCGCTGCGGAAATAACCGGAAAGAAAACAAGGCCGGCCTGTCGCTCCGTGAACTGCACCCCATTTGTTAGACAAGTATGATACACTACTAACAAATGGGGTGA
>CAZUXV010000009.1:4700-30741 GCA_964624445.1 uncultured Oscillospiraceae bacterium | reverse complement strand
GTACTGTTCTCCGATTCCCCGGATGTCCCGCCCGCGTTCCACGATATCCCGTTCTATCCGTCGCAGCAGGCAGATATCCGGTTCCACCTGCATATACAGTTTCAGGAACATCAGTTCCGTTAACCTCTTGTCATGGAAGCAGTGGATTCCTTCCAGAATCAATACTTCTTTGGGCAGGATAATCTCGTCCGGTTTATCATCCCGCCGGTGTTCAGAAAAGTTATAACCTTTCCGTGTAATTCCCCCGCCGCGAAGCAACTGCTGAATGTCCTCCAGTAACAGATCATGATCAAAAATCCCCGGTTCGTCATAGTTCAGTTTAACCCGCTGTTCGAATGTCAGATGCGAATGGTCACGGTAATAGGAATCCTGCTGCATCACAAGGCAGCGGTCTTTTCCCAGTTTTTCTTCCAGCGCATGGGCAAGCGTGCTCTTGCCGCTTCCGCTCGCTCCGCAGATTCCGATAAACAGCATATTCATTTCCTCCGTTATTCTTCGACAGTGAAATAAACCGTATATTTTTCGTCCGTCACTTCATACAGCGGGATCATCCTGAAGTTTTCTTTCTGATGCCTGGTCTGATACACGTTCTGTGTCCACACGAATGCGCCGTAGGTATGGCTTTGTTCCGGCAGCAGGATACTGTCAGGATCATTCAGATCGCCCTGCAATCCCGTATCCCGGTCCGTCAGTCCTGCCAGCACGATCGGTCCGTCCATAGCACAAGCCAGTTCTTCCGCTCCGTCCAGTCGTTCAAACATGACTTTGCTTGGGAAGAACACGTCAAGTTCATCCTGTTCTCCCCAATCTCGTCTGATTTGAATCCAGCTATTTTGTTGGACTTCCCTCAGTGTTTCTCCATTTATCGTCAGTATTGGCTCTCCTGTGCACCAGCATGGAACCCGGAGTCTCAGTGTCCATTGATTCTTCACGTTTGATGAAACAGTGAATCTCAGGCTCCATCTGGAAACACGCCCCTCACTGTGTTCATCGAACAGCACCTGATTGTTGTAATCTTTCATATGGATCTTTTGCAAAATCCGGACTTTTCCGTCAGGCATCATGATATCCGCCTCAGATGGAATATACTGGCTCACAGTCACGCTGTCTTTCGTTGAATACCAGATCAGTTCCGGATACAGTGTCTGTGCCTGTACCATTGTTCCGAAACAACACCAGAAATCCCTGGTACGGGAACCCCATTTTTTTCGGCTGCCCGGAATCAGCGGCAGAAAATACGTCGGCATACCGGTTTCCTTGTTCTGCTGGGCAAGGAAACCGTTATACAAAGCCCTCTCAATATAATCCGCATACTTGCTTTCTCCCGTCCGGCGGAAAAGGTATTCAGCCGTACGGACCATATTGTAAACAGTGCAGAATTCCTGATCCTCATTCCCAAGATACCTGCCCTGAACATGCGGCGGGATCCAGAATTCCCCGGCATTGCAGCCGGTAGTCGCAAACATTCCCCGTTTTTCCACGGCAGTTTGCCAGAACGCCGCGAGACGTTTCACCCAGATGTCTTGTTCTGTTATTTCAGCAAGACGTGCCGCTCCGTGCGCCAATGGGATCGATGCGTTTGCATGATCGTCGCTCAGTGCGTCTCCGCCTTTGTCCAGCCGTTCAAAAAGTGCGTTCTCCTCATATGCCTTTATCAGGAAAAGATATTTTTCATTTTTTATCAATGCATAGAGATCCGCCCACACTTCCAGCATGCCGGCCTGTTCACCGCTGTAGACAGCATCCGGATTGCTTCCCTGCATGTCTTTCACCCATCGGACATACCAATCCGCAAGACGGTTCAGGATATCAATGGCCATCTTGTTTCCCAGCTGTTCGTATACATCCTTCAGGCCCATAATCGTTTTATGCATGGTATATTGAGGAGACCAGATATATCTGCCGGGAACCAGCATGGAAAAATATTTTTCCGGAATGGATCCGACCCATTCCCCTCCGTTCAACTCCTGACATTTTGCCAGTTCTTCGACGATAAAATCCACCCTCGCCCGCAACTCGGGTTTGTCTCCTCCCGCACACAGTTTTGCCGCGGCGCTCAGCCAGTGGCCGAGAAAGTGACCGCGCAACTGGCAGCTTGGTGCTTCCCAGCCCCAATGCATTTTTGCTTTGTCCGGATCGTTGATTACCTGTCCGCCGGGCGGAATGATGCCTGCTTCAATATAAAAATTCTGTAACAGGCAACCGGGATCCAGTTCCATCAGGTATTCTTCATTCAGTTTCATTCTTTTCTGGAACAACCCGGGAAGCATTCGGACGTCTTTTCCTCGTACAACTTTCAGCATAATCTTTTCTCCTGACTTTTTTGAAGCATTTGTTCATCTGATCTTATTCTACAATATATATATGTTGCCTGCAACAAATCCTTCTTGTCATTTATCCCAAAAGTATGTACAATACCGGCGTTACGGATATTTGTCAGGAAAGGAAACTCCCATGCAGTCAAAAGATCGTTCAGAGATTCTCGGCACAATGCCGATGACCCGCCTTGTTCCAAAGGTCAGTATCCCGATCATGTTTTCCATGCTGATCCAGGCACTCTACAATATTGTAGACAGCATTTTCGTTTCCCGTTTTGATCCGAACGGACTCACAGCCGTATCGCTGGCCATGCCTTTCCAGATGCTGATGATCGCGCTTTCCACCGGCATGGGAACCGGTATCAACAGTCTGCTCAGCCGCCGCCTTGGCGAACGCGATGCAGAAGGAGCTAAACGCGGTGCCTGGAACGGTATGTTTATTGAAGTGCTTGGCAGCGGCCTCTTCATTCTGTTCGGCATTCTCCTGGCCGGCCCGACCATGCGTTTGGTCGTATCGGATAATCTGGCCAATGCTGAAAACATTCTTTCCATGGGTACAGATTACCTGACCATTGTAACTGCTTTCAGCATGGGACTTTTCCTTGCAATTTTCTTTGAGCGCATGCTCCAGGCCACAGGCAATTCAATCCTCTCGATGGTTACCCAGCTTTGCGGAGCGCTTACAAACATCATTCTGGATCCCATTATGATCTTCGGTCTGCTCGGCTGTCCCCGTATGGGCGTATCCGGCGCCGCGATCGCGACAGTAATCGGTCAATTCGTTTCCGCCGGGATCGGATTTCTCCTGAATCAGAAAAAAAATCCGGAACTCAGGCTCGAACGCAGATTCTGCAAGATTAACCGTCATGATCTGTCCGGAATTGTCTCTGTCGGTTTTCCCAGCACAATCATGGCGTCCATCGGTTCCGTCATGAACATCGGGATGAACGGGATCCTTTCGGGTTTTGCCGAAAGCAACGCCGCTCTGAACGTTATGTCCGTCTATTTCAAGCTTCAGTCCTTCATCTTCATGCCGGTCTTCGGCCTTTCCAACGGTATCATCGCGATTCTGGCTTACAACTATGGCGCCCGTATCAAGGAGCGCGTCTATGGCTGCATTAAAGTAGCGATGTACTGGGCCTGCACAATTATGATTGTCGGTACCCTGATTTTTATGATCTTCCCCGGACAGCTCATGTCCATCTTTGAGTCTGAAGCGGAAGCGGAGATCACCGCGCAGATGACGGATATCGGCATCGTTGCCATGCGGATCATCTCAGCCAGCTTCCTGCTCGCAGCTATCGGCATTACGCTCTCGACGGTTTTCCAGGCGGTTGGCAAAGGCGTTTACAGCATGATCATGAGTATCTGCCGTCAGCTGGTTATCCTGCTGCCCATTGCCTGGCTCATCGCCCGCCTGACCGGTGATGTCAAGGCGGTCTGGTGGTGCTTCCCTGCAGCGGAACTGGCCGCTTTGGTTATCTGTGTATATTATTACCGGAAATGTGACCGGGATATGCTTTCTAAGCTTTAATCCGCTCTGTTCTTATATTCAGGATCTTCTTCAATCATGGCCAGCATAATTTCCGCAAATACGGGATCAAACTGGGTTCCTTTTCCGTTTTCTATTTCACTGATAACCTTCTCCTGCGGCAGGATGTCACGGTAGCTTCTTCGGCTGGACATGGCGTCGTAGGCATCTGCCACCGCAATGATTCGGGCTTCTTCCGGAATGCTCTCTCCGACCAGTCCGTCCGGATATCCTTTTCCGTCATACCGTTCATGATGCCACCTCGCACCCTCAACAAGTTTGGGCATTTCTTCAATCTTCCGTAGAATCCGGGCGCCGACGCGGCAATGGGTCTTGATCATTTCATATTCTTCTGGCGTCAGTTTTCCTGGTTTGTTAATTACTGAATCCGGGATTCCGATCTTCCCGATGTCATGAAGCAAGCCCATCATATAGATGTCTTCCTGCTGTTTTGTCGTATAACCGTATCTGCGTGCGATCTCACGGGAATACTCCGCGACACGCGTCGAATGGCCGTTGGTATACCTGTCTTTGGCGTCGATCGCCTCTGCAAGTGTCTGGACAACGCGCATGGACAGCCTTTCGTTTTCCTTTGTTTTTCGAGCTACCGCTTCTGAAAGATGTTTCTGTAAATGGACAAGTTCCAGCGTGTGCTTTACCCTCAGTTTCAGCACATCCGGGGTAAAAGGCTTTGTCACAAAGTCCACTGCGCCCAGTTCAAGACACTTGGCTTCAGATTCCATGCTGTCATCTGCAGTCAGAAAAATTACCGGCGGCGTCATCTCAGGAAAAGACCGTTTCATCTGACGGAAAGTTTCCAGTCCGTCGATCCCCGGCATTTTGATGTCCAGCAGAACCAGATCCGGTTTCTGGTTATTCAGCAGTTCAAGCAGTTCCTCCCCGGATGAGAGCGTAGTAACATTCAGCTTCTGCTTTTTCAGAACGCTTTCCGCCAGCATCTGGTTGGTCCGGTCATCATCCACCACAACGATCCATTCACCCGCATCGCTGCTCCGTTCTTCTTCCCTGTCATTGGTGGAATGTACTCTTCCATATTCACAGGCGATTTCAGCCCTGTCCGGAAACTCGGATTCATTCCATTTACGCAATAATCTGCCGATGACACGGTTAATATCATGGTCCTGGATCTCCGGCAGCAACAAGAACAGCTGGTTTTCCCCGCATTCCATCATTACGTCACTGTTCCGAAGGGAGTTTCGGATTTTACGTCTGAACTGAACAATGATATCCGCCCGTTCCGTATCATTCACGTCAGAAGCAACTTTCAGCATCAGCAATACACGGTATGCGCTGCTGTGATAGCGATCCATATACCGCACCATATATTTGTAGATGCTTCCGAATACATCCCGGCCCATCCACATGGCGCTTGGTGCTTCCATTCTTTCCTCAAGGATAGCCGTAATCGTCTCCAGATTCAGTTCCTTGTTTTTATTTCCTTTTCCCTGTTCCAGCGCACAGTACAGCCTCCCGCCGTGTTTTCCGTTCTTTTTCACAATGTAGAGTGCCTGGTCAGCCATATGGAACAGTTCAGGATACTCACGGCCATATTCAGGCACGGCAACTGCGCCGACGGAAACGCCCGCGGAAAAGGTCATTTTCTCACCCAGGATCTTCCGGGCGCCTGCCTGGTACTCTTCATTGATCCGTTTAGCAAACCGCTCCAGCTCTTCACTGCTCGTCATATGGCGAAGGAAAACGACGAACTCATCGCCGCCGATTCGTCCACATTCGTCATCTTTTCTCAGATTCTTTTTCAGCACATGGGAAAACATGATCAGCACTTCATCGCCCACGTCATGGCCGAAGATATCGTTGACCATCTTAAAAGCGTCCAGGTCCAGGACGCACAGCAAACCTGCTTCTTCTGCACAGAGTCTGTCCATACGGGCTTCAGAAGCCGCCTTGTTCAGGAAACCGGTCAGCTGATCCGTTTCCGCGTTTCTGGCAAAAAACTTCATCTGCTTCTGGATGTCGAGAATTTTATGGACGCGGCTCAGCAGCACTTCCGGATCAAAAGGTTTCTTGATATAATCCATTGCACCGGATTCCAGGCCTCTTGTTTCCTGTTCCTGTCCGTCTTCTGCGGTCAGGAAAACGACCGGAACCTCTGCACCGGGCATCATTTCCTCTTTCAGCTGTTTCAGGGTCTCAAAACCGTCCATATCCGGCATATTTACATCCAGCATGATCAAGTCCGGAAAACCGTTATTCCGTATATAATCAAGCGCAAGCTTTCCGGATTTCAAAGCAGTAACCCGCATCCCGGCTTTGCTCAGGATATGACCCGCCACTTTCAGATTGCTGGTATCGTCATCCACCACGATGATCCAATCGGCCATTTTCTCCTCCGCGTCTTCCTTGTTCTCTTTACCACAAGCCGGCTTTCCGCATCAGACGAAAAGCCGGCTTGCTCATTTTACACTGTCTCTGGAACACTTTGCAGTACAAACTGATTTCCTTCGATGATCATGGCGGTCAGCTTTCCACCTTTTCCGCACCCGGTATCGATACAGATTACACCTGTCGCGGGTAAATCATAAGAAACACCGTCTTCATATTCTTTGGTCGTTTCCTCATCACCTGCAAACCATGTGGCTTTATCCAGCGCAATATGCCCTGTGATCGTCAGCGGTCCGTTATATCGGTTCATCAGGACGATCTCATGGCTGTGTACCAATGTCTCCAGATCGTTTACTTCCGGCGGGTCGATCATCAGTCCCGCGTGAACGCATTGAAAACCGTCTGCCTTCCAGTACAGACGCACGTGGTCCCTCAGCCACGGGATCGAGTCTTCCATATGAGCCCCGGAGTTTTCAAAAGATGTTACCGTTGCCTGGCGGCCAACTCGTTCCCAAATCATTCGTTGTGTTTTCGTTAATTGTGGTTTCAGAAGATAGTCTTCATGATTGCCCAGAAGCAGGATGAAATCCTTACCAAAGTTTTCAGCCAGTCGCTTGATTCTTTTCAGCACACCAAAAGAATCTGGTCCCCTGTCAAACAGGTCTCCTAAAAAGACGAGCCTGTCTTCCCCCGGAACAGGATTGATACGTGCAATCAAAACATCTAGAGCGCTGCCGCAGCCATGGATGTCGCCGATTATGATCGTTCTCACAGGTCGTCAGTCGTCCTCAATCACATCGTATCCACGCAGTGTTCCAATCAATGCGTCCAGATCAGCTGAAGCGGTACCTTTATCCACTTCATATTCATCCAGTATGGCTTTCAGAAGATCCTCTCTTGACATCGGATTCTGCAGCTTTTCCCATACAAAAGCCGATACTTCATTAAGCAAAACTGTCCCGTTAAACTTCCCGATGTTATCCCCTGTAGGCATAAGAATAAATTCATCCACAACATTTCTGAGAACAAAACCCATCTTCGCCTTCATATCTGGTTCCTCCTTCAAATAATTGTTTTCCTGAAGCACACTGTAAAGCGTGCAAGCATTCTCTCCCGTAGGCCCGCAGAATATACGAACCATATTCATCCCGGCCGCCATTCGGGAAATATTCGCCATCTGGATAGAGGCAGTTTCTGTATCCCACATTGGTAAAAAGCACTGCCGCATCAACAGCTTACGGCGCTGGCTAAAACTCATGTTCCGAACATATACAGATTCTGATCGTCTGACCTCACAGATTGCTTTCAGTGGATAATGTACATTCCGGAAGCATTGTTCTTTTCCGTCCCAGGGAACACCATACAATTCTTTTTGTCGGATACCGATCAGCGGACGGTCTCCGCTAATCAGTTTTGCGCCAAGAGCCTCAACCCAGGCGTTTGCTCTTGTTGATTTTCCGGTTCCTGAAGGCCCGGTAAATGCATAAGCCTCTCCTTGCATCTCTATTGCGGCAGAATGCAAAGAAACATATCCTCTCCTTGCCAATAAACATTCAATTGCAATTCGGACAAACCATTCTTCCCTACCCTTTACTTCCTTTTCATCAATTCCAAGTAATTGCAGCTTTCTATAATTGTCACTGATATAAAGGCCTTTCGATTCAGTATGTGCATCGTGAAAAAACCAACCGCCGGGTACTTTTCGATGGACGATTGTCCCGGATTCATAATCTTTTCCCTTTGGCGGCAGTTCTGTTGTTTTTTTAAGTGACACATCTGCTTCACATTGCTCACAGGAAAAAGCCTCAAAAGAAAGAAGCTTATAGCTGGATTGTATTTTCACGTCAGCAATCTGATAATAATACATGATCATTCCTCTTATTCCGGCAATAATGCGCTTTCCTTTTTCATACTTCCATCTGAGATATGCAGTCTATAGTCGCAGATAGCCAATGCAGCTCTGCGATGAGTCACAATCAGGCAAGTTCTGTCACGCATTCTTGAGATATTCTCAAGCATCCTGGCTTCTGTCTCTTCATCCAACGCGCTGGTGGATTCATCCAGAAGCAGAATCGGCGCACCGGTTAATAGTGCCCTCGCTACTGCAACCCTTTGTGCCTGTCCTTCGGAAAGTCCGACGCCGCGCTCACCAAGTTCCGCATCCAGGCCAATTTCAGCCGCAATATCATCAATACAGGCCGCTTTTAAAGCTTCCTCAATGTCTGTATCAGATGCCTCATCAGTAAACATAGTCAGGTTTTCCCGCAGTGTTCCTGAAAACAAGGTGTTTCCCTGGGGAACATAAGCAAACAATGCTCTGGTTTCACGGCATGCCTGAATTTCTTTCTCGTGGGTCTTGTAAGCAATCTTCCCCGATGTGGGACTGTATATCCCCAGAAGCAGCTGGAAAAGTGATGACTTTCCGCCACCGGACACCCCAGTCAGTGCAACAAATTCTCCTTTTCGAATTCTGCAACTGATATCCTTCAGAACATCTTCTGTTCCGTCATCATACCGGAAATTCACATGGTCAATAATGATTTCATCAAAATTCTTCAGTGTTTCTCCTGTTGTTTCAGATGGCAAATCCGTCAGTTCCATCAGCCGTTCTGCGGAAGCAATAACCTGATATATTTCTGCGGCAATTTCAACAGCGCTGGCGATCGGTCCCTGAACCCGGCCGATCAATTGAATCATAGCAGCCAGAGATCCATAAGTTAATTCTCCGCGAAAAATAGCTGCACAACCCCAAAGCATGCAAATCAGCCAGGAAAAACTGAACATCATTCCCATACTGTTATTCATCACGGCAGAGAACTTTCCCTGCCTGATCTGTTCTTTTTCCATAGTTTCCTGTCGGCTGTCAATCTGGCTGAACACTCTGTTCTCTGAAATGCTGGCTTTAATTAAGCGAATATTGGAAAATGTTTCCTGAATGGATGCATGCAATTTGTCGCTGGCTTCCTGAACCCGTTTATGCCTTTGTTTCATGGGTTTCCTGAAAAGCAAAACAATCCCGATTCCGATGAAACCGGCAATTACCAGTAGTATAACAAACCGCCAATCCAGAACAATCAGGATGGTTGCAGAACCGATAAAACTTACCAATGTGCTGACTATACCCGGAATAATGCCCAATACGCCAGAGCGAATCACCCCTGCATCCGAAAATACGCGGTTTACAAGTTCTCCGCTGTGATATCCTTTCAGCGTTGCATATTCCTTGGTCAGAATATCTTTTACCAGCATTCCCTGCAGGCGGCGTTGCATTTTTGCCGAGGCCCTGGTACGCGTCATGGAAGCAATGAACCTCAACACTATTTCTGTCAGAACAATTCCAAGCAGCAACAAACCATATCGCCAGATAACCTCAGCATGTGAGGATACAGCGGCATCAACCAGTTCTTTTGTCACCAGAGTCAGCCCTAACGAGGAAAGAACCAGGATAACATTTAACACACAAATCAGAATGATCCGGCTGTGAACGCATCTGGACCAGCGCACAACCTGTGCAATGGCTGGGCTTTGAAACAGTTTTTTAACTTTCTGCAAATCTTCCAGATTAAATTTCACTGGTATTCACACTCTCTCATTGCGTATTCTTATAGCCGAGTTTTTTCTTTATTCTTTCTCGTATTCTGTATACTTTCATAGCTTGATGCCAGAAAAAAGCCAAAATCATGCCGGTTTGGGGATGCGGTTTAATTGTCCTTTTCCCTCGTTCAATTAAAACTACTTTCCCCCAGATATAATCTTCAGATATCCATCCATCAGGCTTTGGGCAATTATCGCCCCAGGTTAATACTTTCCCTTTCTTCGTTTTCCAAACCCGGTGCACAACATATCGTGCTTCCTTCTCCGGATCAGAAAACAAAACAATATCTCCAATCCCAGGAAATCCTTCCATGTGAACAATCGTCACATAATCCTGCCCGATCCGAATCAGAGGCTCCATACTGGACCCGTTCAACTGAATACGGACAGGCGGAGCATCTCCTTGTTGGGCCATCTGATGCCATTCTATAATGGATAATTCTCTTTTCATTATATTATATCCTGAAGTACTATTCAAATAAGGCATCTCGTCAGTAGAGATGCCTTATTTGGGATATTGATCTGTTCCTGTTTAAATACATACAAATGAATAATAGAATTACCATCCCCAACGACGACAGCACCAGATTATCCATCCAAACATGCTAGGACGAGGATTGGGTGTGAAAGGATAAGGGTTATTATTTGATTTGCATGTAGTAGTACAAGTATTGCTTTGTTCTGCTCCTCCGGAAGCCGTAACCGTTTCAGTATAATCAAAGCTAACCTTCTCAGCCATAGGCGTATTGTATGTTTTCTTCATTTATCTCACCTCTAATATAATGATTAATTATCCATTCTGTGAATAGTTATTATACGGCTCACTGGCCACAGAATTGCATCCGGATGGTTCTTCTTGGCTGTAATCCACAGTATACCCGCTACCGCATTTTCCCCCAGAAGCCACAACTACATCCTTATAGTCAAATTCAACCCTTTCAGCTTTCGGAACTTCATACCTTTTTTTCATGTTTCCATCCTCTTTCATATATTTATTCTTCACAATCCGGAATATGAACAATCCCATTTCGAACAAAAGCTAATGTTCGTTCACAAATTTGGATTGGTCTTTCTCCCGGTTTAGCGAACCGAAGCATATTGGCTGCACAATTATTACATATCTTTTCATATGCGCAGCTCTCACATTCAGGCACTCTGGGCCAATTGTTTGCGTCCTGGTTAATCCTGGACCATACTGTTGAAAAGCCCTCAATAACAGGATCGCCATGAATCATGTATAATCGATTGCAAGGGATCATATTTCCTCTCCAATCGATCGTGAAAGAAGAACGTCCTGCACCGCATTTTAATCCACATTCTTTACATTCATGAATCATTCCTCCTGCCGGCGGAAGATCCTCATCTTTAACCTGAACGTTCTCAATTCCTGATAATTCGTTGATCAATCTGTATATTTTTACATATTGATCAATTTCTGGATCATCCATTTGTTCTGACCGTCCCGTCTCCTCTCGCGGTTCAAAGATTGCTGAATTAATCCGCACATTTTTACTAAGTGAATATGTCACTCTTATGGTCTCCAGTACATCTTCTCCGAGATACCGGTTTGGTGTAACGTTAACAATGATCGGAAGTTTTTCATCAATGGCCTTACGAATGTTCTCCGTAACAGTTTTAAAAGCTCTCTGGCCGGTCACCCGTTCATAAACATCATCATTCCATCCGTATAGCGATACTTGGATCATAGCCGGCATGTGTTTCTTGAAGAATTCAATTCGCCTGTCATCCAACAAGAAACCGTTTGTCAGAACATGCACTTCACATCCTAAACTATGAAGATACAGATACAATTCGTCAAACCCTGGATAAGCAAGACATTCACCGCCTGTAAGTGATGCGCGAATCATCCCGGCTTTCCATGCTTGAAGAAATATATCCTTCCACGTTTCAACAGATAGAATCTGTTTGGATAATTGATCGGGAGTCAGATGAACATAGCACATTTTGCAACTGAAATTGCAAAGAGGAGTGAGTTCAAACTGGCCTTGAATCGGCACACCTTTTTCTCTTGCTTTATAATCCAGATATCTGGAATAATCAAGAAAGTTTTGGGTCTTTTTCCCATTTCTTTCCTTCAGTTTCTCCAGAAACTCAAATCCGTTTACCGGCTCAGCCATGAGTTCGATCCTTTCTCACTGTTCATGACAAAGACATTATAAAGGAATATTGACATATTGTAAACTATATATTATATTATTTTTGTTGTTATTCATCACATCGCGGAGGTGCTTACATGAAAAACTTCTCCATTTCCAAACTGGCTGAACTGACTCTGGCTCAAAGAAAGCACTTAAGCCTTACACAGCAAGATCTTGCGGACAAAGCCGGGATCAACCGTTCCATGCTCTGCCGCCTGGAAAACCAGGATTATGTTCCTTCCATGGATCAACTGACACGGCTTGCCAATACGCTTCAGTTTGACGTCACCGATGTTTTCATCGAATATGATAAGCCTGTGTTTCAACATGTTGTCCCCAGAAACATCACGGTTTATGGAGCAGGTTATGTCGGCCTTTCCATTGCAACGCTGCTCGCGCGCCATCATAAAGTCACCCTTGTCGATGTTGTTCCTGAAAAAGTTGAGATGGTAAACCAGCGCATCAGTCCTATTCAAGATGAATATATTGAGAAGCATTTTGCCAAGGCTGATCTGAATTTGACCGCCACACTGAATGGCGCTGTTGCCTGTAAAGACGCTGAATTTGTTGTAATTGCCGCTCCGACCAATTATGATCCGAAGAAGAACTACTTTGATACTTCCGCTGTTGAAACAGTAATCAAAACCGTTCTTGATAATAATCCCGATGCTATGATGGTTATCAAAAGCACGATCCCTGTCGGTTATACTGTTTCCGTCCGGAAGAAATTTGGAACAAAGAACATTCTCTTCTCCCCCGAATTCCTTCGCGAATCAAAAGCGCTTTATGACAACCTGTACCCCAGCCGGATCATTGTCGGCTGTGATGAAGCGACTCGTGAAAAAGCTCAGATCTTTGCTGATATGCTGAAAACTAGCGCACTGAAAAAAGAAGTAGAAGTCCTCCTGATGGGCCTGACAGAAGCCGAAGCGGTAAAACTGTTTGCCAACACTTATCTTGCTTTACGTGTTTCTTATTTCAACGAACTCGATACTTATGCCGAAACCAAAGGACTGAATACCCGGGACATCATTCAGGGTGTGTGCCTTGATCCCCGTATCGGAACCCATTACAACAATCCTTCTTTTGGATACGGCGGTTATTGTCTTCCGAAGGACACCAAGCAACTGCTCGCAAATTTTGAAAACGTACCGCAAAATATGATGTCCGCGATTGTGGAAAGCAATCGGACCAGGAAAGACTTTATTGCCGACCGTGTTCTTGAATTGGCTGGTGCTTATGAAGCTAATGATATTTGGGATGAATCAAAAGAAAAAAAAGTGGTTATTGGCGTGTTCCGACTGACCATGAAGAGCAATTCCGACAATTTCCGCCAAAGTTCGATCCAGGGCGTCATGAAACGGATCAAAGCCAAAGGCGCTACCGTGATCATTTACGAACCCACGCTGGAAGACGGGACGACTTTCTTCGGTAGCAAGGTTGTTAATGATCTTCGCAAGTTTAAAAAACAAAGCAATGCAATCATTGCCAACCGATATGATTCCTGCCTGGACGATGTTGAATGCAAAGTATATACCCGGGATCTTTTCCGCAGGGATTGACAGTTCAACGTCTCATACTCTGTAATATTCTTTATACCATTCCGCAAATGATCTGAGTCCATCTCTAATTCCAATGCAAGGCACAAATCCATAGTCTTTTTCGAGGGCTTTGCTATCCGCGTATGTTACCGGCACATCTCCCGGCTGCATAGGCACCAGTTTCTGATGCGCTTCAAAGTCATAGTCTTCCGGCAATACGCCGGCCCGAACCAATTCTTCCTGCAGTGTTTGAACAAAGTCAAGCAGGTTCTCTGGCTGACCTCCGCCAATGTTATACAGGGCATAGGGAGGAATCGGCAGTCCGTCTTTTCCGTCTTTTTTCTCAGGTGCTCCCTGCATGACGCGGATAACTCCTTCCACAATATCGTCAATAAAGGTAAAATCCCGTCTGCAGTTCCCATAGTTAAAGATCTGAATATCCTGTCCTTTGATCAGCCTGTCTGTAGCCGAATAATAGAACATATCAGGCCTTCCTGCCGGTCCATATACTGTGAAAAAGCGCAATCCTGTACACGGTATGTTGTAAAGCTTTGCATAGCTGTGTGCCAACAATTCATTGCTTTTCTTGGTGGCTGCGTACAGGCTTACAGGGTGATCTACCGGATCATCTGTGCTGAAGGGCGTTTTTTTGTTGCCCCCGTATACGCTGCTGCTTGATGCATATACCAAATGCTTCACACCTGAACCACCATTGTCATAGCTATGGCGGCAGGCTTCCAGGATGTTGTAAAAGCCGATAATATTGCTTTCAATATATATATCAGGATGATCGATACTGTAACGTACGCCTGCTTGAGCAGCAAGGTTGACAACAATATCAAATGAGTATTCTCTAAACAGATTGTCAACAAGGCTTTTATCAGCAATATTGCCTCGGATAAAATGATACTTACAAGATCCTTCATGTTCGGCTTTTTTGTTTTCTGTGCAGCGGTATTCCTTAAGAGCAGGATCATAGTAATCGTTCAGGTTATCCAGACCGACCACATAGCAATCCTGATACTCCCGCAGAATCCGCTGTGTCAATGCCGCGCCGATAAAACCCGCCGCACCAGTAATTAAGATAGTCGATTGATTAAGATTCGTTTTAACTTTCATACCTGTTTATTCCTCATCTTCTGAAGTTCCATTGACCTCTTCCGGCGTATGGAACGTGGGTACAACCTTCATTAATGCTTCTTTAACCTTGGAATTGTGTCCGGTTTCTATCGCTTTCTTCAGGATATAGAGTTTCTCCTGGATTTCTTCCTGCGTCAGTGGCTTATCCCGTTCGATAAAGATCAGGTCGTTCTCCGTTTTATCCATTTCTTCAGTCCGGATCAGCAGCTCTTCATACAGTTTTTCACCCGGGCGAAGTCCTGTCTCAATAATGTCAATATCTTTATACGGTTCCAGGCCGGACAGCCGGATCATACCTTCAGCCAGATCATAGATTTTGACAGGCTGTCCCATATCTAACACATACAGTTCTCCGTTTTTCGCCATGGCACCGCTGGTCATTACCAACTGACTTGCTTCCGGAATCGTCATGAAAAATCGGGTAATCCGCTTGTCTGTAACCGTAACAGGGCCGCCGTTAGCAATCTGCCGTCTGAAAAGCGGAATAACTGATCCGTTGCTTCCAAGGACGTTCCCGAATCGTGTCGCCGAAAATGAAGTGACCTTCCCTTTTCGGCTTTGAACAATCATCTCGCACATCCGTTTTGTCGCACCCATGACATTCGTGGGATTGACGGCTTTATCTGTGCTGATCATGATAAATCGTTTTACACCGTACTTTTCACAAAGTTCCACCATGTTCAGCGTACCAAACACGTTGTTTTTGACTGCCTCCATAACATTCCGTTCCATCAGGGGAACATGCTTATGAGCAGCCGCATGAAGCACGATATCAGGTGTGTGTCCCTGCAGGATCCGTTCAATTCCTTCCCTGTCGCAGACACTGGCAATTTCTACCTTCAGGTTTAGTTCCGGATACCTTGTCCGCAGTTCTTGCTGAATGTCATATACCCCATTTTCATAAACATCCAGCAACGTCAGCCTGCTTGGGCCGATCTTGGCAATCTGCCTAGCCAGTTCCGACCCGATGGATCCGCCGCCGCCTGTGATCAGGACGTTCTTTCTTCTATACCATGCTGCAGTCGTTTCGTCCACAACATCAACAGTATTACGATATAAAAGATCCTCAATGGCAAAATCACGCATCTGCCTACGGCCATTGGTATTTTCCAGTGAAGGGTAATCATAAACCTTGATTTTATAGCCTTTGTTTTTATAAATCTCGTATAATTCCAGCCGTCTCTCGTTGCTCATATTTGGAAGAGCAAACACGACTTCCTGAACATGGAAACTGTTCAGATCCGTTTCATTGTTCACCACCGGAACGCGGGAGATCATCCTTCCAATCTTTTCTTTATCTACATCTACAAAGCACACGGGTTTGTAAACTGCTTTTGGATTGTTCAGCAGTTCATCTGCAAGCATAGCGCCAACGCTGCCTGCTCCGATAATGGCGATCCGTATCTTTCGGTTTTCGGGAGTGGCTTCCTCCTGTGCAAACTCAACGCCGGAGATAAATTGAAAAAATCGCAAAACAGCGCGCTGGGCTTTGGCGCTTTGATTACGGTTTTGGTATGCAAACTGATAGATCAGACGCATACAGATAGCACCCAGCAAGTTTAACAAAACCAGGGAAATGGCACGGACAAACGTAATCTTCACCGGTGAAATGAATTCGCGCAGCAGCATAAAGAACACGCCGCCAAAAAAATCCGCTACAACCAGCCATAGATAATCCGAGGAACCGGCATATCTCCATATCCGATTATAAATATTGAAAAGGAATCGTAAAGAAAAAATACATACTGCAGCAAAAACCATGTAGGTGATTGTTTCAGCAGTATTTAGTATATCTATCGAAGTGGGATACAGTACAAAAATACACAAGCATGTAAATGAATAGAAAAGCAGATCAAACAGGAATAGTTTCCAACGAGTTTGTTGTCGGTTCATAGTATCAACCTTCCTTACCAAGCATGAAGATGTTTTCTCCTTTTTTTCTTAAAGCTAGTTCAATTATTGTTTTTTCTGTATAAAAACCAATACATCCTCCAAGCCCATTACTAATAATATCATCTAATTCACAGAGGCCAGTTCCGGTAATATATTGTAGTGTTTCTATAAATATACTAATAATAACGGGAACTAGAAGCATTATTTTCTTTGGATATAACTTATACAAAATTGCTCCCAAAGGTAAAAAAAGCCAGATGTTTTTGATTATGGATGCTCTTATCTCATTGTCCGTAAATATCTTTCTATATGACCAGAATAATTGAAGATTCAGTCGTTCACTTTCATTCTCCCGATACATTAATGTTAGATATACAATGGTTCCAAGACACAATACAAGTAAAACGATGTTCCATTGTCGATTAACACAGAATGAAATAGTAACAGTTATCAGGGAAAAAAAGATAATTAATACAGAATGATTATATAATAAGTTTTTCATATTAAATATCTGCTTGCCATTCTGATTCAGATAGACTTCTTGTCCATTATCCTTTCTGATTCCATACTGTCCTTCTGCTAATGCAAATGGATTTCCTGCTGCATCATAATATCTTTCTGTAGCAACTTTGTTATCAGCCTGATATGATCTGACAACAGTACTATATCCTTTATTTGTGGTTATCGTTTCTCCATTTGAACCCAGATAAGTTATAACCGTTTCTCTTCCATTTTCATCATATTCTTTATAGACTCCGTACTGTCCTAAAGAAAGTGCAACCGGATCACCTTGATCATCGTAATAAAATTCACTTTCGATTTTGCCATTCTGCGAACCGTCTATATAATGATTATTTATAACAGAAGCGTATCCGCGTCCTGTCATCATTGGTTCTCCTGATAAATCAATATATGTGTGTTTGCTGATTTCCCCGTTTGTATTATATTCGATGATCTGTCCGTACCCATATTGTTTGGTTAAAACTGGATTGTCCTCTTCATCATAATACCAGATAATTGTAGTTTTACTGGAATCATCACAATATACTCGTTTCTCTTTTGCGTATCCATCTGTGGTAATCATAGGCTCGCCATCAGCATCAAGATAGGAAATGCATATTATTTTTCCTTCTTGATTATATTCCCTCAACACACCGTAATATCCAGAATATTTTCTGTACGCTTGTTTCCCTTGATCATCATAGTATTTCTCCAGTTTTTCATTCCCCATTGTCTCAGTTATTACCGTAGAGTAGCCAAGATCAGAAGCTATTGTGATTCTATTATGTTCATCAATAAAGTCTGTTCGCGTCATGTCTTCATTTTCAACTGTATATTTTCTCAGCTGTGATGAATGATAGCTGGATTCTTTCTCTTTATTCTTTGGAGAAATATAAAGTAATGAAAGTAAAACAAAAAGAAATAATATAAAAACACACAATGTTTCTTTTTGCGTCATATTTGGCTTATGTCTCCGATATTGATTACTCAAAAATTTAATCATTTCATCTCCCGAATTGTAAAAGCAGAGTATATTTTCTCGTCTCAAAAGACAGACAATATGAAAAATCATTCTATTCACTTTTGATTTGTGTCGCATTAACTGGACACATAATAAGAATTTTATATCTTTATCTGAAAGAAACGTCTTCTATTTGATACTTATTGTCCTTATAGACAATTCTCCCCTGTGAACTCTGGCATACTCCCAGATAATTGAATAAGTCATACCTCTGCTTGGCATGGTTGTACTCTTCTTTAATTTTATATGTTGCGTTTTCTCTTTTTAGACCTCTGGAAATGTATCTGAACAATTGATATAACCATGCAACTGGACGGAACACTTTATATTCTTTTGCGAGGCTCCAATTAGACAGACCTCGATCATGTAACAATCGGAATATGTTTTGGGGCTTTCTAAGCGCAATAAAAGTGCTTTCACTTTTACTGCTATCATTATTACGTTTTATTCCAAAATTTCCGCATGATAATACATATTCAAGCAGCTCATCGCATTTCTTTTCATCAGCATTTGAACTCCACTTTCGCAAGGGTAAGCCAAGATAGATTTCACACATCCGAGTCGTCACTATCGCTAATCTCTCTAAATTGTTTTCTTGAGCATATGATGCAAACTCTTGCCAGTTTTCATCTGAAAGATACTTATCAACAAACATCATCCAGTCAATAATCTGACGCAGGCCTAATCCATGTTCCATATGTTGACTGATATGTTCCAGTAAAACAATCCCATTTATTAGATCTGGAAGAACATGAGTTGAATTAATATTATGAATTATCAAATCATCCAGTTTTTTTGCTTTCTCTGTGTCAGGAATAGAAGCAAAATATTTGTGCAGTTCTATTGTTACTCCGTTTTTTCTCAATGCAATTTCTCTGTTGAGCCTATTAATCACCTGATACCCATTTTCTGTAAACTGTTTGTATGCAGTATCAAAATCTTCGCGTTTGGTCAGTATATCAATGTCGCCCATAGTTCTGTATTCTGGATACGGATAATATTGTGCTGCAGTAGTCCCCTTAATTATCACATAAGGAACTTTTATCGGCAAATGTTCCTGTATGTATCGGTAATTAACACTATATGCTATTTGTTGTAACAGCTCTTTTTTCCATCTTCTCCTAAGTTCTTCAGGCATGTCCATTTTAGATAATATTGAACCAGGCAAAGAAACAATAGTATGCTTCTTCATCTCCTGAAATACATCTTCAGATATAGTTATTCCTTCAATACTATCATTCCATAATGATGCTTTTATTATTTTTATTATACATCTTTGTTCCATATCTGTTTCCTTAAGTAACGTTATAAAAAAACTAATAAATGCTTTCTCATAATATATGAAAATGAGCATATCTATTTGCAAAACATATTTCCTGGTGTCTCCAAATCTAGAACGATTTGTCTTCCCATATCCAAAAGAGCATCTTGAGTAAACACCGTCATAAATCCACCTCGTGCAGTCATTGTCATTTCCCCAAAGTATATATTTCCTGACGCGTAGTACAAATCAACACGAACTTGAGGCTGTCCCTTGCTTAATTTTGCTGCAACATCTAACATTTGCGACCATTTTTCCGGTTTCTTTATTTGATGATTATTGGCTGATATTGATAAGTATTCTGGATGAAAATTCCAATTATTATCATAGAAAGCAACATCCTTGTTTTTTGTTTCGATATCTCGATTATAACAAACGAAACAGCCATATGGCTTACCATTAAAACACCAGATTTTGTAATCAACAATAGAATCAGAAAAAGATTCATCTCCTGCATCATGTAATAACTCTTCTGCTATAATGCAATTATCTATTAATGAATAATGTGGTTCCGTACCTGATATTCCACAATAACTACTAGATATCCAATTGTCTAATTCTTTTCTTAGATCTAGCATGTTAATTGCAGATTTCCCACCATTTTTTTTTGAAACGATTTTTACTTTCCCATTTCCATTATTGCATTTCAACACAAATTCGTCTGGAAGCTTATTCCAATCAGCAATTACTTCCTCTGAAGATTTCCAATGTCCATAAAGTGGAATAAGGATTTCCTCTAATCCTCTATCTTTAACATATTCCCTAACGCGATATTTATCTGCTAATACTGACCATTCGTAAGGATCAACGTGAAGTTTAAGCCAGTTGATTTTTTCATTTAGGTCTTTGGGATCATCCCAATTCATTTCCCTTCCAAGAAGAAGTTTATATACTCTCCCTATCAACCACTTAGGATGTCTCTTACCATACAGACGCGAAATATCCCCCCAAAGATAGGTTATCCGTTTAAAAAATGACACATTATTCTCTGAACTCATTATTTTTTGACTCCTTTATTATCCTTTATTCTTGTTATTTTGTGAATCAATCTCATCATTAATGACACAATGTATTTGTTCTCTTGTTCTTTCCGAAAAACAAAAGCAAACAATGCTGGCGTTAAAACTGCACATATTATAATATGTAGAAAAACCGAAGCCCAACCAAGATTTGAAAAAATAAATTTACATATAAATGTGCTAGTTATAAATGAAATCAACAATATACCAAAGTATTTCATATTTGCCACATAATAAGAAGATACTGATTCCATATTGTTAAAGCAGTATTTATATATTATTCTTGGATCAATCAGATAATTAGCAAACAAATCTGCACAAATAGTCCCTATAATTACACCATATATTCCGTACACTTGTACCAATAAAACAGATACTGTTATATTAATAATAACTCCAATAACTGGTCGGTACCACATATGCCGGAATGTCCCGCTTATATTTCGTACATGCCCAAGATTTACTTTAACTCCATGCATAATTATTTCCATTCCAATTAAAACTGCAAAAGGTTTAGGAATGATGAACTCATTTCCTAACCAAACGGAGATTAATTCGTCTGCACAAACAGCAACTCCAACACCTGCAGTACCTAAAAGCAAGAACGCAGCATAGTTTACTACTTTAAATAGCTGATATTGTTTATCTATAGATTCTTTGGCGAATAGATTCCCTAAGCTAGCTTTGATACTATCTAATATCTTATCTGAAATTATGCTTATGGTCGTATATAACATAAGATAATTTGAGTATAATCCAACAGTAGTTATTCCAATAAAAGCACTTATAACTATATTATCAGTGGCTTTTAACACTACATTATTAACCTTATAGACAAATAAAGCACCTACATCTTTAAAAATGTCTTTTATTTCTTCTTTGTTTAATTTATCATTTGTCGAAGCAAATACATCTGGATATCTTCTTAATGCAATAATAGCGATTATTGTATTTGAAACTATTATAGCTCCAAGTCCAAGCGCAGTATTTAAAACAAAGTTTCTAAAAAGATATAATGTAATTATTTGCACAATTATGAGAACTACTGTAGTAAAAAACTCTACAATTGTATTCAGATAAACTTTTTGATCCGCTTTTATAATGGCGCTTTTCGAAGCAAAAAAAAGATATGATGTAGCTGTTTGAAAAAGATTTAATAAATACAGAAGAACTGGATTAATGTGCAATGCAGATAAAGAATCATAGTCTTTAATCAATGTTGGCAAGAAAGGAATTAAGCTAAAACCCAGTATGAGAACAACAAGCCCAATGACTAAATATGCATACTTATAAAACTTCATCAGAATCTGCAATCGCTTTATGTCATGGTCTGCCAACGGCTTATATAATTTATATGTAATTGCCGTATCCAATCCAAGTTCAGTTAATGATAGCATTGTTAGAACATTTGTGAAAAGGCCGTTTATACCAAGATATGGCGTGCCTAATGTCTTAACAAACACCGTTCGATATGCTATCTGTAAAAATGTCAAAAGAACTTGAGCACCTAAATTCACTGACATATTGATCAATGTATTAGTTGTTCTACTCTTAACTTGCATCTTTTTTCTTTCTCCCTAAAGAAACAATCTATATTGTACAAAGCCGGCGATTAATTATTTCTGTATATCTATCTGCTTTTCTCTTGGAAATGTGGCAATGGTCATCATACCAATAATATGGTATTTCCCTATAAAAGTCATCAAATATATGATCCTTGTCCAACCCAATATTTTTATAAAAGATGTCTTTCTGTATATTTATACTTTTCTCTTTCATTTTTTTAAACAATGGATTAAATGGCATGATTAGTACAATGATTTCCGCTGCTGGTGATTTACTCTCTATCTTTTTTACAATTGTATCCCAATGTTCTTTATTCTCTGCTATAGTATCTGGGTATACTCTTTCCCAAACTTTATCATGATTATTTATTATCTGTATACTATTATAAATATTATGATATGTTCTTTTTATTATAGATTCCCTATTCATTGTTGATTGAGAAGGAGCTAAAACCCCATCAATCATTATTTCCTTATACATATTATATTTATACATAATATTAGAATAGTCCGATCTTTCAACTAGATGGTGATAGTTTTGTATGCAATCAAAATAGTTCAATTTCGATAGTGTAAAATCTCCAAACTTTGAAAGATCATAATTAAAGATGTAGTATGGTAATTCAAAAACAAATCGACGGATCTTTTTCATCTCTTCACTATGTTTTGCATATAAAAGACTTAAAAAATTCAGGTGAAGAAATAAATCCAGGCTTGGAGCTGATTCCTTGTAATACGTAAACCCCTCTAAAATGTTTTCATTAATTCCGCATTCTGAATGTGACATTCCAAAGAGAATTGCATCATGTCTATTTGAAAAACCTAAAATAGGATTGGTAAAAGTCAAATTTCCAAACATAGTATAATCCAATACTTGTTTATCAGATACACCTCTTTGTAATAGTAATTCCCTATGCGTCGCATCTGTTATATATGTTATTTCACTCGCTTTTTCTGTGGTTTCTCCTCTATCATGAACCTCTGGTAAGCCTTCTGGAAAAGCAATATTCTCCTGAAATACAATTGTGTGTTCAGGTCGAATCAATGAAATAATTTTTTCTGTATTGTCTATTTGTCCAAAAACACATACTTTCATATCAAATCACCTCACTGCAATACTGTATACATCATTCGATTTGATCATCATATCATTTCAACTATTGCATTGTATACTCGTTCGCAGTTATGATTATCACGAAAATTAAAGAAGTTATTAATTCGTTCTACATATTTATCTTCGATTCTGGCATTTCTATCAATACAATCATTTAGCCAAGAAATTAATTGTTTATGGTCTGTTATAACAGGTCCGAATCCATCTGTTCTATATTCGAAATACCCTTTTTGATAATGCTTTTTCCTATATTCTTCTTCATCAAATTGATAAAAAACTTCTGGTTTACCCATATATGCAAAATCAAAAAAAATACTCGAATAATCAGTTACTAAAATACTACTTTCAATCAGCAGTTGTTGAACATCATATTGCTGACGAGTTGCGATTGTTACGCTATCATTTGAAAATCGTTCAAAGCATGGAACAAAAGACTGAAACGAATAATGCATATAAAACACGAGCTTATAACCAGTTTCTCGCATTTTACACAACAAAGCATTATCCGAAAGGACGCTACTATAGGCAGTATAAAATGGACTTTTTATAAAATTCTGTTTTTCAATATCTGTAGCTTCTTTCTCGCGATTTTGGGCAGCGAGCCAACTACGAAAAGTTGGCATTATCAGTATTATTTTATTAGTGTTACCACCAATAAGAGAAAGGTTATCAAATCTGCATAGACCAGTAATTTTAATTTTATCATTGGGATACCCGTATGTTTTTTTTATAAAATCATATTCTCGCTGCGCAGTGCATGTTACAAGAGAAAAGCGAGTTTTTTTATAATCAAAATCATGTGACATCTCGTCTTTTTGAATGCCATGCCGTATGAAGATTACTTTTTGATTTTTATTACATAGCCACTTGTATCTATACAACACATCAGTTGGGTCGGGCACTGCTCCATTTTGTTGCGAACTAATACTGTATTTTGCTGACAACCATAGTATATAATGCATAAATGAGCTTGCCCGAACAATTTTACCAAGTGATTTTACTTTTTGATAATCCGAAGAATTTTTGGTTATAACATAATAGACTTCTATTTCTGGATGATTGGTTGTAATATACTTATACAGATGAAAGCCATTGTCTCTAGCTTCAGTCCTCTTTTCTCTCACAATCCAAATATCACGTTGTAGAAGTTTTTTCATCAATAAATGAAGTACAATATATGCTAGAAATAATTTAATTATGCATATGACATAATATAAATATAGAGCGAATTTCCTTATAGATGTATTATTCATACTAACTCTCTTTTGCTATAAATAATTTTTTTATACTTAATTGCCTTTACACTATGAAATCTGCATATTTATCTAGTTTAATCCAACTTCCAATTTCCTTGTCCATTTCTTCTGAGGCAATATGAACAAATCCCCCAGCACTGTAAAATGTTATTTCTCCGAAAACTATACGTCCCTCTATGTTATACAGATCTACGCGCGCATGAGGAAATGGTTTCGATAGTTTTTCTGCTATCTCTACCATTTTATCAAAGTTCTGTGGTCTTTTAATACTGTCAGGCGCAATCGCCTGTTTTTTCTTAAACAAATGATCTATGGAGTTCCAGTTAGGATCAAATTTGTGATTCTTTACATTATGATCAAATTCACCATAAGAAACCATAAAGTATTTCAATTCTCCTGAGAAGCAATAGAACTTGTAATCTGTCAAAGATTCTCTGCCTGGCTCTTCCATATATTCACTGACAATTATTCTTGGCGCCAAATGTTTATAGCAGTTTTCGCGCAAATTCCAATAATGCTTCCGTCTGATAATAACCTTGTACATATCCTTTATAAAACGTTGTTTATTAATATCATCCTTTGAGACTACATAGTTAAATCCCTGAGTATGAGAGCACTGTATAAATACTTTTTCTGGCAGTTTTTCAAATTCTATCTGTGAGGGATCTGTATAGACCGCATATGTTTTTTTCAAGATCTCCGGGTATCCGCATTGCCTAACATAATCGCATACAGTAAACTTATCAGAGCATGTATTTTGCAGCAAATTATTATAGTGCATTTTTAGAAATAATAATTTTTCAGAGAATGTTTCCGGATTAATCAGATTGGGAACCCGACCGAATTCTTTTTTAAATGTCTTTTTGTTAAATCTCTCATCGCTTTCAAACAAATACTGAATTCTAAACAGTATGTTTCTGATCTTTTCCTTACAAATACTGGTTTCCATTTTAGTTTGGCACCTCACTTCAATAATATATTTTCAATCGTGTTAACAATAATAGAAGGTGAATCTCTTAATATGTTGGCTGCTTGCTGTTTAAGTGATTCTGTGCCTGAGTCCATTGAATAACTGTTACGCGTCACTCTCATCATAGAGATATCATTATCATCATTTCCAAAGACATATACCTCGTCTTCTGGAATGTTCCATCGATCTAGTAGTATTTTTAATGATTCTCCTTTATTCACATCCTTATGCTTTATCTCATAACGGTTTTTATCATGAATATATACAATTTCAAACTTATCCCTATAATTCTCCAGAAAATCACTTTTTTCACTTGTGTCTATAACTATTTTTTCTATACTATCAACATCCTCTATTTCCTTAGTATTTATTATTTTATTATGTTTATTTCGCAGACTTGCCAGTTTCAATTTCAAGTATCGTAGACTGAGCAATCCGTCAACCACATAATAATTTGCACTTGGTGTAGTTAAGCTAACTTGGTTATCAGAAGAAACATTCGCACAAAGTTTCAACGCGTCTGCTCCTTTAATAAATGGTCTCTCTAAGCATTCACCACTATTATAATCTTCTATATATTGTCCGTCTGCTAAAACAACCGCTCCTTTAAATGTAGAAATCTTCAGAGCTTCGACAAATTGTTTTGCTTCCCATATATTTCTCCCTGTCGCCAGAACAATTCGATTACCTGCTTTTTGAATACTAATTAACTTGTTAACATCTTCCTTTTCTAT
>CAZUXV010000009.1:0-4690 GCA_964624445.1 uncultured Oscillospiraceae bacterium | reverse complement strand
GTTCCCTCAGCAGACAATAAAGTCCCATCCAGATCAATTACAAACACCTTCATCTTCTAATGATCCTTTCTGATCCAGTTTTTTAGGATCGCATATTGTTAAATATACAAGCATCATAAATACAAGGTTGTAATATAGAATCCCAAATAGTCCTGAAACGATCATCATAAGTAATAACGATAGTTTTCTTCCTTTATCGTTCTTTAAATTTCTAATGTTTTCAGCTATACCAGTCATTACAGGATACAGGAAAAGTATAAATCCAATCAGTCCCGTACATGACAAAAGTTCCATATATGTAGAATGTGTAAATACTCCATTTTCCACAAACGAAAAGCAATCATATCCTAAACCAAATAGTATATGATCAGTAAAGTACCCCCAGGCTTTTTCGTACAAATTCCCTCGTCCTGAAAACTGGCTTTGCGTAAAGCCGTTCATTAGTCGGTATATGGAATTCCCTTCAATACTGTTTCTTTGCAGATATCCGATAACAAATGCAAAAGCTGCTATAGCAATAGAAATAATAATAATTCTCTTTAATCGTTTTGATTTTTCATTTCCTTCAGTATAATGCAAGTGATTAAATAAAGCAAAAGCAATTATGATAATTGCAGCAATCAACGCTGAACGCGATCCGGTCTTAAGAGCAACAAAAAAGAGCAGACCAGTCATGGCACATCGTATTACCCATGAGACAATAGATGCCTTCTTCTTTGGAAACAATGTAGCAAATATACCTATATCCATCATTAAGCCAAGATTATTAGGATTATTGAACGAACTCATTGAGATTACAATGCTGTTACTGTTAAGTCTCTCATAACCATTTGTTAATGCACAGTAAGCGGACAATAACGAAACGATTATAATAGGTGTATTGATCCAGCTTGAATCGTTTTCAATGATTGACACCATGCCAGCGCATAAACATAGACCCAGAAAAGAAAAAAATGTTATCAAACCACTTGTTGAAGTCGTATCTGAAATCCCAAAAGTCGATGAATATATAAAGGATACAATACCAAATACAGTCCAACAAATAAATGTTCTATTCTGTATCAGATCAAACACTTGATTACCTATTTCAAAAAAAGTAAACAATACAATTGCTAAAGCAAGTATTTGAAGTAAAAATGGAATTGTCGTTCCTGTTAGTTCCATATACCACTGCTCATATATTATAAGAACAGAAAGCAATATCTTTGTCACAATGCAATGACGCTTTTTGTTGGAGCTTGCCTTTATATATTTGCACTTATTAATTTGATGCAACACATCTGTTTGTGCTTCCATTCTTAATTCCCCACGCATTGGATAATAAACTTCACTACTTTATTGCATCTACCAACAATCGTATTGTTTTTTGATTTTTGCAGCGAATTACTTTGCATTTGTTTTCTTAATGAATCATCTTTCATTCGAAAGATAGCATCTCTTATTTCATCTACATTGCTTGGATTTAGTCGTATAGAATTCGTTTGATCTAAAAGATCATCATTAAATGATTCATCGGATGAAATAATTGGCAGTCCGCAAGCCATTGCCTCAACTATAGCGTTACAGCACCCCTCTGCCAGAGTGGGAAGAATAAAGAAATCTGCTGCATTCAGATAATTAACTATCTCCTCGTGTGCCAAAGTGCCTTGAAAGATAATTTGGCTCGAATCAGAAAGCGTTCCCTTCCCTATCATGATCAGTTGAAGATCGGGAATCGCTTTTGCTGCTGCTAAAACTCTCTCTGATCCCTTTCGTTCACTGAATTCGCCAACAAATATCCCAATAAATGCATCCTGATCAAATCCCAGCTTTCGCCTAGCGACATCTCTATCATAGTGATAAAACATTATCGGGTCTATTGCATTAGGAGCAATCAATACCGCCGGGTTTTCCTTTAGAAGTCCCAGTTTCTTGCTCTCATCTATGTTCTTTCTTGATACTCCTATAACACCGACGATCTGCTTAAGTGCTTTGTTTGTTGTTTTCCTATTCCAAACGTCATCAACCCATATTTTGCTTTCCCCGGTTGCAACAAATATAGGCTTATTCGGAAAAGCTACATATGCTTGTACTGCCAAATGCCAAAAATATGCGTATACGATATCCGGATTAATAGAATACTTCGAAATACATTTTCTTATTGCATGATTTGATGTGTAACGATTAATAGCAGCAGCTCTATTGGATAAAGTTATGTTCCTGGGTTGATAAATTGTAATTATGTTCCCTTCTTCTGTTCGATCCTCCCATTTCTCTGGCCTTAGTTTCCCTTTCGACGTTAGTGCGTGTGTTATACTTTGCACGCATATGACGCTTACGTCTATGCCCATATCTGCCAAAGCTGAAGCAAATGGACGAACAAAAGCGGACTCCGGATTATCCTTTGTTGGATACCTGCCTGAAAAAATACAAATACTTTTAAACATATGTCCTCACAGTCTGAATGAAATATCCTGATTCATCCTGCGCAAGTTTTCCATCGTATTTGCGCAGATATCCACTTCCCAATTCCTGGGATGTGTCAGTGTCATAACTACTGGTACTTCACGTTTAAATGCTGATACTACCTGATTACTATATCCAGCCAACAGCTTCTGATCTGCATATCTTTCCATAACATATTGCATAACATCCGCGTCATAAGCTTCAACCTCAATCCCGGCTTTGTTTCTGATTTCCGGTATCTTTAGCATTTCATAGTTTTGTATATTATACCTTGTGTTAATAAAATCACCATGACTGGCAATGGTAATACTGAGGGACCCGGTTTTTTCCCTGAAACGATTTAGATCTTCCAAAAATATCTCACTTGCCTTGCTTATGGATGCTTCGATCGTTTCCCTGCTCTTCAGTTTTTTCGTTTTGGCGTATGTGGCCAGTTCTTCATAATGATATCCGGTTTCATATCCATAATCGTCTATTTCATGAATCAGATTAATATCTATCGTTGTGTTGCGGAAATAGTAGGTTGCATTACCTTCCTTTCCATATACTTCTTTTTCAATAGCAAACATTTTTGCTGCAACTTTAGGTGATGTATCAATATCATGACGGTTTAAGTATATCTTCTTGTCTTCTAGACTGCCTGTTCTTACCAATCTTGCAAAATCCAACACACCGACCATCTGGTATCCGTGTTCTTTTGCCATCTGTAGTGTCCTGCGATATTCCGGCAGACGGCTTTTCTTTAAATAATCCTCATAAATACGGTCCTTAATGCTCATATTTGTTCTCCTACGTATAATCTGAATTCATCGTAATCACGGATATAGTCTTCAACACTGTAGAAATCAGAAGCACCAACACATAGCACTGAATCCTTCTGAAGCCAGAGCATCTCCCTCCAGGTCGGTTTATCAATGACAACACCAATCGACGGGTCGGAAAGTTCAATCTCCTCGCGAACGTCTTTGTTTTCAAGAATCAGTTGGATCCTTCCGTATGGACAAAAAAGAATTTGCTTTAACGTTTTATGAGCGTGAAAACCTCTGCGGACGCCTTCCGGCACTTTTGAAATATAGTAAATACGTTTGATCCCAAAGCCAATATCGTGGTCAGCTTCAAAAAAGGATAACTCCCCTGCATCGATTGTCGGGATAGTTTTGATATGAACAATATTACATCCTGCTACGCTTTCCCGACTCTCAAGGATATCACCTTTAAACGCTGTGTACCATTTGTAATCTCTGTTATCGTTATATCTGGCCAGCACTGAAGGGATAATGTCTACAGCCTCATGAAAATTGTGTTTGTCATAAAAACGAATCGCACGGGCATTGTTTCTCCCAACACACCAGTAAATGCTCTCCAGCCCAAGTTCCGAAAAACCTTTCTCCAGAATAGCTTTCATCCCTGCCCATGCATAACCTTTTCCATGTGCGGCGGATCGCATGGCGATCGCAAACTCAGCACTTTTGTTTTCTCTGTCTATATGTTTCAAGCTCACAGTGCCCATATATTCATCAGCATCTGAGGCAATCGCAAGATGAATGTTGTGTTCGTCTTTGCTGCCAGAAATGAAGTTTTCTGCATCAGTGAGTGTTTTCTCCGCAAATTTGCCGTTTAATAATGATGTGACATCAGGATCATGCATCCATTCCAGCATCAATGGAGCATCCTTGATTTCCAAATCTCTCAGGTGCATTACTGCTCCCCCTTCAGAACTCGTTTATCGTATCAATTACTGTCTGTATTTCTTCGTCTGTCATGCCATAGTACATTGGCAAGCTTATTTCTGTTTCACTGATTTCCTCCGCAATAGGCAGAGCACCTTTTTCGATATTCAGGTTCTTATAGCATTCCTGTAAATGCATAGGAATTGGATAATGATGGTTAATTCCGATTCCATTGGCTTCCAGATAAGCTGATAGTTCTTTTGCTCTTTTACAGCGGATTCCATAAATATGCCATACCGGTACAGTTTCAGGATTGACATATGGCAGGATTATGTCCGGGTGTTTAATTCCTTTTGAATAGATTTCAGCAATCCTCCGCCTGTCCGCATTCATGTGATCCAGATGCGGTAGTTTTACACTAAGAATAGCCGCCTGTATTTCATCAAGTCGGGAATTATTGCCTTGGTAAATATGATGATATTTATAGTCGGAACCGTAGTTCCCCAATGCACGAATTCTATCAGCCAATTTTTTATCATTTGTGACAACGGCACCGGCATCCCCTAATGCGCCAA
>CAZUXV010000008.1:10664-32305 GCA_964624445.1 uncultured Oscillospiraceae bacterium | reverse complement strand
GCGCAGACGACAAGGCCGGCGTAGCAGAAATCATGACCCTGTGCGAGCGGATGCTGGCGCCGGACGCGCCGGACCACGGAAAGATCTGCGTCGCCTTTACGCCGGACGAAGAGATCGGCCGCGGGGCGGATCGGTTCGACGTCCCGGGTTTCGGAGCGGACTTTGCCTACACGGTGGACGGCGGCGCCCTGGGCGAGCTGGAATACGAATGTTTCAACGCCGCTTCCTGCATCGTGCGGGTGAAAGGCGTCAACATCCATCCCGGCAGCGCGAAAAACCAGATGATCAACGCTTCGCTGGTGGCCATGGAGTTCGCCGGAATGCTCCCGCCCTGGGAACGGCCGGAGCATACGGAAGGCTATGAGGGATTCTTCCATCTGACCGGCATGAACGGAAATGAGGAAACCGCAGAACTGCGGTATATCCTCCGGGATCACGACAGTGCAAAGCTGGAAACAAAAAAGGCAATGATGAGCACCGCCTGCGAGGTGCTGAACAAACGCTACGGTGCCGGCACGGCATCCATAGAGCTGAAAGATTCCTACCGGAACATGAGGGAGATCGTAGAGCAGCATCCGGAAATCCTTGACCGGGCAAAGAAAGCCTTCGAAGCAAACGGTGTCGAACCGATCGTGCAGCCGATCCGCGGCGGAACTGACGGCGCCCAGCTGTCTTTCCGCGGGCTTCCCTGCCCCAACCTGTCTACCGGCGGATATAACTTCCACGGGCGGAAAGAACTGATCCCCGTACCGGCGATGAAGAAAATGGTGGATGTGCTGGTTTCGCTGATCAAAGGATCAATTTGAAAGGGATTGACAGATGAAATACGATCTGATCTGCATCGGTACAGCCCTGGTTGATTCGATTATCCGGGGTTTCCGTCCCGAGCCGGTATCCGCATCAGGCTATACAGCGGAATCCTGCTCCCTGAACGCCGGCGGCGAGGCAGTCAACGTTTCCGTCGCCGCGGCAAAGCTCGGCTTGAAAACCGCCATCCTGTGCGCACTCGGCCGGGATGCTGCCGGAAGCCTGGTCAGAAGCACCCTGGAACAGTACGGGGTGGATACCGGGCTGATCGTTGATTCCACTCTGACGCCTGTCACAACGATGTTTGTGAACGGGGACGGATCGCGCAAGTCCATTACAAACGAAGCGCACAGGTATAATTTCCATCCGGAAACGGCCTCCCTGCCGGAAACAAAGGCGGTGCTTCTGGGATCGCTGTTCCGTGCGCCTTTTGATGACCCCGGGATCGTTCACAGCGTCCTGTCGTCCGCAAAACAGGCAGGACAAATGACCTTTGCGGACACAAAGCTGCCGAATTTCAGAATCATCACGCCGGATGACCTGAAAGATTCCTTCCCCCTGATGGACTATCTCACGCCAAACGAGGACGAAGCCCGGTTTTTCACCGGGAAAGATGATCCTGAAGCAATGGCGGATGTTTTCCTGAATTACGGCGTGAAGAATGTGATCATCAAGCTGGGAAGCCGCGGATGCCTCCTGAAGGATTCGGAAGGAGCAGACTGTATTTTGCCGGCTTATGCCATTGAAGCCGTGGATGCCACCGGCGCCGGTGATAATTTTGCCGCCGGTTTTGTTTCGGAAATTCTGCGCGGAAAAACAAAAAAAGAAGCCCTGCGGTTTGCCAATGCCTGTGGAGCAATCTGCACCACAGCCGTCGGCGCCGCCGCGGCTCTGAAAAGCAGGCAGCAGGTGCTGGACTGGATAAACGCCGGAAGATAACTCATCCCTGTACATCAAAACCCGGCCTGTTTTCGCAGGCCGGGTTTTTGATCCTTTCGCAGAACCAACCTGATCTCCTTACTTCACCGCTTCGAACGCGGCGCCCAGCGCGGCAATCAGGTCCTTCACATTCTCCGTACCGATGGACAGGCGGATCGTGTTGGGTTTGATGCCCTGGTCCAGCAGTTCCTCTTCCGTCAGCTGGCTGTGGGTGGTGGTAAAGGGATGGATCACCAGGCTCTTCACGTCCGCCACATTGGCCAGCAGGGAGAAGATCGCCAGGTTGTCGATGAACTTCTTTGCGGTCTCACTGTCGCCCTTCACTTCAAAGGTAAAGATGCTGCCGCCGCCGTTCGGGAAGTATTTCTGATACAGCTCGTGGCTGGGCTCGCTGGGCAGAGACGGATGATGAACCGCCTCCACCTGCGGATGCTTGCTGAGGTAATCCACGATCTTCAGGGCATTTTCCACATGGCGTTCCACACGCAGGGACAGGGTCTCCAGGCCCTGCAGAAACAGGAAGGCGTGGAAGGGAGAGAGGGTGGAGCCGGTATCCCGCAGCAGGATTGCCCGGATGTACGTCGCAAAAGCCGCGGGACCGACGGCATCATAGAAGCTGACACCGTGATAGCTCGGATTCGGATCGCTGATCCACGGATACTTGCCGCTGGCTTTCCAGTTGAACTTGCCGCCTTCCACGATTACGCCGCCGATGGCTGTGCCGTGGCCGCCGATGAACTTGGTCGCGCTGTGGACCACGATGTCCGCACCCCAGTCCAGCGGACGGACCAGGTAGGGCGTCGCGAAAGTGGAGTCCACCACCAGCGGAATACCGTGGGCATGGGCGATCTTCGCCACCGCTTCAATGTCCACAATGTTGCTGTTCGGGTTGCCCAGGGTCTCGATGAAGATCGCCTTGGTGTTGTCCTGAATGGCGGCGTCAAAAGCGCCTTCTTCATTCGGATCCACAAAGGTGGTCGTAATGCCTGTGGTCAGGGGCAGCGTATGCTCCAGCAGGTTGAACGTGCCGCCATAGATGGTCTTGGAGGCCACAATGTGCTCACCGGCCTTTGCCAGGGCCTGGAAAGTATAGGTGATGGCCGCGGCGCCGGAAGCCACCGCCAGGGCAGCGCTGCCGTTTTCCAGGGCGGCGATGCGTTCTTCGAATACGCTCTGAGTCGGATTGGTCAGCCGGCCGTAAATGTTGCCGGCGTCCCGCAGGCCGAAACGGTCGGCGGCATGCTGGGCGTTATGGAAAACATAGGATGCGGTAGCATAAATCGGCACCGCACGGGCATCGGTTGCCGGATCGGCCTGTTCCTGACCGATGTGAAGCTGCTTTGTTTCAAAGGACCAGTTGGCGGAATTCTGAATATCTGACATGGGATTTCTCTCCTTATCAATATAATTAAACTATTATTTTTCCGAAGGTCCAGGGGTTCGCAGCGCCCGGAAGAAGAGCCAGTGGCTCTTCTTCAGCAAAGAACGGGCGGCAGCCCTGGGCACTCGGAAAGCCCTGGTCGCACCGCAGTGCGAAATCTTTATCACATTCGGTTGCGGCTCAGCAGAACCGCTTTCATCGTACATCGGCTCATCACGGCCGCCCCCCCTTTCGGTTCGATGGCATTAAACTACCAGATTGATAGGTGTTTGTCCAATACCGCAAATTGATACGAGGTTATAGATTCAATCTATAGCTTTACCCCTTCAGATACGTCCTCTTGTTCGTACTTTTTTCATTGCTATCCGGTAACCGGCATGATAAGATAAGAACAGCTTCTCGCAGGCGGTGAAATAAATGAAACTGGAAAGACTGACCGAACGGGTATGGGTGTACCCGTATGAAGAGGAACGGGACCGCCCGAACCTCAGTTATATCAAAGGAGACCGCTGGAGTCTGGCGGTGGACGCGGGACATTCCGACGACCATGTCCGGGAGTTTTACCGGGCGCTGGAGAAAGAAGGTCTTCCCCTGCCTGAGCTCACCGTGCTGACCCATTGGCACTGGGACCACACTTTCGGCATGCACGCGATCCACGGCCTCAGCCTGGCCAACGAGCGGACGAACCAATACCTGACGGATTTCAGCGCAAGGCTGGAAAAGGAAGGAACCGGTTTCTTCCTTGCGATGCACGAAAGCATCCGCCGGGAATATAAGGACGGCAAGCCGGTCATCGTCACGCCCGCCGATCTGCTCTTCCGGGGAGAAATGCAGCTGGACGCAGGGAACTGCCCGATCCGTATCTTCCAGGCGGAAGCACCCCACACGGACGATTCCACCCTGATCTTTCTCCCGGAAGAAAAGCTTCTGATCCTGGGCGACTGCACCGGCGGGACCTTCCCGGACTGGACGGTGGACCAGCCCCTGGCCGATCAATTGGCGGAAACCATCCGGCGGATCAGCCCGGCAACCTGCCTCCCCGGCCACTGGACGCCCCTCGCCCCGGAGATCATCATTGAAGATTTGCTGAACGGGGAAGGATAACCTCCCCTATCTTGCCAATCCCATCCTGTATTCCATGTTGTTTCAGGACTATGATCCATATAAATGGAACTGACAACCGTCCATCATCAAAGGAGGATTCGGAAATGAGTATGTACTGTGAAAACTGCTACCGGCTGGTGGAATCGGATCCGTGCCCGCACTGCGGCAGCGCGGTCCGGGAGGCGGAACCCAGGGATTCCTGCTTCCTGACGGAGCAGGGATACGTCCAGGCCACGATCCTGGCGGATATCCTGACCCAGAACAGAATCCCTTATATGACCAAGATGCGGTCCATCAAGGGCTGCGGCCCCATCATGATGGGCAACCGCCTGTTCTATGTTCCGTATCAGCTGCTGAAGGATGCGCAGAATGTGGTGGAAGAACTGTTCTACACCCATGAAGAAGAGGTCGGAAACGATCAGCCGGTGGAAGGAATGCTGAAGAGCGACGACGCCGAGGTATTCGAGCCGGATGAGATCGACGAACTGCCGGATTCCTTCGTGCCGGAAAAAATGGACTTTGAGGAACTGAACCGGTTCAAGAAAAAACTGGCGGCCACCCTGAAAGCGCTGAAGGTTCAGGAGCGGGTAAACCGGGAGCGGATGGACCTGCTGCGCGACCTGATCGACGAAACCGATTTTGCGATCGATGATATGTCGTAATAAACGGACAGAAGTATGTTTGAAATCAAGAAGTTTGAAAAAGAAGATATCCGGAAAGTCATCGCGTTTGAACAGGAGCTGAGAAAACAGGAACCGGACACCTATTACTGGGAGCCGGACGAGGCATATGCCCGGCAGCTGGAACAGAGTTTTGATGATCCGAGATTCAATACGGCGCTGTCCTTCATCGCGCTGAAAGACGGCCGCGTCATCGGGAGGATCGACGCTTCCCTGATCGCCAGCCGGAGTGACGCTTCCTGCTTCAGCGCTTACCTTGACTGGATCTGCGTGCTGAAAAGCGAAAGGCATCATCAGGTGGCGCAGGCACTGCTGAACGAGCTGAAAGCCGAATGCAGGGCCCGGGGCGCCGGGCTGCTCATTGCGCTGATGGCAAACAACGAAGAAGCCCAGCGCTTCTACAGGAACGTGGAAGACGCCTCCATTCACGACACCGGCATCTGGATCGAAATCAAATAACGGCAGGAAAAGAATATGAGCACCCGAACAGAGATCGTCAGCAGTTTCTATAACCAGGTGGATGAAGACAGCCGGCTTCAGCGCAGCAGGCACGGACAGCTGGAGTACGCCGTGACCATGCACTATATCCACCGTTACGCTGCCCCGGGGGCCAAAGTGCTGGAAGTCGGTGCCGGAACAGGCCGGTATTCCATCGTGCTGGCAAAGGAAGGCATGGATGTAACCGCCCTGGAACTGGTGGAAAGCAATCTCGCCATCCTGCAGAAAAACAGTGAGGACGTTGCCAATATCCGGTCTTTCCAGGGCGACGCGACCGATCTGGGCCGGTTTGAAGACCGGACCTTCGACGTAACGCTTGTGCTGGGACCGCTGTATCATCTGTATGAAGCGGAAGACGTTCACAAAGCGATCGATGAAGCCATCCGGGTCACAAAAAAGGATGGCGCGATCCTGTTCGCGTTCCTTTCCGTCTTCGGGATTATGTATGCCAATTACCTCAAAGGCAACTGGGCCGCGGGACAGGAAGAAAACTTCACGAAAGATTACAGGACCCGCCATTTTAAGGAGCAGTTGTTTACCGGGTATGACATCGTTGAATTTGAACAGCTGTTTAAAGAAAAGCCGGTTCAGTGGATCACCACAACGGGAACGGACGGTATCATCGAGTCAATTGAAGATTGGGCTGATTTCAGCATTACGGATAAGGATTTCCCGGCTTTTGTCAACTGGTATCTCGCCTTCTCGGAAAAGCGGGAACTGCTGGGCAACACCAATCATCTGCTGTATGTCTGCCGGAAAAAGTAGTTTTTGTCAGTCTGTGAACAGAGGATTCGTATGATCTTTGGATTTATCATCTGGACGCTGATCAGCCTCCTGCTTCTGGGGATCGGAATATGGGCGTGGAGATCGGATAAACCAGTCGGTTTTTTTACCGGGACAAAACCGCCGGCTGTCAGCGACGTCCGGAAATACAATCATTCAGTTGCGGTTCTGTGGTTTGCCTACGCCGCTTTGTTTGAACTGCTGGGGCTTCCCTTTCTGTTCCTGAAGCACAATGCCGCAGGCTTCCTCTTGTGCATCGCGGGCGTTCCCGTGATCTCGATTGCGCTGATGCTCGTCTATACCCGGATTCTGCGCAGGTATGAACAAAAACCGTAAGGAGATAATCAACAGATGAGGCTTGAAACAAAGCGGCTGGTCATCCGGGAATTCACCCCTGACATGGCGCAGGACGTCCATAAAAACTCGCTTGATGAAGACAACCGGCGGTTCGTTCCGGACGAAGTCTTTGAAACCGTGGAGGAAGCGGCGGAAACCATCGCGTTCCTGATCTCGCAGTACGGCAGGACCGAAGGTCCGCTGGCCTATCCCGTTTTCACGAGAAACGGCAGCGCGAACATCGGTTATGTCCAGATGGTCCCGCTGGACGGCGGCGTCTGGGAGATCGGTTATCATATCGCAAAAGAGCACACCGGAAACGGCTATGCAACGGAAGCGGTCACTGCATTCCTGCCGGTCATGGCAAACACCGTCGGAACCGATGAGGTACACGGAATCTGCCTCAGTGAAAACATTGCCTCAAAGCACGTCCTGCTCAAATGCGGATTTGAACCCGTCTTCGAAGGCACCGGGGACTACCAGGGGGAAAAACGGGAAATCTTCAGAAGCGTCTGGAAATCATTGAAATGACAAAACATGAAAACGTCGGATCGTTCAGCCGATCCGGCGTTTCTTATATTGCTTCATTATTCTTCCGGGTTCAGGATTTCCTGCGCCTGTCCGATGATGTCGTCCGCGGTGGCGCCTTTGGTGATCCGCGTGCCCTTCTTCCAGGTCACGGAATCCCCCGCCAGTTTCTTCATGTCCGCGTCGCGCTGCCAAAGGGAGAAGAGTTGGAGGTGCAGAACGGAACAATTGTTTTCCCGGAAAGATCCACATTTTCGATGAAAGTCAGCATGATCTTCGCCGCTTTTCCGCCCCAGACCGGATATCCCAGGAGGATCGTGTCATATTTGTCCAGGTTTTCCGGCAGCGCCGCAATCGCCGGCCGGGCTTTCGGGTCTCTCGTCTCCTGTATGGACCGGGAAAAAGAGTTCATGTAATCCATATCATCTTCCGAATAAGGTTCTTCCGCTGTGATCTCAAACAGTTCGGCGTTCAGGCCCGCCGCGATGGCATAAGCCGCGGCACGCGTCGTATCGTCCGGGGAAAAAAAAAACAACCAGGATGCCGTTGTCCTGCGCTTCCACCTCGGGCAGCTGCGTAATGTTCAGCGTGGCGGCCGTAATGGCGTCTGCTGTTTCCTCCACTGCCGCTTCCTCCGCAAGAACGCCGCAGCATATCATCATCAGGCTCAGCAGCATAAGCAGAAACTTTTTCATATCCGGATCCCCTTTCGTTTTCGGTTTTCTGATCTACCTCATACAGCTGAATCGTATCATTCTTCACCCGCTCCGTCAATATCACAACAGACTGATCCGAAAAACATTCGGAAAACAATATTACCTATTGACATAGTAGGTTATTGGTGATAATATGCCTCCAAGCTTCTCAGGAAGCCGAACGAGAAGAAAGGAGGCGCGGACATGTTTGCACAGACCCTTCACTCCTATTGTCGAATGCTGATCTCCCGGGCATGGAATATGGCTGGGGCGTCGGCATGTATGTGTCTGCGCCCTGAATAATCCGCAAAAGGATCACGCGGAAGTCATTACTGCCCGGGAGCTTGTAGACGGCTGCCGGGATTTTTCATGAAACCGGTACCGCCGGATCGGAAGGAAAGGAAGACAGCGCAGTGGATTGGGCATATATCGAAAGCGTGCTGCCGCTCTACGGGAAAGCCGCCTGGCTGACCCTGCGGACAGGCACAGCGGGCATCCTCCTCGCCACGCTGGTCGGTCTGCTCTGCGCAGCCGCGCTCCACTGGAAGGTGCCGGTGTTCCGGCAGGTTACCGCAGCATATGTGGAACTGAGCCGAAACACACCCCTGCTGGTGCAGCTGTTCTTCATTTACTACGGCCTGCCGAAGATCGGGATCAAAACCGATCCGGAAACCTGCGGCATCATCGGGCTCGCCTTTCTCGGGGGCGGCTACATGACCGAAGCTTTCCGCAGCGGCGTGGAGGCAGTAGACAGGATTCAGGAAGAAAGCGCCCTGAGCCTCGGCCTCACCCGCTTCCAGGCCTTCCGCCACGTGATCCTTCCCCAGGCCGCTGCCGTCAGCGCGCCGGCCTTTATGGCAAACGTGATCTTCCTGATGAAGGAGACCAGCGTTTTTTCCGCCGTAAGCCTCATGGACCTGATGTTCACTGCCAAGGACCAGATCGGGCTGTATTACAGGACAACGGAAAGCCTCTTCCTGCTGGTGAGCGCTTACCTGCTGATCCTCCTGCCGCTGTCGCTCCTTGGGACCTTCTGGGAAAGGAGGCTGCGCCATGCCGGATTTGGGACTTGAGGTCCTCTGGAAGGGGAAAAACTTCGTCCGGCTGCTGGGCGGCCTGTGGGTCGCGCTCCGCATCAGCCTGATCGCTGCCGGCATCAGCATCGTGCTCGGCATCCTGCTGGGCGTCGCAGCCAGCCGGAAGCGCTCCGTCTCCTCCGCGATCCTGCGGGTCTGGCTGGGCGTCATCCACATCATGCCGCAGATGGTTCTGCTGTTCCTGATGTATTTCGGGACGACCCGGGCCTTCGGCTGGAATCTCTCCGGCGAAGTCGCCGCCGTCATCGTCTTTTCCCTCTGGGGAACGGCGGAGATGGGCGACCTGGTCCGCGGCGCGGTCAGCAGCATCCCCGTTATCCAGCGGGAAAGCGCGGAAGCGCTGGGACTGAAACCGGCGCAGGTATATCGATGGATCATCCTGCCCCAGGCAGTCCGGCGGCTGATCCCCCAATCCATCAACCTGATCACCCGGATGATCAAAACCACCAGTCTGGTCACCCTGATCGGCGTGGTGGAGATCCTGAAGGTCGCCCAGCAGATCATCGAGGCGAACCGGAAGGCCAGTCCGAACGCTGCGTTCGGCGTATACCTGGCCATCTTTATATTGTATTACCTGGCCTGCCGGCCCCTGAGCCTGGCAGCGAAGAAACTGGAAAAGCACTGGAGGTGAGCGCGTGGCGGAAACGGTTCTGAGCATCTCGCATCTGACGAAGCGGTTCGAGGGTCAGACCATCCTGGAAGACCTCTCCCTGGAGGTCTGCGAGGGTGAAGTGGTCGTCATCGTCGGCTCCAGCGGATGCGGCAAGAGCACGCTCCTGCGATGTATCAACGCGCTGGAGGATATCCAGGGCGGAGAGATCAGACTCCGGGGTCAGCTGATCAGGCATGACAGCAGGAACCTCCCGGAACTGCGGCAGAAGGTCGGCATGGTCTTTCAGAACTATGAGCTCTTCCCTCACCTCACCGTGCTGGACAATATCCTTCTGGCGCCGGTCAAAACCCAGAAACGATCCCGGCAGGAAGCCCGGGAGGAAGCGCTGGCCCTGCTGGAACGCGTCGGACTGAAAGAAAAAGCCGACAGCTGGCCCCGGCAGCTCTCCGGCGGACAGAAACAGCGGGTAGCGATCGTACGGGCGCTGATCATGCACCCGGAGATCCTGCTCTTTGACGAAGTAACGGCCGCACTCGACCCGGAAATGGTCCGGGAGGTGCTGGACGTCATCGTAAACCTGGCGGATCAGGGAAAGACGATGCTCATCGTCACCCATGAAATGTCTTTTGCCCGGGCCGTCGCCGACCGGATCATCCTGCTGGATGACCGGCGGATCCTGGAGGAAAGCGACCCGGAAGCCTTCTTCACCGCCCCGAAAACGGAGCAGGCGAAGAAATTCCTCCAGACCTTCGAATTTAACAGAAAAAACAAAGCAGAGGCCTGAAAGCCCGAAAGGAGAATTCCCATGAAAAAGATCATTGCCGTTGTAATCGCTCTCGTACTGACCCTGTCCCTCGCTGCCGCCGCTTCCGCGGATGTCGTCTACCGCACCCTGGATGAAATCAAGTCTTCCGGCACCATTAACATCGGCGTCTTCTCAGACAAAAACCCCTTCGGTTATGTGGATGAAAACGGCGAATATCAGGGCTATGATGTCTACTTTGCCCGACGCATCGCCGAGGATCTCGGTGTGGAACTGAACTTCGTTTCCACCGAAGCCGCCAACCGCGTGGAATACCTCGAGACCGGCAAGGTCGATATTATCCTAGCCAACTTCACCGTCACCCCCGAACGCGCCGAAAAGGTCGACTTTGCCCTGCCCTATATGAACGTCGCGCTGGGCGTCGTTTCTCCGGACAGCCGGGTCATCACGGATCTGAGTGAACTGACCGCGGACGACCAGGTAATCGTCATCTCCGGCACCACCGCCGAGGACTACCTGATCAAGAATAATCCTGAGATCCGGCTCCAGAAGTACGATACCTACGCCAATGCAAAAAACGCGCTGGAGAACGGCAACGCTGTTGCCTGGGCCAATGACAACACCGAAGTCATCGCTTACGCCCTGCAGAATGAAGGCTACACCGTCGGCATCCCCTCCCTGGGCAGCCAGGACACCATCGCGCCCGCCGTCAGCAAGGGCAATGAAACCCTGCTCAACTGGATCAATGACGAGATTAAAGCGCTGGCCGGTGAGCAGTTCTTCCACAAGGATTATGAAGCAACCCTGACCGAGACCTACGGCCTGGACTATGAAGACAGCCTGGTGCTGGAAGGCGGCGGACTGGCCGAATAAAAAGGATGATGAAGCAATGAAGCAGATACTCGCCTTCGGAGATTCAAACACCTGGGGACTGATCCCGGGTACCGGTGAAAGATATCCGGAACATATCCGGTGGACGGGTATTCTGCGGAAAGCTGTCGCGCCACATGGATACAGGGTCCTGGAAGACGGCGTCTGCGGAAGGACGACCGTCTTCCGGGACCCTTCCCGTTCCGGACTCCGGGGACTTGATGCCATTGACCGGTATTCAGAAACAGACAGCCTTTCAGCAGTGATCCTGATGCTTGGCACCAACGACTGCAAGACTGCCTTCCACGCCTCTCCGGAAGAGATCGGCCGCGGGCTGGAACAGTGCCTGGTCCGGTTTGAAGTGCTTGTCCCGCCTGAAAGGATCCTGGTCATCTCACCCCTCCTGCTGGGGCAGGATGTCTGGAAGCCGGAAAAAGATCCTGCCTTCAGCCGGCAGTCTGTCAGAACCTGTGCTGCCCTGAAAGATATCTACGCGGTGATCGCAGAAAAACGAGGCAATTCATTCCTGGCCGCCTCCGGCCATGCCATCGTTTCCCACATCGATGAAGAGCACCTGAACGCGGACGGTCATGAACGCCTGGCCGCCGCGATCCTGAATAAGCTGATATCCTCCGGAACCCTGAACGCCTGAAAAGTCCCCTGCGCTTGCAGAGGACTTTTTCATTTCCAGCGTCGCAGCTTTCTGATATAATCAGTTCATCCTGATCAGGGAGGATGCCGTTTTTGCTGAATATTGATTCCTGGATCCGTTTCGTGCTGACGGAACTGTTCGCCGTCGTGCTGCTTGCCTTTGTCTTCCGTAAGCCTATGCTGGAAGAAAAGAAAAACGTCTGGCTGAAGATCCTGCTGATCATGCTGGCCATGTATCTGGCCCATCTGTTCTATGTGCTCCTGAGCCCCACCTATTTTTTCCGCCGGTTCGCCTTCTCCACGGAGCGGCTGAACCTGATTCCTTTCAGGGTTCTGTCGGAATGGCTGGCACACCCGCTCAATTTCTTCGGCAATGTGCTCCTGTTCATGCCGATCGGCTTTTTCGAGGTGCTGCTGCATCCGACCTATACCCGGAAACAGCAGCTGCTCCGCACCGCTGCTGTTTCAGCCGGCATCTCCCTGTTTGTGGAATTTGCCCAGCTGTTCAATTTCCGGGTTTCGGATGTGGACGATATCATCCTGAATACCATCGGCGGTCTGTCCGGCTGCCTGCTGTGCATGCTGGAACAGAAGCTCGGTTTTGACCGGACCCGCGTCGGCCGCGCACTGCTGCCCCGGATTCCACGTTCCTGGCGCCGTCATATGCATCTGATCCGTTTCTGTGTGATCCTCGTCGTCACGATGGAAGTGGTCCTGTTCACGGTGAATTATATCGTGACCATCCCGAAGCCGAAGGTCCGGGAAAACACGGCTGCGCAGCTGGCGACGGAAGCCCCGGCTGAACCCGGATCCACACCCACGCCCAATCCGATGCTGACGACGATTGTCTTCACCACCCCGGAACCGACACCTGCGCCGAAGGTATACAACACGGACGGCCTGGCTCTTGAAGCGCAGAACATCCTGCTGGTCAGGCTTGCGGACGATACCCGGGCCGAACAGGCGATTTATGCTGTGGACAGCGATGATCTCATTTATCCGGCGTCCACCCTGAAGATGATCACAGCCCTGACCGTGCTGGACATCGCGGATCCGGACGACCCCGTCCGGGTCGGCACGGAGATCTATATCCCTCCGCTGGACTGTTCCCGGGCCAGCCTGGAATACGGAATGACGCTGACCGTCAGAGAACTGCTGGAAGGGTTGCTGCTGCCCTCCGGCGCGGACGCCGCCTACGCCCTGGGCGTGTACTGCGGCCGGAAACTGGAAGGAGACGACAGCCTGTCCTATGAAGACGCCATCGACGCTTTCGTCGCGGCCATGAACCGGAAAGCGGCGGAGATCGGCGCAGCACACACAACCGCAAGGAATGTGGTGGGGCTGGATGACAAGGAGCAGCGCACCACTGCCGAAGATATCCTGAAAATCACGAAGGTCTTCCTGGCCAATCCGGTCCTGTCTGAGATCTGCGGCCTGCCCACGGCAAAAATCACCAGCGAGGAAGGAAAGACCATTTCGCTGAAGAACACAAACAAAATGCTCCTTGCAAACAGCGGATATTACAATGGAAATATCGCCGGCGTAAAGACCGGAACGACCACCCGGGCCGGCAACTGTCTCGTTTCCGTTTTCACCGTTCAGGATGAGCAGTATCTCTGCATCGTCATGAACAGCAGCTATTACGGAAAGTTCACGGATACCCAGAAGCTCTTTGAAGTCTGCGCTGCCGCGGAATGATCCGGAAAAAAGGAAGAAATAACCATGAAACGAATATTGATCGCCATCCTTGCGTTATCACTGCTGTATTTCGGCGCTGCCGGCGCGGAGGAAACGGTTCCCCGGACCCTGGAAGAGATCCGGGCCGGCGGTGTGCTGCGGGTCGGCACAGCCGGGGATTATCAGCCGATGTCCTATCTGGATCCGGAAACAAACACTTATGTGGGCTTTGACGCGGAACTGGCGGAAGACCTGGCCGCGTCCCTGGGGGTAGAGATCGAATACGTAAAGACCTCCTGGCCCACCCTGATGGAAGATACCCTCGCCGGAAAGTTTGACCTGGCTATCTGCGGCATTACGGTAACCGACGCCCGGAAAGAACAGGCGCTGATGTCCGACGGTTATCTCGGCAACGGCAAAACCGTCCTGTGCCGGGCGGAGGACGCGGAAAAGTATACCAGTCTGGATGCCATAAACCGGCCGGAGGTACGGGTCATGGAAAATCCAGGCGGACTGAATGAGAAATTCGCCCGGGAGAATCTGCCGGACGCGACCCTGATCATCCACGACGTAAACCAGGAAATCCCGGGGCTTGTCGCTGCCGGAGAGGCGGACGTAATGATCACGGAAATTCTGGAGGCCGGCTACTATGTCGGCCAGGACAGCCGCCTGGCAGCACCGCTGATCTTCGAACCTTTCAACCACGGTGACCTGGGCGTGCTGATGCCCAAAGGAAGCGAGGAACTGCTGGCTTATGTGAATCAGTTCCTGGCAGAAGAAGCGGCGTCCGGCCGGATCAGCGAACTGGCCGAGAAGTACATCTACCGCTACATCCGGACGGAAGAAGAACTGGAACCCGCAGCATAACAGTGAAAGGAAACAAAACCGCCATGTATGAAACACTGGAAGGCGAACACATCATCCTGCGCAAGGCAAAGGAAACGGACTGGCAGTCCATGCTGGAAAACGTCTGGGGCAACGAGGCCGTATACCGGTGGATGCTGTTCCAGCCCACCCTGACGGATGCAGAAGCCCGGGACAGATGCGCCAGAAGCATCAATTACCAGAAAGAGAATTACGCCTGGTTCGTTGCCCTGAAGGATACGGATGAAGCAATCGGCATGTGCGCGATCAAGGAGGATAAACCCGGTCATTTTGAAGAGTGCGGGATCTGCGTCGGAACAAAGTGTCAGGGAAAAGGCTACGGAAAAGAGATCGTCGCCCTGCTGCTGGACCTGGGTTTCCGGGAACTTGGCGCAGAAACCTTCCGGTACGGATACGACTTTGACAACATAAGGTCAAAAAAGCTGGCCGAATCCTTCGGTTTCCACTATGACCGTTCCTATGAACTGACCCGTCCCTGGGACGGTACGGTCAAAAAAATCGATTCCTGCCTCCTGACGAGGGCGGAATACCTGGGAAGCGGACAGGCATGAAAAACATTATTCTGGTACATACGGCAGATCCATCCGAAACCGAGCTGAGAAAAGAAAGGAAATCAAAATGAATAAGAAAACAGTCAGGGAGATTCTGAAGAATACCGATTATATCCGGGTCAGCGGATCCGCGGAGGAAAAACAGGCCGCCGCGTATCTCCGAAGCCTGTGTGAGAAGCTGGGCGTATCCGCTTACCAGGAGCCTTTTGATGTAGATGTGGCGGAAATCAGGGAAGCAGTCCTGACCGCTGACGGCAGAGAGATCCCCTGCAAAGGATACAAACTGTGCGGCAGCGGCAGCGTGGAGGCTCCGCTGTGCTACCTGCCCAACACGGATCCCGCTTCCCTTTCCCTGGCAAAGGGAAAAATCGTGCTCCTGGACACCGGAATCACCTACTGGGTGTACCAGGACCTGCTGGATGCCGGCGCCGTCGGCTTTATCACCTACGACGGGGACGTCCACTACCCGGACCGGGATATCGACCAGAAGATGCTCCGTCCGTATGTATCGAAAGGAAGAAAAGTCCCCTGCGTCAATATCAACGCAAAGGATGCTTTCCGGCTTGTGCAGTCCGCCCCGGAGACCGTCTCCATCCGGGTGGAGCAGACAGAATCCGCCGGCACGTCGCAGAATGTGATCGCTGAGATCCCCGGACGGACGGACGAATGGATCGTGCTGAGCGCGCACTATGATTCCACGCCCCTGTCCCGCGGCGCCTACGACAACATGTCAGGATGCATCGGCCTGCTGGGCATCATGGAAGCGCTGCGCGGGAAAGCGCCGCTGCGTTACGGCCTCCGCTTTGTCTTCTGCGGCAGCGAAGAAGTCGGCCTGCTGGGATCCAAAGCCTATACTGCCGCCCATGAGGCGGAACTGGAAAAAATCGCCCTGGACATCAATCTGGATATGATCGGCACCTATATGGGCCGGTTCATCGCCTGCATCAGCGCGGAGAACAAACTGCTGCATTACCTGGAATACCTGTGCGCGCAGCGCGGATGGGGGTTGCACGCCCGTCAGGACGTCTATTCCAGCGACTCCACGCCCTTCGCGGACAAAGGCGTACCCGCCCTGTCCTTTGCCCGGATCGCGCCGAAATCCCAGGCGACCATCCACAACCGTTACGACACCAGAGCCCTGCTGTCGGAGGATCAGCTGATCGCCGATATCGGTTTCCTGTCCGACTTCACGCTGGGCATGGCGGACGCCATCAAATGCCCGGTCTCCCGGGAAATCCCGGAAGACATCAAGACCAAGCTGGACGAATACCTGCTCCGGAAACGCAGGAAGGACAGCTGATCATCAAAGATGAAAGAGAGTATCAATATGGATCTGAAAAACGTATATTTTATCATCGGGACCTCCTATGCCGGGAAATCCACCACCGTGAAGAACCTGGCAAAACGGCACAACGGGATCGCCCTGGAAGAAAACTACCACGATGCGAAACTGCCGGAGCTGGACAGTAAAGAGTTCCCCAACCTGTGCTATACCCGGGACCTGCAGGACTGGCACGAGTTCATCCGCCGCACGCCGGAGCAGTACATCACCTGGCTGAAGAACACCAAAAAGGAATGTGAGATCATCGAACTGCAGATGCTCGAAGAGCTTCTGGCAAAGCCGGAAGCACAGGACAGGAAAATCTTTGTGGATACCAATATCCGCATCGAAACGCTCCACAGGATCACGGACGAACATCACGTGCTGGTCATGATGGCGCCTCCGGAAGACGGGATCAACCGCTTTTTCGACCGGCCGGACGCGGAAAAACAGTTCCTCTATCAGCTGATGATGGAAGAGCCGGATCCCCAGGCGGCGCTGGACAATTACCGGGAAATGCTCACACAGCTTCACTCAAAGGAAAGCTATGACGAGCTTCTGAACGCAGGATTCCCGGTCATCTGGCGGGATGAGAACCGGACCTTCGAGCAGACCATGAACCTGGCGGACAAGGCCTTCGGCCTGGCTTAACGGAGGACGGGATGGATTCATTTGTCAATGAAAAAGACTTTGAGCTGCTGACTCAGGATAAATATACTTTTGCGGTGCTGGACAGAATCCTGCGGGGAGACTGCGACCTGATCCGGACGAATCATGAGAACCTGATCCTGTGCCACTCCGCCGCACGGTTTCCGGTCTGGATCTGGACCCCGGACGGATGTACGGATGCCATGAAGGAAGAAGCCTGGAATCTGGCGGCCGAATACCGCCCGCTTTCGGAGGGATACCGTTTCAACATAAAGTATGAACTGGCGGATTACTTCATCAAAAAATCGGAACAGAACGGCCGGAAAGCCGGCATTCATATGCAGCTTTTCGCCTATGACTGTCCCTTCCCCGCCGTCCCGGATCACCCGGCGGACGGCAGTCTGTACCGCTGTACGCCGGATGATACGGAAGAAGTCGCGGATCTGATCGCCCTGTTCTATAAGGAGATCGGGGAAAACCCGCCGTCCCGGGAATACTGCGTGGAAAAAGCGCAGGAGCATATCGGAAAAAACGAGTTCTTTTTCTGGAAAGACGCGGCGGATAAAACCGTCGCCTGCTGCTCCTACCGCATCAATCAGGGACTTGCCTCACTGGCAAGCGTTTTCACGCTGCCCAAACGCCGCAGGAAATATTACGCCCAGCACCTGGTGTATGAGGTCACAAAGCTCGTATCCGACATGGGCTATATGCCCATGCTCTATACGGACGCAAACTACATCGCGTCAAACGCCTGCTATGAGAAGATCGGCTATATCCTGCGCGGAAAGCTCTGCACGGTCTCAGCCGGCTGACCGGTCAACGGAGGATAAACATGAACCGCACCCGAACCGAAATGAATCCCGGCCTGTTCCCGGATGAGATCAGGCCGTATCTGCTGAATGCTGACGTATATGACAGCAGCTGCTCCGAAGAAGCCCGCGTGTGGTATATCGACAGGGACGGCGGCCTGTTTCTGAAGCGGTATGCCGCCGGAAAGCTGAAGGATGAATCCGTCATGACCGCCTACTACCATTCCCTGGGTTTGTCTGCGGAGGTTCTGTCCTATGTCACCACGGAAAATCACGACTTTCTCCTGACGCGGCGCATCCCCGGCGAGGACTGTACCCATGAAATGTACAGAGCCGAGCCCGAAAGGCTGTGTGAGGTTATGGCAGTCCAGCTGAGAAAACTGCACGAAATTCAGGCGGACGAATGCCCGGTGCAGGACCGGCTGGACACCTACAAAGCCCTCGTTCTGTCAGGACACGATCGCGGCAAATATGAACCGGAACTGTTCCGCGGCCTGTGGGAATTTCCTTCCGCGGAAGAGGCCTGGAAATGTGCGGAACGCGGACTGCACCTGCTGAAGAAGGAAGTCCTGATCCACGGGGATTACTGCCTTCCGAATATCCTGCTGGATCACTGGCGTTTCTCCGGATTTATCGACGTGGGCGCCGGCGGGATCTCCGACAGGCATGTCGATCTTTTATGGGGCATCTGGACCCTTGCCTTCAATCTCGGCACCACCCGCTATTCAGAGCGTTTCATGGACGCCTACGGCCGGGACCGGATTGATCCGGGACTGCTGCGGTGCGTCGCGGCAATGGAAATGGTCGGCGAATACTGACCGTCCAAAACCCGACTGTAAAAGCCGGTCCCTGCGGACCGGCTTTTCAAATACGCATTGTGTTACCAGATAAACGGGATCACCTTGTGTTTCACCTTCTGCTTATATTCCGTATAACCCTGCAGCCCTTCCTCCAGCACCTGTTCCTCGTTCCGGATCCGTTTGGCAATGATCGGGATATACAGCAGCATGACCAGAAAAGAGATCAGGGAGCCCAGTACCAGCGGCATCGCCAGAAACAGGAACAGCGTGCTCATGTACATCGGATGACGGACAATCCCGTATAAGCCCGTATCGATCACCTTCTGGTCTTCCTGCACCTCAACGGTCCGGGACAGATACGTGTTCTCCCGCATCACTTCGGCATACAGGCCGTAGGAGATCAGGAAGATCGCCGCAGCCACCCAGGAGATCCAGTCCGGCAGGATGATCCAGCCGAAGCGGTAGTTCAGCCCGGCCAGGATAAAGGCTGCCAGGAACATCAGTCCGCTGAGTTTCACAACATCCTGCTGTTCCTTCTGCTCTTCCTTCGCGTTCAGGCGTTTTTTGAGCAGTTCCGGATTCTTCCTGATCATCACGATACCGGCCAGCAGCATCGGCACGAACAGGATTACCATCAGCCGCCATCCCTGGGGCCATATAAGCGTTCCCGCCGGGATAAACAGCAGTGCCCCCACCAGCACAACGCCGGCAAGAAATTTCGCAGCGGCCTGGATCAGTGTCTTCCGGTCCATTTTCATCCACCTCTTCCGTCAGGATCTTTACACAAAAAGCTGATCTCCGGACCGGAGATCAGCCGTTGTTTTATTCCTCTTCGGTGTCTTCACTGTCCCCTTCAGGCAGGATCAGCGCGCAGGCGATATAGGCCAGAACGCCGGTGCCCCAGCCGAGGACCATCAGGGCAAAAACCAGACGGATGATCGTCGGAACTGCGTTCAGGTATTCCGCGATGCCGCCGCAGACGCCGGCGATCTTTTTGTCCTTCACGCTCTTATGAATCCGTCCCGTGGTCTTTACTCCACCGTTCTTGCTGACAACCATCTGATAAATAAAGTATCCGATCGCAAGGCCCGCGGCAATTGACATAATCCAGCTCATCATTCCATCCTCCTGTTTGTTTCAGCTGTACCAAACACTTGGTACGGTAACATTATAGCAAGGCGGAAAAAGAATAACAGGACCGGATCGGAAAAATAGGCCCGGCTATTTCTCCCGTCTGATCAGCCGCAGCGGATCCTGTCCATAATCTCCGCTGCATCCCCGTGGATCACAAGCGTCGCCTGTTCCTCCGCCGGAATCGGGCTCCGGTTCAGGATCACCAGATTCTTTCCCCTGAAATGGCTGATAAACGACGCCGCCGGTTCCACCGCCAGCGAGGTCCCGGCCACGATCAGCGTATCCGCGTTCGTGATCTCCCGGATTGCCCCGATGCAGACATACTTTTCCAGCGGTTCCCCATACAGCGTCACGTTGGGTTTGATCACGCCGCCGCATTCCCTGCAGCGGGGAATACCTTCCGAATTCAGGATCGATTCCATCGGATAGGCCGCATTGCACTCCATGCAGTAATTCTCGTGTACGTTTCCGTGGAGTTCGTAAACCCGGATATTCCCGGCAGCCTTATGCAGTCCGTCCACGTTCTGGGTCACGATGCCGCGCAGCTTGTCCGTCTGTTCCAGTTCAAACAGTTTCCGGTGTGCCGCGTTGGGTTTCGCTTCCGGATACAGCAGATGCCTCCGGTAATAATCAAAAAAGCGCTCCGGCTGCAGATAGAAAAAAGATTTGCTCAGAATCATCTCCGGAGAAAGGCCGTCCTCTTCTTCCGCGTACAGCCCTTCCGCGGAACGGAAATCCGGGATTCCGCTGGCCGTGGAGACCCCCGCCCCGCCGAAAAAGACAATTCGGCGCGACCGGTCCATGATCTCCTGCAGTGCCCTGATCTCTCCGTCGTTCATATCCTGTGCCCTTTTCTTCCTTTAATCAGAAATATTATATCATTCCCTGCCGCAGAATAACAGGAAAACACTTTTTCAGAAAAGAAAGATTCTTTCAAGGTTATTTAAAGTTTCATATGCAGAATAGATGCTGCCGGGAGGAAATACCCGGAAACAAACCCGAACGGAAACGGAGATGAAACCGATGAAAAAATGGTTATCTGTTATATTGGCAATGGCCCTGCTCCTTACCGCTTTCAGCGCCTTTGCGGAAGATGCCGGAAGCACGCCGCCCGAGGCCCCTCCCGGAGGCTTTGACGGCGGAATGCCTCCCGGGGATCCGCCCGGAGAGCCGCCGGAAGGCTTCGACGGCAGCAATCCCCCTGAACCGCCGGACGGCTTTGGCGGCGGAAATCCTCCCGGAGACCCGCCTTCCGGTGGCGGCGGTTTCGGCGGCGGAACACCTCCCGGAGCCCAATCTGCGGATATCACTTATGTCGCGGCAACGGAGATCAGCGGCGACACAACCGTAAAAACGCAGATCAGTGAGACCTATACCTCCGATACCTCGGATGAGAACGCCCTCCTGATTACCCAGGCCGACGTCACCCTGGACAATCCGTCGGTCAACAAGACCGGGGATTCCGACGGCGGAGACAGCTGCAACTTCTACGGCCTGAACGCGGCTGTGCTGATCAAGGACGGCGCGGACGTGGTTATCACCGGCGGCACGGTCGAGTCCTCCGCCTCCGGCGCCAACGGCGTTTTCGTCTACGGCGGCAACGGCGGCCGGAACGGCGCGGAAGGCGACGGCACCGCCTTGCATATTTCCAATACGGTTATCACCACCACCGGCGACGGTTCCGGCGGCATCATGACCACCGGCGGCGGCATCACCTGCGCCGAGAACCTGACAGTCACTACTTCAGGCCGGTCCTCCGCGCCGATCCGGACCGACCGGGGCGGCGGTACGGTGGTCGTGGACGGCGGAACCTATACCTCCAACGGCTTGGGTTCCCCCGCGATCTATTCCACAGCGGATATCACCGTGAAGAACGCGACCCTGGTGTCCAACCTCTCCGAGGGCGTCTGCATCGAAGGCATGAACTCGATTACGCTGGAGAACTGCGACATGACCGCCAGCAACACCCAGCGGAACAGCAACGCCACCTTCCTGGACACCATCATGACCTCCTGCATCAGCCTCCCAGGTAGCAGAGACTACAGGCACATGCTACCATGCCTGGCTAATT
>CAZUXV010000008.1:0-10654 GCA_964624445.1 uncultured Oscillospiraceae bacterium | reverse complement strand
TATCAGTCCATGAGCGGTGACGCGGGCAGCGGCACGTCCTCCTTCACCATGACCGGCGGCAGCCTGACCAGCCTCAGCGGGCATATGTTCCATGTGACGAACACCCACGCGGTCATCACCCTCAGCGGTGTGAATCTGGTCAATGAAGGCAGCGACGTCCTGCTCTCCGTCTGCGATGACGGCTGGAACGGCGCTTCCAATATCGCGGAACTGGTCGCCGATGCGCAGTCACTGGCCGGAACCATCCTGGTGGGCGATAACTCTGCGCTGACCCTGACCCTGAAGAACGGCTCCTCCTTTGAAGGCTGTATCAGCGGCGAGATTGTCAACGCCAAGGGTGAACAGGTTTCTGCAGAGATCGGAACGGTCAATGTCTCCCTGGATGAAACCAGCACCTGGACCCTGACGGCGGATACTTATGTGACCTCGTTCTCCGGCAGCGCCGCGAACATCATCTCCAACGGTTATACGCTTTATGTGAACGGCGTGGAACTGGCAGGAACGAACTGACCGTATATCGCAAAAGATCCGGAGGATTATCCTCCGGATCCCTTTTTATATTCTGTTTTTCAGGATATCTGTCGACAGTTCCATCATGCGGAACGCGGAATCCCGGATCGCCATAATCTGGTCATACACCTGATCCTCGGAGAGTACGCCTGCGGGAACATCCTTCGGGATCTCCCCTTCCCGGTCCTCATACCAGTCCTCGCTGCCGTAGTAGGCAAACAGCCTGATCATATCCTCCCGCAGTTCTTCCATCCTGTCCAGCTGCCGGTCCAGGTCTGCCGTGGCCGCCGTACACCTGTTGAGGCGTTCCTCCATCTCTTTGATCCGCTGAAGATTCATCTTCCCTCTACTCCTCGTCCCTGTCCTTTTTCTTCAGATACTTAGAGAAGAATTCCTCATAATATTCATCATAGCGGTCCGGATGGCCCTCATGCATTGATTCGCTCAGTTCGTGCACATCCAGCGAGTTGCTCATCAGGTCCACAATCACGATGGCGATATTCGAGCAGTGATCGCTCACACGCTCAAAGTCCGCAATCAGGTCGTTGAAAACATATCCCTGGCCGATGGTACACTTGCCCTTCTGCAGCCGGGCGGTGTGCTTCTCCCGCATTTTCTGGCAGAGCTTGTCAATCACCTGCTCCAGCGGTTCCACCCGGTAGGCTTCATCTGTGTCATCCTCCAGGAAACAGCTGAAAGTGATACTCAGGATCTCCAGAATCGCGTCTTTCAGGGTGTCCATTTCCTTCTTTCCCTTGTCGGAGAAGGCAATTTTTTTCTCTTTCAGTTCCTGTGCGCGCTCGGCAATGTTCATCGCATGGTCGCTGATCCGCTCCAGGTCCGTAATTGCCCGCAGATACTGGCTCACGGCCTTGTTCTGGGTCTCGGTCATTTCCCGGCCGGTCAGCTTCATCAGGTAGCTGCCGATTTTGTCCTCATACCGGTCCACGATGCCTTCAAGGCTTTCCACCTCGGCAAAGTCTTTCTCGGAATAATCGCCCAGCATACCGATGGCGATGTTCATGGACTTTTGCGTCAGCTCCGCCATCTTGTTGATCGTCAGGCGGGTCTGCTCAACAGCCAGCGTCGGATAGGCCAGGAAGCGTTCCTCCAGCCGGTCCATATCCCGGGTGTTTTCTTCATCCGCGGGATTGCCGGGTACCAGTTTTACCACCAGTTTTTCGATCAGCGGGATAAACAGCGCCAGCACGATCACCGTGGAAACGCGGAACAGGGTGTTCAGCAGGGCGATGGAGAACATGTCCATCGTCTGATGGATGAAGGAGAAGTGAAGAATCGCGTTCAGCCCGTAGAATACCGCAGCGAACAGGATCACCCGCAGGGTTTCGATCACCAGATAGGAGATCGCGGTCCGCTTGCCGTCCTTGGGGGATCCCATGCCGGAAAGCAGCACCGGCACGGACGCACCGATGGCGATACCCAGGATAATCGGCAGGGCTTCGTCCAGCGTAATCAGGCCTGTGCTGGACAGCGCCTGCAGGATACCGACCGAGGCGGACGCGCTCTGTAGGATAGCCGTGAACACAATACCGATGAGGATGCCCAGAAAAGGATTGGAAAAACTCGTCAGGAAGGAGATAAACCCGGGATCTTCCTTCAGGGCGGATACGGATCCGCTCATGGTTTTCATGCCGAACATGAGCACTGCAAAGCCCATCAGGATATCCGCGATATGCTTTGTGCTGCGCTTTTTGACGATGCTCTTCAGGAGGATCGACGCCACGGCTGTGATCGCGGCAAGCGCCTCCGTGCTCAGCAGTTTCAGTGCCGGCGAAGCCGTACCGACGCTGGAAAGGCAGATGATCCACCCGGTAATGCTGGTACCGATGACCGCGCCCATGATGATCGCGATCGCCTGCCGAAGTTTCATCATGGCGGAGTTGACAAAGCCGACCACCATGACGCTCGTTGCGGATGAGGACTGGATCACCGCGGTGACCCCCGTACCAAGCAAAATGCCCTTGAGCGGATTGCTGGAAAGACGGTAAAGAATCAGTTCGAGCTTGTTGCCCGCGACCTTTTTCAGTCCGTCTCCCATCAGCGACATTCCGTAGAGGAACAGCGCCACTCCGCCCAGGAGCATTACAAAATCCAGAATATCCATTTGATCCTCCGTCTGCGTGTTACTTCCGGCGTCCGCCCGAACGCCCGCGCAGTTCTCACTCAATCCTTATTACAGAACGATTCTATCATTTCCTCCCCTTCATTGCAATATGATGATCCCATATACTTTCCGGCCGCTTCAAGCAGTTTCTGTTTTGCGACTTTTGCGTTCTGCGTCCAGGTCATCGCGTCAAACCCGTGGATATTGCCGTGGAAGATGTCCATATGTGCCTCCACGCCAGCCTCCTGTAGATTCTTTACATATGCTACAGCCTCATCGAAAAAAGGTTCATTATCCTCCACATAGGTATAGCAGGGCGGCAGCCCGGTATAATCTGTTTCCCGGGAGGGCGACGCCCAGGCCGGTACCCTGTCGGTGCCGTACATCTCCCGCAGATATTTACGCCATCCCCAGTGGTTTCGGCGCGTACCCCAGCCGTGGGAATGGCTGTGGCGGGAGGAATCCGTATCCTCACAGTCCAGCATCGGATAAAGCGGAATCTGGAAGGACACCGGGATCTCACCCCGGTCCCGCGCACAGATGCAGACCGCCGCGGCCAGTCCGCCGCCGGCGCTCTCTCCGCCGACGATGATCCGGTTCCTGTCCACGCCCAGGTCCTCCGCGTGGTCATACAGATACTGCAGCGCCGCGTAGCAGTCTTCCAGCGCCGCGGGATACGGATGTTTCAGCGCCAGGCGGTAGTTCGGCGCAATCAGCACGCATCCGAAGTGCTCCGCCAGCACATGACCCATGGTGAAATGGACCATGGCCGCCATACCCGTCACATATCCGCCGCCGTGAAGCCACAGCAGACCCGGAACAGGCCCGTCCGTTTTTTCCGGCCGCATCATCAGCGCCGTGATCCCGCCTGCGGGGGTATTGATCCGGATATGGCTCGTCTTCATCTGTTCCTCGCTATATGTGGAAATTGTTGGCAGCGTGTGCATTGTATAGCGTTTTGCCTGCCCAAGTCAAGCTCAGGCTGGACTTTTGGGGCGTTGCGCACTATCATGGCATCAGTCAATCCGACGTGTTACGGGGAGGTTCCATGAAAAAGATCCTGCTGTTTCTGCTGACCGCGGTCCTGCTGCTTCAGGCCTGCTGCGCCGCGGCGGATATTTCTGTCGGCGACAAAGGGCAGGAAGTGCTTGAGATCAAAGAGCAGCTGAAAGAGCTCCGGTATATCACGGACGGGAAACTGACAAAGACTTATTCAGAGCGGACAGCCGAATCTGTCCGGCTTTTCCAGCGGGCAAACGGCCTGCCGGAAACCGGCACGGTGGACGATGCCACCCGTTCCCTGCTCTTTTCCGACGCGGCCGTCAGGCGTCCCTATGATACGCTCGTCCCCCTCGCGACACCCGCGCCCATGCCTGAACCGGACTGGCCGGAGCTGGACGGCGACGGTTTCCTTCCCGGCGAAGGGGAATATGTTTATGAGAACGACGAGGAAGGCCTCTGGATCTACGTGTCCCGTAATCTGCGGATCGTGATCACCCGGCGCAAAGACGCCTCCGTTCCGCTGGAATGGTTCGAAACGGATATCCGCACCCGGGACGGGGAATCTTTTTACTCCGTCATGACCGATCCCGCCCGGCCCGGCAAAAAGTACCAGTATCCCTATGTCATCGCACAGGAAGCAAACTGCGTCCTTGCCTTCTCGGACGACTTCTTCGCCACGCGCATGAACAACAGGGAGACCGTAGGAATCATCATCCGGGAGGGGCAGATCATCCGCACGGACACCAACCGGACCAGCGGCCACCATCTGCCGAATCTGGACATGATGGCCCAGTATCCGGACGGCCGTCTGGAAGTCTATGAGTGCAATGAGCATTCCGCCGAGGAACTCCTGGCCATGGGCGCGGTCAACGTGTTCAGTTTCGGCCCGATCCTGATCCGGGACGGGGAGATTAACGATAAAGTCTATCATTACTACAAGAGCATTGAACCACGTCACGCCCTGGGCATGATCGAACCCGGCCACTACCTGCTCCTGTCCGTGCAGGGACGGATGAAAGAAAGCAAAGGCACCGTCCTGCAGCGGGTCGCGGAGCTCATGAAGGAAAAAGGCGTAACCCAGGCGCTGAACCTGGACGGCGGCAACACGATGGCCCTGGTTTTCCGCGGGCGTATGCTCAATAAACTGGCTGTCTATAAAAAGAAAAAATTCGTCCGCACCGTCACTTCCGTGATCGCCATCGGCCACACAGAGTCACAGGCGGACGAATAAACACATTTCGGTTTACAGCAGAATCGCACCGGCCAGCAGCGCAAGGGTGAACAGCACCGCGCCGAGGTCTACGGCCGTAAACGGATACTTTTTATATCCGGATTCACGGGTCCGCAGGCGGAAACCGCGTACTTCCGCGGCGACAGCCGTCTGGTCTGTCCGGCGGACAGAGGAGATCAGCAGCGGTGCGCACAACGGCAGGATCATGGAGAATTTCTTCAGTCCCCGGGCTTTGTCAAAAGCGACGCCCCTGGCGGTCTGTGCTTCCATGATGCCGCTCATTTCCTCCAGAAACTGGGGAATGAACCGGATCGCGGTGGACAGGGTAAACGCATACTGATAAGGCACATGCAGCACCTGCACCATGGCGTTGGTCAGGTCGGTGATCCGCGTCACGGCCAGCACCAGCGCCAGCGGCATACAGACCACCACCAGGCGGAGGACCACCTTTCCGGCAGTCAGCAGGCCCTGGTCCGTGATGATCCAGAAAACGGGCGTCCCCTTCCGGGTCAGCAGCACCTGCAGCAGGAACAGGAACGCGGCGATTTTAAGCAGTCCCCGGAAAATATTCCATGTTCGGTTCGCCACGCCCGCAACGATGCCGATCAGCAGATCCACTGCCAGCAAGCCCACCAGGAACAGCAGCCGGTCCGTCACGAAGGCCGCCACGCAGATGATGATCGTCAGAAAGATCTTCGTCACCGGATTCATCCGGTGGATCAGGGAATTACCCGGCACATACTGAAACAGATTGTTCACTGTGCGGCCCCCTTTCCGCGGAGCGCCAGCACGGTTTCCGCCATCTTTTCCGGCGAGTCTGCGCTTTCAAACCCGGCGCCGAGTCTCAGGCCGAGGCCGATCATCTGGGGCGGCAGGATGGATGCCTTTTCCATGATATCCGTATCCCGGAAAATCTCCGGCACTGTTCCGTCCGCCAGCAGTCTCCCGCCGGCCATCACCAGCGCCCGCCGCGCGTAATCCAGCACAACTTCCATATCGTGGCATACCATAACCACCGTGACCTGCTGCTCCTCGTTCATCCGGCGGATCCGATCCATGATCTGGCAGCATTCCAGATAATCCAGGCCCGTAGTCGGCTCGTCCAGGATCAGGATCTCCGGTTCCACCGCCAGAATGGACGCCAGGGCGACCCGCTGCCGCTGGCCGCGGCTGAGGGAGAAAGGCTCTTCCTCTCCGGAAAAGGAGAATTCTTTCAGGATCTCATCCGTACGTGCCTGCAGTACCTCTTCGCCGTCCTGTCCTCGGACCGTCCTCAGGCCGAAAAGGATTTCCTCCCGCACCGTGTTCTTGCAGATCTGCCGGTCGGGGTTCTGGAACAGGAAGCCGACTTTCGCGGCCCGCTCGCTGACGGAGCTCGCCGCGGTATCCATGCTGCCGATCAGCACCCGTCCGGACGTGGGTTTCAGCAGTCCGTCCATCAGGCGGACCGTCGTCGTTTTTCCGGCGCCGTTGGCGCCGAGGATCGCTGCAAACTCACCCTTTTCCAGCCGGAAGGATACATCCTGCACGGACGGCCCCTGATCCGCATAGGCAAAACTGACCTTGTCCAGTTCGATCATGGGATCAGCCTCCTTACCATATTCTCCGCCTCGTCCAGGTTGATACAGACCGGTTGTTCTGTTCCGGTTCTCTCCGACAGCATACGGCTCAGCGTGGTCACCCGGGGACAGTTGACGCCAAGCGCCTGCAGTTCGTCCGCATGGGAAAGCACGTCCCGGGTCTCACCCTGTCGGATAATCCGGCCTTTACTGAGTACCGCCAGCTGCTGGGCAAATTCACACAGCAGCATGATCTTCTGCTCGATCAGGATCACGGTAATCCCCTGCTCCTCATTCAGTTCCTTCAGCAGGCTGAAGATCTGCCGGCTGCTCCGGGGATCCAGTTCGCCGGTCGGCTCATCCAGCACCAGGATTTTCGGCTTCAGCGCGATAATCGAAGCAATCGCTACCTTCTGCCTCTGCCCGCCGGAAAGGGAAGCAATGCTCCGCTCCCGCAGGTCCGAAACCCCGACCTTCGCCAGTGCTTCTTCCATCCGTCCGGGGATTTCCTCCCGCGGCACCCCGAAGTTTTCAAGCCCGTACAGCAGTTCATCCTCCACCAGCGGGGAAATGATCTGACTCTCCACATCCTGGAAAACCATACCGACCAGGCGGGACAGATCAACGATCTTTGAATCCACCGTGTCCAGGCCGTTCACGGTCACGCTTCCGTAGAAATCTCCTGGATAATGATGCGGAATAATCCCGGCGATTGCCCGGGCCAGCGTGGTCTTTCCCGCGCCGGCCGGGCCGATGATCCCGAGGAAACCGCCGTCCGGAACCGTCAGGCTGATTTCCTGCAGGGCAGGGTTTTCGCCGTTTTTATAGGTAAAGGAAAAATCCTGGATCTGGATCATGGGTTTTTGCTCCTTTGTTTCTCATCCTGCGATCGCCGTAATCCGTTCCTGCGTCGCTTTTCTGCCCGCAGCAACAGACGGCTGTGGCCGGGAGGCACGTTTACGCGCTGAAGCGCATGTGCCTCCGCATTACCGGTTCAGTACTTTCTTCAGGGGCAGGTACAGCAGCTGGACAAGTACGCTGCCGATGGCAGCGGTGCCCAGCACGATCGGGATATAGGCCACCAGGCCGCTGGTCTCCATATGCATGAACACGAACAGGCAGACCACAAAGCTGCCGCCGGAGATCACCGTGGAAACAAATGTCGACAGCAGCGGATTCAGGTCCAGCTTGCCGAACTTGAACGGTACCTTCATCATAAAGTACATCGCCACGGCGCCCAGCAGTTCGGAGATGAAATTCAGCCACGGGGTACCCGGCAGGAACTGGCAGATGGCGCCGGCCAGGATACCGATGATCGCGCATCCCGGAAGTTTCGGCCGCACCAGCAGGATCGCCAGGCAGTAGGACGCGATGATGAAATTCGGCTTCATGCCGAAGAAGTTGATTACGCTGCCGACAAACAGTTTCAGCACAGCGCCTGCGGCCAGCAGTACCGCGACGATGATCAGGTCCTGGATGGAAAATCCTTTGGTCTCCTCGGTTTTGACGACTCTCTTTTCTGACATGGGAATCCTTCCTTTCTCTGCCCTCATGGGGCTGTTCAAAATAGATTTGTTGGTACCGGCTGCCACCCCGGTAGCGTGAAAGGAAGTCCGGCAACATAAAAATCCGTCCCTGTACAAGGACGGATTGTTAATCCATGGTGCCACCTTCATTTGAACCGATTAACCGGTTCACTCTCACGAGTGTGCCAACACACACTCTGCCCTTAACGCGAGCCCACGGTCCGGATACTCCGGGATAAACCCGTTTCCCCTTTCCCTCAGCGAACCATTTGCCGGTGAACCTTCCGCGGGTTCTCAGCTTCCCCGCTCTCTGTAGGCGCCCCTTCCGGTTTGACTTTCGCCTCTAAGGTTTCTCTATTCGCATAGAAAATAGCATGGATTATTTTCTCCTGTCAATAACCCTGTTGTATTTCGGATGTTTTCGCTCAACCCAATATTTACCAATAGTTCCGCGGGCATATCTGTATTTCCTTTGTACGGTCATTGCGCCTGAAGTAACAGGAATGATAGAATGACGCATCATTCGGATAAGGTAAGGAGTTTCAGTATGGATATCAATGAACTGAGACAACAGATCGACGACATCGATCGCCGGATCGTGGACCTCTACTGCAGGCGGATGGACGTTGCCCGCGCCATCGGCAGATACAAGCAGGAGAACAACCTGCCCGTGCTGGACAGTGAACGGGAACGGAACCTGCTGAATAAGGTTACTGATTTGGCCGGTGAGGAAAATGAGCAGGGAATCCGTGCCCTGTATCATCTGCTGCTGGACCACAGCCGGCTGCGCCAGCAGCTGGACGGCCGTCCTGAAAGCGCACTGGGAAAGCAGATCCGGGAAGCCGTTTCCGCCATGCCCGCGTTCTTTCCCGAAAAGGCCATGGTCGCCTGCCAGGGTGTGGAGGGCGCTTATTCCCAGCTGGCCTGCGAAAAGATGATCCGCTATCCCTCGATCATGTACTGCCGGACCTTTGAGAACGTCTTCAGCGCCATCGAGAGCGGGCTGTGCCAGTACGGGATCCTGCCCATCGAGAACAGCCTGGCCGGTTCCGTCAACAGCGTCTACGACCTGCTGATCCGGCATCACTGCTATATCGTCCGTTCCGCGCGGATCAAGATCGATCACACGCTGCTGGCCCTGCCCGGCACAAAGCCGGAGGATATCCGGGAAATCTACTCTCATGAGCAGGCAATCCAGCAGTGTTCCGCCTTCCTTTCCCAGCACAAGGAATGGCATGTCAACGTCTGCACCAACACCGCTGCCGCCGCCCAAATGGTCGCCCAAAGCGGACGCAAAGACGCCGCCGCAATTTCTTCCGGTCACTGCGCTGCCCTCTACGGCCTGGAGTGCCTGTCTTCCGAAATCCAGAACAACAGCAACAACCACACCCGGTTCATCTGCATCTCCAAAAAGCCGGAGATCTATCCCGGTGCGGATCATACATCCCTGATGCTCGTTCTCCCGAACCGTCCCGGTTCCCTCTATCAGCTGCTGAGCCGGTTCAATGCCCAGGGCGTCAACCTCATCAAGCTGGAGAGCCGTCCCCTGCCCGGCCGTGATTTTGAATTCATGTTCTATTTCGATCTGGAAGGCTCCGTCGGTTCCCCCTCCTTTGAGAAACTGATCGAGGAACTGGACGTCACGCTGAACCAGTTCACCTACCTCGGCAGCTATTCCGAGATCGTGTAAAGCAAAGGTTTTTCACGTCCTGTTTTTTGAATGTACTGCCCCTTGACAACCTTTTGCTTTTTGTATACAATCCGTGCAACCCGATGAGGCGCAAAGGTGTGCTGAAGCACCTGGCGCCTCATTTTTTCGTACAAGGGCGTACAGACGGGGAATCAATTATGGAACGGAGTGATCTGTATGACATTCTCTGCTGCAAACACCATCTGGGTACTGCTCGGAGCCGCCCTGGTCTTCTTTATGCAGGCGGGCTTCGCAATGTGTGAAGCGGGTTTCACCCGCGCCAAGAACACCGGCAATATCCTGATGAAGAACCTGATGGACTTCTGTATCGGCACGCCGCTGTACTGGCTGCTCGGCTACGGCATTATGTTCGGCGCCGGCACCGCCCTGTTCGGCTGGATCGATCCCTTCATTATGAAGGATTATTCCCATATACTTCCCGCGGGCGTGCCGCTCTGGGCGTTCGCGATCTTCCAGACCGTCTTCTGCGCCACCTCCGCCACAATCGTTTCCGGCGCCATGGCTGAGCGCACCAAGTTCTCCGCTTACTGCATCTATTCCGCAGCGATCTCGCTGTTCATCTACCCGGTCTCCGGTCACTGGATCTGGGGCGGCGGCTGGCTGGCGGAAATGGGTTTCCATGATTTCGCCGGTTCTACGGCCGTGCATATGGTCGGCGGCGTGTGCGCCCTGATCGGTGCGAAGTTCCTCGGGCCCCGCGTCGGCAAATACGGCAAGGACGGAAAGCCCCGGGCGATCCTCGGCCACAACCTTTCCATCGCGGCCCTGGGCGTCTTTATCCTCTGGTTCTGCTGGTTCGGTTTCAACGGTGCTTCCACCGTGGCCATGGACAGCGACGAGGCAATCAGCAGCGCTTCGCTGGTCTTCTTCAACACAAACCTGGCTGCGGCTGTCGCTACCCTGACCACCATGATCTTTACCTGGCTGCGCTACGGCAAGCCGGACGTCTCCATGACCTTCAACGCCGCGCTGGCCGGCCGAGGAAGAGGA
>CAZUXV010000007.1:0-33714 GCA_964624445.1 uncultured Oscillospiraceae bacterium | reverse complement strand
CTCTGTCCGGGCAATTTAACCTTAGATGAGTGAAAAAGTAGCACTACACTCATCTAAATATTGAAAAAAGTCTTTATTTTACCACTTTATCTTGCGTTAACAGGTGCCATGAAGTATAATATATGTAGTTCTACTTAACACTACTTATAGCGATAGGAGTACTACATGGCCTTCATAAAAGCCCAAAAGATCATCTACGATGAGTCTGGAAAGATCACCAGCGGGTCTGCTTCCGTTGTTGATACCATTTATGTTAAAACCACCAGTAAAGAGGGTACACATCATATCATCCGGCAGTCCCTTTTGTATTTCTGTTTTTGCTTATTTGGTGATGATCTGTCCGTCATATGGTTTTGCAGTTCTTTACAACCATTATATGGGAAATGGAAGAGATTGGCAACAAGAATTTCCTGCCGCCGGAAAGAAGAAAAACAAGGTTGAATTTATCCCTGAAATGATGCATAATTATCTGATGACAGAAAAACCATATCAACAGGGCGGAACACGGAATGAAGTTTTTTCTGGACTTTCTGCATCAGAAAGTACCCCGGGACCGGGGAGAAATCCCTGCATATTACAGCAGGGCGCTGACGGCCGGCGAGATCCTGCAGGCGGTCTATTTCCTGGTATGCTTTTTCCTGTTTCCGCTGATCAACAGCCGGTGGGAGTGGATCCCGATCCTGTTCATTGCAGCTACGGGGTTCTGCCTCTGGGCGGTGAGACATGCAAACGTGCGGACAAACCTGATCCTGTATGCTGCCATCTGCTGCGGGTGGGTTTTCTGGAATGTCCAGCATTTCGGCTGGAGCAGCGGTGTGCAGCATTTCCTGACGCTGATGGTCGTGCTGGTGTTTTTCAACGTATACGATAAACCGCTGACCAAATGCTTCTGGCTGATCCTGATCCTGGCGTTCCGGATTCTGCTGTTTTCCATGTCTCAGCAGGTTTCCGCCATGTATAAAATGGACACGGACGCCAATACGATCTACCAGACGGTCAACACCGTGGCTTTCTTCCTGATGCTGGCCTGCATGTGTGTGATCTTCAGCACGAGCATCCAGGATACGGAACGGCAGCTGCGACTGAAGAACCAGACGCTGTACAAGGAAGCCGGCACCGACCCGCTGACCGGCCTGCCGAACCGCCGGGCCATGATCGAGACGATCGAAAAGTATTATAAGGAGAACGCAGATAAACCTTTCAGCGTGGCGATCGCCGATATCGACTTTTTCAAGGAAGTGAACGATACTTACGGACACAACTGCGGCGACTATACGCTGGTCAGGCTGACTGAACTGTTTGTGGAGCATGCCATGGGCAGGTATACCGTATGCCGCTGGGGCGGGGAGGAGTTCTGCTTCTTTATCCCGGAAACGAACCTGGATGATGCCGGCACGATGATGAACGACCTGTGCTTTGCGGTGGAAAAAATGCCGCTGGAATATGAGGATCATCAGCTCTCCATTACGATCACCATCGGCGTGGAGGAATATGATTTTGCTTCGCCGCTGGAAGATCTGCTGGATTCGGCGGATGAGAAGCTGTATATGGGTAAGAAAGCAGGACGCAACCGGGTAGTTGTATAAACCCATCATCCGGAATACTGTAAGAAGATGATCGTATGACAAACGAACAGATAAACGCACAACCGAATCAACAGGATTTCCAGGCCGCGGCGACAAAGGTCTCTGTGATCAGCATGACCACAAACGTGATCCTGACCATTGCGAAATTTGCGGCGGGCGTGGTAGCACATTCCGGTGCCATGATCAGCGACGCGGTGCATTCCGCTTCGGATATCTTCAGCGGGCTGATTGTGCTGATCGGCGTGCGGATCTCCTCCAAGGCGCCGGATGACAAGCATCCCTACGGCCATGAACGCTTCGAATGCGTGGCGGCGCTGCTGCTGTCCGGCATCCTGGCGCTGGTGGGCGGAACCATCGGCGTGAACGCCGTGAAGGACATCATCGGCGGACACGTGCAGGAAGCGCCGGGCATCCTGGCCCTGGTTGCGGCTGTGGTATCCATCGTGACCAAGGAATCGCTGTTCTGGTATACGAGGGGATACGCGAAGAAATACCGCTCCACAGCGCTGCACGCGGAGGCATGGCATCAGCGGAGCGACGCGCTGTCTTCCATCGGTGCCCTGATCGGTATTGCCGGGGCGCGGATGGGCGTTCCGGTGATGGAACCGATCGCCAGTCTGATTATCGCGCTGTTCATCCTTCGGGTGGCGGTGCGGATCTTTCGGGACGCCATCGACCAGATGGTGGACAAGTCCGCCAGCGAGGAAACGGAAACCGCTTTCCGGACCACGGCGCTGGAACAGCCCGGGGTCATGGGCGTGGAACTGCTGCGGACGCGGATGTTCGGCAACCGGGTGTACGTCGATCTGGAAATTGCTGTTGATCCGGAAATGAAACTGGCGGCGGCTCATGAGATCGCGGAGCGGGTACATGACGCGATCGAGCAGACCTATCCCGATGTAAAACACATCATGGTACATGTGAATCCGGCAAAGGAACAGGGAAAATGAAACAGACGCTGAACGAACGGGATCTGGCCGTGCTGCGGACCAATCCGCTTTTCCGAGACCTGGACCGGGAACGGTTTGACCGCCAGCTGGCGGTGATGAAGGCGGAGAAAGCGCAGGGCGAGCGGGGGGAAATCCTGCAGTCTCCCGGCAAACCGATCCGGCATTTCGGCATTGTGCTCAGCGGCGCTGTGCAGGTGTGCGTAGACGATATTGAAGGCAGCCGGATGATCATGGCGGAAGTTACAGCCGGGAATTCGTTCGCCGAATCCCTCTGTTTCCTGCGGACGAAGGAATCGCCGGTCTATATCTTCGCTTCCGAGGATTCGGAACTGCTCTGGCTGTCCACGGAAGACCTCTATGCCGGATCCGACGCGTTTTACCGGGAAATCCAGCAGCGCTTTACTGCCACGCTGGCCATGAAAGCCCTGACGATGAACAACCGGATCCAGGTCCTTTCCAAGCTCAGTCTGCGAGGCAAACTGACCGCTTATTTTACGGAGCTGGCAGCCGCCCAGGGCAGCAGCGTGATCCGGCTGCCGATGAACCGGGAGGACACGGCGGCGTATATCGGCGCCAACCGGAGCGCTCTTTCCAGGGAACTGATGAAGATGAAAGAAGAAGGGCTGATCGACTACCGGAAGAACGAGATCCGGATCCTCAGATGAAAAAACATTTCCGTTGCAACTGCAACGGAATTTTGCGATGCGATCTGTTATCATGACGGCGCCGGCGGAAAGCCGGATGATGACAGGAGGTTGAAAAACATGAAAAGAATGATTGCTTTGATGATGGCGCTGGTTCTGGCTCTTGGACTGTGCGCATTTGCGAATGCGGAAGGAGCGGACATTTCCGCGCTGACGGTGACGTCTCCCAGCGGCGCGCCGGCGCTGGCGCTGGCCACGATGGCTGTGGAAAACAAGGACAACTATACCTATATTGCGGCTGATACAATCGCTGCGGCGTTTGCCGGCCAGGAAGCAGATTTCATCATTGCTCCGGTGAGCGCCGGCGCGAAACTGTACAAAGCCGGAAAGTCCACCTATAAGCTGGCGGCCGTGGTGAGCTGGGGCAACCTGTTCATTGCCGCGCAGAAGGAGGACCTGAAGATTGAGGACCTGAACGGCGCGAACGTGACGCTGTTCGGCGAGAACAGCATCAACGCTTCCGTTGTGCTGTACGCTCTGAAGGAAAACGGCATCGAGCCCGCCAGCGTGGAATACCTGGCCGGCGCGGCGGATACCCAGGCCCTGCTGCTGAGCGACACGGAAGCGATTGTGGTGACGGCGGAGCCGGCCCTGACCGCGGCAAAGATGAAGAATGACAAAATCAGCGCGATCGCGGTGAATGAACTGTTCAAACAGGCGAGCGGCGAGGACGGATATACCCAGGCCGGCCTGTTTGTGAAGGCGGACACGCTGGAAGCCCAGCCGGAAGCGGTGGCGGCTTTCCTGGCCCTGGCGGAGGAAGCCTGCGGCAAGTGCACCACGGATGTGGAGGCGGTTGCCGAGGCGGCCGTGACGATGGAGATCCTGCCCAACGCCAAGGTGGCAGCCGCAGCGATCCCCGGCTGCGCGATCCGCTTTGCGGCGGCAAAGGACGCGAAGGAGCAGGTCGAAAAGACCGTGGCGATCGATCCGGCCCAGTTCGGCGGAGAGGCGCCCGCGGATGACTTCTACTATGGAGCGGAATAAGAAAAAGACTGATACGCTGGCCTTCTGCCTGGGGATTCTCCTGGTGGGAGCGCTGATCCAGACAGCCGGCTGGCTGAAGAACGACCGCCTGGTCTTCCCCGATGTGGGGGAGATCCTGGCGGCGTTCGTCCGTTTACTGGGTACGGGGAAGGTCTGGAAGCAGATCGGCACGACGCTGCTGCACCTGCTGGAGGCACTGGCGTTATCCTCCGTGATCGGTACGGCGCTGGGCCTGGTCCAGGGCCGCAGCCCGTTTGTGCGTACGCTGCTCAGGCCCCTGATGATCCTGCTTCGCTCGATCCCGATGATCGTGATGACGGTGATCATCATGGTGCTGGCGAAGTATGAAAAGGTGCCGCTGGCCGCTACCTCCCTGATGCTGATCCCCCTGATCAGCGAAGCGACCTGCGAGGGATTCCTGCGGATCGAGCCGGAGATGATCGACGTCTACCGGATGAACAGCGGATTCACGCCCCGGGTGCTCTTCCAGGTCTACCTGCCCCTGATGGCCGGTTATCTGAAACAGGCTTACGTGAACGCGGTGGGCATGGGGATCAAGCTGGCGGTGACCACGGAATACCTGGTCCAGGCCCGGGATTCCCTGGGCAAGGCAGTTTACAGCAGCGCCTATTTCAATGAGTACGCGGAGATCTACGCCTACGCACTGATCATGATCCTGCTGGCGGTACTGGTGAGCGAAGTGCCCAAATGGATCGGAAAAGCATACGCCAAAAGCCATTCATAACGAATGGCTTTTTTATCTGGATTAAAGATTGTCCAACTCAAAAAAGAAAATGGGCTGATCAGTCAATATATGATATTATATATAATGAGCAGCCGGATCAGAAACATACACCGGTATTCGGGTTTGACATAAGCAGACTGCAAAAACGCACGGAAAGCCGGGAACAACAGGTTTTTTCCACCGGGCACGCTTTCACGCACTGCAAGGAGAAAGAAATAAACTATGCCGTATTATCCGGAGAAAAAGCCGGACATTCCGGAAGAAACAAAGCAGGAGACCAAGACGACAGAAAAGCGGAGGAAGCTTTTCCGCGTGTTCCTTGCTGTTGTTTCATGCCTGCTGATCGCATACGGCGGTATACGGCTGATTGTGTACATTTCGGAATCGGCCGCTTCCAGGCAGACCAGCCGGGAATTGAAGAAGATCAACGACCTGGCTGAATCCGGAACAGATTCTCTCTTGCCGGCAGAAACCTTTTCTCCGTCACCCGTTTTGTCTTCCGCGCCGGCTGCTGCAGGACAGGAACTTCAGGACACAGAGACCCTGCCACCGGTCAGCGAAGCAGACAAGGGCGTTCTCCGGCCTGTTCCGTATCCGGACAATCCAAAGCTGGAAATACCTGAACGGTTCCGCAGCCTGCGGAAGAAAAGCAATTATATCATCGGCTGGATCAGCTTTGACCAGGTGGATGAAGCGGTCGCGCAGAAGGACAACACATTTTTCCTGAACCATGACGCGCTGGGGAAACGAAACAGCAACGGCGCGATCTTCCTGGATGAGGATGTCCGCCTGATCACCCGGCCGTATACGCTTTTCCTTTACGGCCATAACATGAAGAGCGGGAATATGTTCGGCAGGCTGAAGAAATATAAGGAAAACACGTATTTTTACCAACATCGGATCATTTCGTTCGACACGATGTATGAAGAAGGCCAGTATGCTGTTTTTGCAGTGATGGAGATGAACACAGTTCCGGGCACCGGCCTGTGGTATGATCTCTGGTCGTTGAATACGGACAGCAGTACAGACCGGGGAAAAGCCATCCGGACGATGGAAAGCCGGTCTGCGATCCGCAGCATGCTGGATGTGCAGGCGGACGATCAGCTTCTGCTGCTGATCACCTGCCTGGACGGTGAAACGGAGCGGCTGGTGGTTGCCGCCCGCAGGCTGCGGAACGGCGAAGCAACGGACAGGCTTATGCTCCGGCTCGAACAATGAACAGGAAAATATCCTGAGCAAAACAAACAGGCTTCCCGGCACGGTACGATCCGGGAAGCCTGTTCGCTTTTTCGGTTTCTGCTGATCAGGTGTTTTTGATCAAAACGGGAGAATCCCATTACGACACGAAATCCGCCAGGGCCAGGGCAATGCGGAAATGACCGACGTCATGCTGGCCGCCGGTTGAATACTGTTTTCCGCGGTCGTCCCATTCCGGGGCGTCCAGCAGGTCGCCGCTGGTGAAGAAAGGGTAGAGATCCAGGCCGCGGAAATGACACATGGCCTGCACGCCGGCACATTCCATCTCCACGGAGATGCAGCCGTCCGCCTTGCGCTTTTCGAAGTTGTTCCGGGTTTCCCGGTAGAAGGAGTCGGTGGTCCAGGTTTTCCCGAGTACATAAGGGATGCCGTTGGCTTTCATGCACTCTGCCACAGCAGTATGGTTCGGGATGTCGACATAGTCCGAAGCGGGCATATAGTGGTAGGAAGTGCCCTCATCCCGGTAAGCGGCGGTGGGGACCATAACCTTGCCGTGTGCGATTTCCTTGTTCAGGCAGCCGGCGCCGCCGAAGAGGATGTATTTGGTACACTTCAGTTCGGCGAGGGTATCTTCGACGAGGGCTGTGGTGACCGGCGCGCCGACGTAGGTCTTGTAGAAGGCAAAACGCTTGCCGTTATGGCTGATCAGATAGACAGGGGTCCGGCCGGAGGCGCACCAGAGGGAGGCAAGCTCGCCGTCGGCATAGTTTTCCGCGACGAACTTCTCGATTTCATGGGAAAAAGTGATGATACAGGCGTCCACCTGTGGCGCGTCCTCTTTGGGAACCGGATTGATGATGGCGGGGGACTGGTTGTCAAAGGTATCGGTGATCATGTTGATTCTCCTTTTGCAGATACAGAAAGAGCCATCCGGGATCCCGGATGGCTCCAATGATTATTTCTTTGCGCCTTCCATTTCCGCAAGGAGCTTTTTGGCGCTGGCAATGCGGACGCAGAGGGTGAAGGTTTCCATCGCGGTCTGCAGTTCCGCCAGAGTCGGATAGGTGGGCGCGATGCGGATGTTGGAGTCGTTGGGGTCCTTTCCGTAGGGCCAGGTGGCGCCGGCGGGGGTCATAATGACGCCGGCTTTCTTCATCAGGGCGACGATCTCCTTCGCGCAGCCGGGCATGGAGTCGAACAGGATGAAGTATCCGCCGCGGGGTTTGGTCCAGGTGCCGATATTCAGGCCGCCCAGGTGTTTCTCCAGGGTATCCTCGACCATCTCGAATTTCGGCCGGATGATGGCGGCGTGCTTACGCATATGCTCCACCATGCCGTGAATGTCGCCGAAGAAGCGCACGTGGCGCAGCTGGTTCACCTTGTCATGGCCGATGGTCTGGAACTTCAGGGTGTTCACGAAATCGACCATGTTGTTCGGGCTGGTGGCCACGGCGGCGATGCCGCTGCCGGGGAAGGTAATCTTGGAGGTGGAGGCAAACTTGTAGACCAGGTCCGGATTGCCGGCACGCTTGCATTCCGCCAGAATCTCGATCAGGTAGTCCTGATGGTCGTCATAGAGGTGGTGCATGCCGTAGGCGTTGTCCCAGAAAATCCGGAAGTCCGGTGCGGCAGGTTTCAGCCGGGCGAAGCGGCGGACCGTCTCGTCCGAATAGGAAATGCCCTGGGGATTGGAGTATTTCGGAACGCACCAGATGCCCTTGATCGTCGCGTCTTCACTGACCAGTTTTTCCACGATGTCCATATCGGGACCGGTGGGGGTCATGGGGACGGGGATCATCTTGATGCCGAAATACTGGGTGATCGCGAAATGGCGGTCATAGCCGGGCACCGGGCAGAGGAATTTCACCTCGGGCTGCCTGCACCAGGGGGTGTTGCCCATGACGCCGTGGGTCCAGACACGGGAGATGGTATCGAACATGACGTTCAGGGAGGAGTTTCCGTAGATGATGATATCTTTGGGATTGTTCTCCATCATGTCGCCCAGCAGTTCGCGCGCTTCCTCGATGCCGGTCAGCTGGCCGTAGTTCCGGCAGTCGGTGCCGTCTTCGCAGGTCAGATCGGAGGAAGAATCCAGAACGTCCATCATGTGCATGGAAAGATCCAGCTGATCGATGCAGGGGATTCCCCGGCTCATGTTCAGCTGCATGTCCATGGCCTGAACCTTTTTGTATTCCTTTTTCAGGGTTTCCAGTTCCAGGCTCAGTTCTTCGGCGGTCATCTCAAGATAAGACTTCATGAGGAACATCCTTCCTTCGGAAAATGATCACATTCTAAATTATCACAACGGTCCTTTGTTTTCAAGCAGGGGAATGTTCTTTTGGTGAATGGATTAAAAGATGGGAAAAAGAAGACTGGAAATGTCAACGAAGATTAACATTTCCGTTCCGGGATGTCAGCATGTATTGATTGACTGGCAAGGATTCCGGACGTATCATATTTCCGAAAGGTGGGAAATGTATGATCGGGAAGAATCTTCAGAAACTTCGGAAACAACGGAGCATGACCCAGGAAGCGCTGGCGGAGGCGGTAGGCGTGGCACGCCAGACGATCGCAAAATGGGAAACGGAAGAAAGTACGCCGGACCTGGAAACGTCCGGCAGGCTGGCGTCCGTGCTGAACGTTTCGCTGGACGACCTGGTCAACGCCCCGGAGTATGAACTGGACGGAAAGCCGGGTATGCGCGGCAAGCATATGTTCGGCGTGGTCACCGTAGGCGACAAGGGACAGATCGTGATCCCGGTCCGGGCACGGCGGGTGTTCAATATCAATCCCGGAGACCAGCTGATGGTGCTCGGGGATGAGAACAGCGGGCTGGCGCTGGTGAACGCGGGTTTCTTTATGAGTGTAGCGGAGGGAATCAAAAATGGGTTCTGAGATGAAAAGCCCCCTGACGGTTCAGGGACTGTGCAAGGAATATCCGGCGTTTAAGCTGCAGGACGTATCTTTCAGCCTGGTGCCGGGCACGATTACCGGTTTTATCGGCCGGAACGGCGCCGGCAAGACCACGACGATCAATTCCGTTCTGTCGTTTGTCCATCCGGACGCCGGGAAAATTACCTTCTTCGGGATGCCATGGGAGGATCATGACCGGGAAATCAAGGAGAAGATCGGTTTCGTGTCCGCCGGGATGACCTATTACACCCGGAAGAAGCTGAAAGCGATCACCGCGGTGACGAAAACATTCTATCCGGCATGGGACGACGAAGCTTACCGGCAATATATGAGTGCCTTCGGCCTGGATGAGGAGAAGACGCCTGCGGAACTGTCCAACGGCATGAAGATCAAATACGCTCTGGCTCTGGCCCTGAGCCACGGCGCGGAGCTGCTGATCCTGGACGAACCGACCAGCGGCCTGGATCCCGTAAGCCGGGAGGAACTGGTGGAAGTATTCCTGAAGCTCCGGGACGAGGGGAAGACGGTGTTCTTTTCCACGCACATCACTTCTGACCTGGAGAAATGCGCGGACCGGATCCTGTTCCTGCAGCAGGGCGTGCTGAAAGCGGACGATGACCTGGACAGTTTCCGGAACACCTGGCGGATTGCCGAATGCGCGGGGGAGATCCCGGAGACGGTCAAAACAGCGGCCAGGGGAATCTGCCGGACCAGGGACGGTTATACCGTGCTGCTCCGGAACGAGGACGCGGCGGGAACCGAGACCCGGGAAGCCAGCCTGGAAGAGATCATGATCCACCTGGAAAAGGAGGCGGAGAAGGAATGAAGATGCTGATGAAGGAATGGAAGCTGTGCATGCATCCCACGGGATACATCATGCTTCTCTGCACGGCGCTGATTCTGGTGCCGGGCTATCCCTACGGCGTGAGCTGCTTCTATATGGGACTGGCAATCTATTTCATCTGCCTGACGGCGCGGGAGAATCACGACGCAACCTATACGCTGACCCTGCCGGTTTCCCGCGGCGACGCGGTCAGGGGACGGATCCTTTTTTGCGCGGCGCTGGAAGTCATCGACCTATTGCTGATTGCGCTGTTTATCCTGATCAAGCAGCTGATCGGCAATATGCCGAATCCGGCCGGGCTGGACGCGGGCGTGGCGCTGATCGGCGAGGCGATGATCCTTTTCACAATTTTCAATATGATCTTTTTCCCGCTGTATTACTGGGATATCAACAAGCCGGGGAAAGCGTTCGGGATCGCGGCGGTCGCGGTATTCCTGTGGATCATCCTGGAGGTTGTCGGTACCTATACGATCCCGTTCCTGCGGGATATCCTGGATCAGCCGGATCCGCAGTATATGGGCGACAAGCTGCTGTTCACCCTGGGCGGGCTGGCGCTGTTCCTGGGCGGGACGGCACTGAGCATTCAGCGCAGTGCGAAGAAGTTTGAAGAGGTGGATCTGAGTTTGTAAAATACTTGCGCCGGAAGGATTTGTCCGGTATGATACGTTATGATAGTGGACGCAAAACCGAACAGACCGTAAGGAGGTTGAACCCATGAAGAAGATCAGAACGGCAACGGCGCTGCTGCTGTGCCTGTGCGTACTGCTGGCCGGGGCGTGCTGCGGAGCGGAAACCTATATTGAACTGAACGGATTCCGCCCGGACCAGACGGTCTATCAGGGATACTGGCAGAACCTCTACCTTCAGATCCTGGACGAGCATTCCTATAAAATCCACACCTATCAGAACAGGCCGATTGAATGGGACGGCGAATACGGCCGCAGTCTTTCCTGCTTTCCGGTGGGACTGCGGGACCTGAACGACGACGGGGCACCGGAGCTGTATTTCCTGGAAGCCAACGGCGACCGGGGAGACCTGTGGATCTACAGCGGCAACGCGGACGCCTGCCAGTGCGTACTGTATGTACCGGGGATCACCCGGCTGGACTACGACGAAATGCTGGGCTTCCAGATTCACCTGACGGGCGGCAGTCTCCTGTCAATCAGGCACTACAGATATGAAGATGAATACCTGCTGCAGTTTTATGTGAATAAATCCGGCCCCTATGATCTGTTTGACTGGCTGAACCATCAGCCGGATGCTTCCGGCGAGGGAGAAGACCGGTTTTTCCGCAACGGGCAGGCAATCTCTTCCGACGCGTATTACAGCGCGGACAGCACCTGGTTTGAGTCGGGCGGCGTGGTGATCTCCGATTACTTTGCGGATAACGGGATGAGCTACGGGTTTGACTATACCTATGAGACCGCGGTCGCCGTGCTCGGCGGGACAGCCGGAGCAACCCAGGAACCGCAGCAGCAGAGCGGAAACAGGGAAATCTACGGCCTGACGATCGACAAGCTCGCGACCCGCAAGGGACCGGGCACCCAGTATGACGGCGGCGGCACATACAATGTAAAAGACCAGTACGTGAAAGTACTGGCCAAAGCATGGGATGGCAATATCTGGTGGATCAAATGCGAGATTCCTTACAAGAAAGAAATCAGGGTACTCTGGACGGGATACAAGCGGTTTGACCATTCCTCTTTCAACCTGGATGATCTGCCGGAAGAAGTCTGGTAAGATCAGGCGTTGGTCAGATCGGTCCAGGCGGACTGCAGGCTTTCAATGATGTTCAGATGCTGGGGGCAGGCAGCCTCACAGGCGGCGCAGGACACACAGTTGTCCGCGCCGTTGTTTTTATCCAGGATCATGCGGAACATCCAATCCGACTTGGGATCGGAATTATACAGGGACCAGTTGTTCCAGGCGGAGAAGATGCCGGGGATGTTCACGCCGTTGGGGCAGGGCATACAGTAGCGGCAGCCGGTGCAGCCGATCTTTGTACGGCTGATATAGGCTTCGCGTACACTGTCTATGAGTTTCAGTTCTTCTTCGCTCATGATGCCCGCTTCCACGGTATCAAAGATGCGAAGGTTTTCCTCGATCTGCTCCGGCTCGTTGCAGCCGGACAGCACCACGCCGACCTCCGGATGGTTGCACAGCCAGCGGAAGGCCCATTCCACCGCGGAGCGTTTTACCGGGAAGGCGTCGTAGAGCGCCTGGACGTTATCCGGCGCTTTCGCCAGCCGCCCGCCCAGCAGGCCTTCCATGATGACGACCGGAATGCCTTTGCTGCCGGCCAGTTCCAGGCCTTTGGTGCCGGCCTGGTTGTTGATGTCCATGAAGTTATACTGGATCTGGCACATATCCCAGTCCCAATCGTTGAGGATATACTCGAATTCCTCATAGGAACTGTGGAAGGAGAAACACTTGTAGCGGATTTTTCCCGCTTTTTTCATATCGTCGAAGAACTCACGGGCGCCGATGGACTTCATGTGTTCCCACTTCTGTTTGTTCATGGCATGCATGAGATAGAAGTCGATATGGTCTGTCTGCAGCTTTTTCAGCTCTTCGTCCAGGACCCGCTCCAGATCGGCGCGGCTGTTGACCAGGTCCGGCGGGACTTTGGTGGCGATGGTCACTTTATCCCGGTATCCGTCCAGAAGAGCTTTGCCCAGGACGATCTCGGAGGTCTTGTCCAGATAGACGTAGGCGGTGTCGATATAGTTGACGCCGCCGTCGATTGCTTTGCGGATCAGAGAGATCGCTTTCTGTTCGTCTATGGTGCTGTCGCCGGAGGCTTTGCCGTTAAAGCGCATGCAGCCAAGGCCGAATGCGGAGGACTGGATTCCCAGTTTCCCCATTGTGCGGTATTTCATGATGTTTTTCCTCCTAACTTGATAATTGCTGACCCCTTACCCCCTGCCCCCTTTCCCCATTCAGCAAATCAAAAAGATGAGAGTTGAATGGAATGGGGAAGGGGAACTAATTAGAGGTGGGGCGACGCCCCACACCCCCCTAAAGGAACGAAAGGTCATAAGTCGCTCATGATTGATAAAAACGTTGGTTATAAAAATACTAAACCTTACAGTTGACTCTAAGTCAATGGTTTGTTCAAAGTTTCCGGAAAAGAAATATACCGGATTATTCATCCGGCATGAATTCGAAAACGCCGTTGTCCTCTGCGGAGGAGATACTGTCTTCCGTACAGCAGGAAAGGATTGCGTCCGCGGTACGGGCATAGAGCGAGAGCATCTCCGCGTGATCCTGACGAACGGCTTCGGCGTCTTCCTGCATTGCGGCCTGTTCCAGATGGGCGGCCAGGTGAGACAGGCGAACCGCGCCGATGGTGCCGGATGAACTCTTGAGGGCATGAATCCGGATTGCGTAATTCTTCCAGTCAGCAGCGTTATAATCCTGCTGCAGGTGTTCCGCTTTTGCCCCGGCACTGCAGCCGTACTCCCGGAGCACGGAGCGGTAGAGGGTATCGTCATGCTGGCAGAAGGACAGCCCCTGGGAAACGTCGATTCCTGCATTCCGGAGCGGCGTGAAACGGTCATCGGCGTCCGGGGCCGCTTTTTCCTGGGTGTTTTCTGCGGCCGGGAAGATCTTTTCCCGGGGCAGGTATTCAAGGATTGTTTTTCTCAGCCCCCGGCTGTTGATCGGTTTGGAAAGATAATCGGCAAAGCCTTCCGCAAGATACCGCTCCCGGGCACCGGCGATGGCGTCGGCGGTCAGGCAGATCACCGGCGTCTGCCGGTTGAGACCGCCTTCTTGCTCACGGATGAGGTGCAGGGCTTCAGACCCGTCCATCTCCGGCATGCGCTGATCCATCAGGATCAGATCGTAAGCGTTTGAAAGCGTCAGCAGCAGCGCTTCCCTGCCGGACAGGGCGGTGTCGATCCGGATCTGCGTGCTTTTCAGCAGCCCTTCCGCCACGGTCAGGTTCATACGGGTATCGTCCACGATCAGGATATGCGCGTCGGGCGCGCAGAAGTACTCCCGGGACAGGTTCGTTTCCGCCGCGCTGCTTTCAAAGCGTTCCCGGAAATTGCCGATTGCTTCAGTTCCGACAATTTTTTGGGGAATGACGGCCGTGAATACGGAACCGTCGCCGTAGACGCTGTCTACTTCAATGGTGCCGCCCATCATATCCAGCAGGTTTTTCACGATGGCCAGGCCGAGGCCGGTGCCTTCCACGGAGCTGTTTTCCACCTGCCCGAACCGTTCAAATTTCTCAAAGAGCCGGCACAGGTCTTCTTCCCGGATGCCGATGCCGGTATCCCGTACGGAGAAGGCCAGATTCATGACATCTCCGGCCTTTGCTTCGCCGGTCACAGAAAGCGTGACAGAGCCGTGTACAGTGTATTTGACGGCGTTATTCAGGAGATTGAGCAGGATCTGGCGGACCCGGATTCCGTCGCCGTAGAGGCGGTCGGGAAGATCTTCGGACACATCCACCAGGAAGGTCAGGTTCCGGGACTGGGCCCGGAAGCGGATCAGGCTGCAGACGTCGTTCAGCACGGAACTGAGCCGGTATTCACTTTCCCGGATTTCCATCTTGCCTGCCTCGATCCGGGAGATATCGAGGATGTCGTTGATGATGGCCAGCAGATTCTTTCCGGCGTTGCTGATGACTCCGGCATATCCGCTGATGTCTGAAAAAACCTCACGGATTTTTGTTTCGTCTTTGGGCGGCATCTCCTGCGCCTGCAGGCTTTCCCGAAGAATGATCTCGTTCATCCCCATGACCGCGTTGATCGGCGTGCGGATTTCGTGGCTCATATTCGCCAGGAACTCGCTCTTGGCGGCGTTGGAGCGCTCGGCGACCCGGCGGGCTTCACGCAGCACATTGTTTTCGGCTGCTTTCTGGCCGAAATAAACGATCAGGATAACTGCGACCGTGAAGACGACAAGAATCAGGGAGATCACATAGAGCACAACAGGAATGACGTCGTAAGCGTTGGCGCCGGAAGCGGGATCAATGTGCTCCGTCATGATATTCCGCATCCAGATGCCGAGCATGACGCCGCCGACAGAGCCGCCCAGCATGATCCCGAGATAGGACAGTTTCAGGATGCGCTGATACTTCAGATCAAAGGTGGTGGAGGAAGCCTTTCCCTCATCGGCAAAGGTGCGGGTGATCGCCCAGACCAGGAACAGATAGTCCGCGCTGCACAGGAAGGAAAAGAAATAATAAAAACTGGCGAAGGGTTCGTCCAGGCAGGTGGAGGTCCACATACCGAACTCAGCGGTGATGAAGACCAGGATGGCCAGGCAGCCGTAAGGCCGCACGGCGCCTTTCTGCCAGTTTTTAGTGTACCAGATGACGCCCTGCAGGCTGAAGACGGAAAGCAGCGTGCCGATCAGGACCTGGTAGATGTTGTTGATCAGATTGCCGTAGGGCAGATAGAGCGTCAGCTGCCAGATGTTCAGCGGAACCGGAAAGAGCATGACCGGATGGAAGAAGCGCCGCTCCTCCGGGGACTTCATATGCATCAGCAGGAGAAACAGGACAAAAAACGACACGTTCCAGCCGGAATAGGTCAGCCAGTCCAGGCCTTCCGGCTCGTCTCCCATAATGATCAGATGGGTGGTCCAGAAATAGCAGCTGAGCAGGGAGCAGAGAAAAAAGATGATGACGTAGAGCCATCCGCGGCGCTTATTGCTGATATAGCGAAACAGGCACAGCAAAAGCGCGGTGAGAGTAGCCACCAGCTGTACGATGTTCTCAGCAAGATCCACGTGCCTGTTCTCCTTTTTCTGTTTTCCCGATTCCGGTTTCATTATACGCAGAAAAGGCTGAAAAAACAATGCATGACGACCGGAAATATATGCTATAATGCTCCTGCAAACGGATCAGCGAAAGGGAAGCGAATGCCATGACCAAAGAACAGCGAAAGACAGCCCGGGAATGGCTGTATATTACAGCCGGTATCCTGATCATGTCGGCCGGGATCTATTTCTTCAAATTCCCGAATCATTTTTCCACCGGCGGCGTTACGGGTATCGCGATCGTGCTGGGACACTATATCCCGTCCATTACGCCCGGCACGCTGGTGACGATCATCAACGTCGCACTGCTGATCCTTGGTTTTGCGGTGATCGGGAAATCCTTCGGAATCCGTACGGTCTACGCGTCCCTGCTGATGTCCGGTACGCTGCAGTTGCTGGAGGTGATCTGTCCGCTGGACACGCCCCTGACGTCCCAGCCGCTCGTGGAACTGATGTTCGCGGTGGGACTGCCGGCGGTCGGTTCCGCGATCCTGTTCAACCTGGACGCTTCTTCCGGCGGCACGGATATCCTGGCGATGATTCTGCGGAAATATACTGCGCTGAATATCGGCGTCGCGCTCCTGTGCAGCGATATCATCATCACGGTGTCCGCCTGTTTTGCTTTCGGTATGGAAACAGGACTGTTCTCCATCCTGGGCCTGATCATCAAGTCGCTGTTTATGGATCTGGTGCTGGATAACCTGATGACTAAGAAGTGCTTTCAGATCATCACCTCTGATCCGGAACCCATTGCAGCATTCATCACCGGAACACTGCACCGGGGCGCGACCTGCCTGCAGGGCGAAGGCGTTTATACGCACGAAGGCAAGAGCGTGCTGATGGCCGTGGTTTCCCGGCATGAGGCGGTGCTGCTCCGGAACTTCATCCGCAGCCATGATCCTGCCGCGTTTCTGATTATTACTTCCAGCACGGAGATTATCGGCAAAGGATTCCGCGGCGTTAACTGACAGACAGAATGAAAGAGCCTCCGGCCCGACAGGGCCGGAGGCTTGTCTATGAACTGAAGTTTAAGCGCTTTTCTTTTCCACAGCGTTCAGGTAAGCAAACAGTTTCATTTCATCCGCATAGGAGGAAGCGAACAGTTCCGGTTCCTCATATCCTTCCTTACTGAGCATTTCGGCAATGCCCAGGATACGCTGGGCAGGATCGGTCAGGTCATATTGATCACCCTGCGTCGTGACAACCAGTACGGGATCACTGCAGCGGTCAAGCGTTTCTTCAAACAGTTTCAGTTCATCATTGTTTCTGATCTTCATCTGTATCCACTCCTTTTCGATCAGAATGACGGGGAAGGGATCATGCCTTCCTCCGTTATCATGATACCGCAGAAAAACACAGATACAATCGATCATCAGGCGATTTCACGGACAAATTGTACAGTTTTAGGCATACATGTCGTAAATGGCCAAAAAGAGACAAGGGGGGTGGACCATTATTCAAAGGTCATGATTCCAAAGTCCCGGGGCCGGTGAAAATCCGGCGCGGCGGAGGTGACGGGATTCCAGGAAAGGTAGTGTTCCTGATCCGTGAGGTCCCCGCATTTGTACACGTTGGCCCGGAGCGTTCCCGCAAAGGCGAAGTCCGGCCGGAAGAGGCGCAGGAAGGAAAGCGGGATCCGATATGACGCCGTCCAGCCGTCCGGGTTTTTTCCCGTTCGGATACCGAAGGGATCCGGACCGGTCGGGGAAACGACGGAACGGTTCTGCCGGCCGCTGCCGTATCCGATATGCAGGCAGCCGTTCGGGTTGATCTCAAAATTGAAATAACAGTTATCTCCCTCCTGCATGAAGAAGAATTCCAGGCAGCTGTCCTGATGAACCGGAGAGAGGGGCGCGGTATATGCGGCGCGGATGTTTTTCTCCACCGCCCGCAGGCGGACGTACAGATACGCCGGATCATAACAGAACTGTCCGAAGGCCCGGACGCCGCAGTCCGGAAGCCAGAGGATCCGGTCCGCTTCCAGCAGCGGGACAGCGTCCCGGTCCGGTCCGCTGCTGACGGACCGGATCAGGTATGTTTTCACTGTATCGTTCATGGTATGGTCCTTCCGGCGTTACTGGCCGACGATCCGCAGGAAGTTATACAGGCCGAGGTACCAGATGGGCCAGTCGTGGCTGCCGGAACGCTCCTGCCAGATCCAGTTTTCGTCCGTGAACCGGCCGGAATGAGCCGGCAGGTCCTTTGCCGCCGCGGAAGCGGAAGCGTAAGCGGTGCTGTCCTGCAGGCCGCAGACGCTGTAAAACATCCGGATGGAAAACCCTTCAAAGTTTTTGTCGATTTCAGAGGCAATCCGGGAGGCTGTATAGCTGGTCGGCGCGGCGGAGAAAGCGCCGAAGGCGGAAAACAGGTCCATGCATTCGCACATGCCGATGTTGATCGTCTGCATGCCGCCCATGGACAGGCCGGCCATCCAGCGGTGATCCCGGGCGGCGCTCAGGTCATCCGGCGTCAGGGAGCCGTAGGTCGCATAGTTGGCGTCGATATACGGCAGCAGATCGTTGCGGATCTCCTGGCCGAAGGAATAGAAGGCCTGCATATTGCTCCAGTCGGTGTTGCCGCAGTCCGCGGTGGAGCGGCCGTTGGGCATGACGATGATGACGGGTTTGATTTCCCCGTTGAGGATCAGGTGGTCGACGATGTTTTTGCCGATGCTGTCCTTGTTCAGGAATCCCCATTCCCCTTCGGTGCCGCCGATGCCGTGACAGAGCACGAGCACGTCGTAATGTTCCTCTTCCGAATAGTCCGGCGGCAGATAAAGCGCCGCGGGCTTGGTGATCTCCGCACTGTCTTTGGCGTAGTCCTTGGACGGATACTCGATCCGGGTAACGGTGCCGCCCTCCGGCACCGCAGTCTTGTATTCGGCGGGAATTTCCATGGCCGGCTCAGCCGTTTCCGCAAAGCAGGAAACAACGCCGCAGAGCAGACCGGCCAGCAGCAGAACGAACAGGATCGTTTTCATCGGGAAAGCCTCCTTCAGAGGGTTTTATGGTATAATCCTACTATAAGCTTCCTACGGATGAAAGACAAGACATCTCCGCAAAAAGTCCGTACAAACCAAAGACAATGTCCGGCAGGAAAAAGATGCTGAAAAAAAGAAAAAAGATATGACCTTCTTCAGTCAAAAGGGGAATCACGGCCATGAACAAAAGAGTCAAAAGATGGAAATTCCTGCTGCCGCTGATCATCGGTATGGTGATCATGTCGGTTGCGTTTGCTCTGATCAGCTATGTGACCTTCCGGGACGTTGAGATCGAGGACTATGAGAATTACGCCAAAGGCCTGACCGGCCTGATCGCCGAAAATATCATCAGGCCGAATGACGTGGCAGGTTTCCTGCGGATGGGCCGCGCATTCCCGAATTACAAGGAGACGGAACAGAAGCTGTACAAGCTGCGGGACGCCTATCCGGACGTGATCTACCTTTATGCCTACCAGCCCCAGAAAGACGGCCTTCATGTGGTTTTCGACCTGGACACGGAACAGTTCAAGGGGTCGGCCCCCGGGACGGTGGAACATTTCTTCCCGGATCTCAAGCCCTATATCCAGGATATGCTGGACGGCAAGGAAATTCCCTCGATCATGTCCCAGGAAGAGTACGGCTATGTGCTGACGGTGCTGACGCCCATCTATGACAGCCGCGGCATATGCCAGTGCTATGTCGGCGCGGACTGCAGCATGGACCAGCTGACGGGTTATGTGTGGAAGATTATCCGTCAGGTTGCGCACGCGTTTGTGATTGTGTTCGCGGTGGCGCTGATTGCCGCCATCGTGATGACGAACATCAGCTTCAAGCGGATGAAGAAACTGGAAAACCGGGCGTATATCGATACCCTGACCGGCCTGCAGAACCGGACGGCTTTCTATGAGAACATGGGCGGACTGACGAAGAAGATCGAAGACGGAACCGCGGATTTCTCCACCCTGATGATCGACGTCAATTACCTCAAGAAGGTGAACGACGTCTACGGCCACGAGCAGGGGAACACATACCTGCAGAACGCGGCGAACCTGATCCGGAAGCACTTCGGAAACGAAGGGCTTTACCGGATCGGCGGCGATGAATTTGCGATGCTGCTGGACGGCAAGGCCCAGGAAGGAATCGAAGAGAAGATCAGGGCCTTTAAGGAAGAGATGGCGCAGATCCAGGCGGACGAGTCCCTGCAGCCCTGGGAGAAACCTTCCGCCGCGGTGGGCCTGGCCAAATACATCCCGGGCGAGCATGACATGCCGGACGCGGTGCTTCGCCAGGCGGACGAATATATGTACGCGGACAAGGTTGCCATGAAGGCCGTCCGTACGGACTGACGGACAGAATTGAGGAAACCCATGAAGATCCTGATCGCTTCGGATATCCACGGCTCGGCGAAATACTGCCGGAAGCTGCTGGACCGCTATGAAAAAGAAAATGCCGGCCGGCTTCTGCTGCTGGGCGACATCCTGTATCACGGGCCCCGGAATGACCTGCCGGAGGAATATGCCCCGAAGCAGGTCATTGAATTGCTCAACGCATATCAGGATGAGATTTTCTGCGTGAGGGGCAACTGCGAAGCCGAGGTGGACCAGATGGTGCTCGGTTTTCCGGTGCTGGCGGATTATGCGCTGCTGCCCCTGGGGGAGCGCATGATCTATATCACCCACGGTCATGTGTTCAACAAAGAAAACCTCCCGCCGATGAAGGCGGGAGACATCCTGCTCCATGGGCATACGCATGTGCCCGTCTGTGAAGCGTTCGGTCCGTATGTGTATATGAATCCCGGTTCCGTATCCATTCCCAAGGACGGCACACCCCAAAGCTACATGACGCTGGAGGGGGAGACCTTTACCTGGAGGACGCTGGAGGGGGAAACGTTCAACCGTTTTCAGGCCGGTACGTGAACCGGCTAAAGGAAGCTGAGCCGCCGGTTTCTTCCGTTGCATAAAGGAACAGGCCGAAGCGGGCCCCGGTGAAGTGGTCCAGGGCGAATGTCATCGTATGCTCCGGTCCCAGAGCTTTCCATTCCGAACCGTCCAGGTATTCAAAATATCCTTTGCCTTCAAGCCCGGCAAAGCGGACCTTCGCCCGCAGCCGGACTTCTTTTTTGCTCCACGGAACCCGGGCGTACTCCTGCTCTTCCTTTTCGCGGGGTTTCCGGGCCTTCATGACCAGGGCGTATCCGTCCGCGTTCCGCTCGACGCCGATGAGGCCGTAGCTGCCGATGAGCAGGCACAGGCCGGCTACGTCGCCGGAACGCAGGTCTTCCGCGCTCACGGTAACTTCCGCCGTGCAGCCCGGGAGGATGGTCCGCTGGGTCAGCGTGTTCCGGGCGAACTCCAGGGTCCGGCTGATTTTGTCCGTGCGGATCACATAGGCGCCGTTCCCGGTTTCCCAGCAGCCTTTCCGGGGCTCATGGTTGAACTGCCAGACGTTCTTTAGCGCAGGGGAAGTGAAATCGTCGCCGGCATACAGGGGCTGCGGGGTCCAGCCGGGGCAGGTACAGGCGTTGGAGATCTCCTTTGCCGCCTCGCCGAAGACCGGGTAACCGAACCGGTTCCAGGTGACGGGGATAAGCACGGGAACCCGGCCCACCGCGCCCCGGTCCTGGAAGACCACGGCGAACCATCTGCCGTCCGGCGTATCCACGATTCCGCCCTGGGCAGGCCCGCTGTTCAGGCCGTCCAGGTCGCCGTAATACACCTCGCCGCCGGCCCAGACGCCGTCCAGGCTGTCCGCCACGAAGCAGGCTTCGGTCCGGTACCATTCCCGCTGACGGGAGTGGATCAGGAAGAGGACATATTTACCGTTGATCTTATAGAGATGGGAACCTTCATACCCCAGGAACTCGCCCGGAGCGTCCCGGACGATGATCCGGTCCAGGCCGCCTTCCTTCGGTCCGGAAAGGTCTTCTTTCAGTTCCGTCAGATGAATATCCCGGTTTCCGTATACGATATAGACCCGGCCGTCGTCATCAAAGAGCAGGGAACAGTCGTGGTAGATTCCTTCGATATACTGTTTCGTCCAGGGCCCTTCGATATTCTCCGCCGTGAAGAGGAAGGTTTTCGGCCATTCGTGGGCGATGAAAGCCACATAGAAGCGGCCGGCATGATACCGGAGCGACGCGGCCCACATGCCGTGGCCGTAGATCGTCTGTTCACCTTCCAGGATCTCGCCCGGGGTATGCTCCAGGGAATCGTAGAGATAAGAACAGATTTCCCAGTGGATCAGGTCGTGGGACCGCAGGATTCCGGCGCCGGGAAAGAAGTGCATGGTCGTGCTGACCATGTAGTAGGTGTCTCCGACACGGATGACATCCGGATCCGGATAATCCATACCGGTCAGGGGGTTAAAGCCTTCCGCCATATGATCGCCTCCCGGGAATGATTCAGCATGCTGTAAGCTAATAATGCTGGTTTTTCCGGGTGTTGTCAACGGAAAAGAATCCTTGACGCAAAGAACATAATTTGATACTGTTTTGGAACAATCCGTAAAGGAGATGAGACCATGGCATCCATCCTGATCCAGGATACCACCCGGGAGGAACGGGAGCAGATTGTGGCGGAATCCATCGGGAACATCTCCGGCCTGTGCGACGCATGCAGCCCGGGAATCATCGAAATGTATCAGGATTATATAGACGGAAAGAAGGAACTCCGCGAGATCAACGCGGAGTTTCGTACTAGATACATGTCCGGGGCAACGGGACCGGAAAGATCCGGCTGCGGAATGACGGAATGAATCGAGGAAACGGCCATGGAATGGAACCTCCTGTTTTTCTTTAACAGCGCGTTGCTGGGCGTCGGCCTGGCCATGGATGCCTTTTCGGTATCGCTGGCCAACGGGCTGAACGAGCCGCGCATGCGAAGAAGAAAAATAGGCATCATTGCCGGCACATTCGCGTTTTTCCAGGCCCTGATGCCGATGATCGGCTGGATCTGCGTCCATACGATTGTCCAGTATTTCCGGTCCTTTGAGAAATGGATTCCCTGGATCGCGCTGATCCTGCTGTTGTTCATCGGCGGAAAGATGCTGATCGAAGGCATCCGGCACAAAGACGGGGATGAAGAAAAACCGAAGGTCGGTCCCGGGGCCCTGCTCATCCAGGGCATCGCGACCTCCATCGACGCGCTGTCCGTCGGCTTTACGATCGCGGAATACGGTTTCCTGATGGCGCTGGTCTGCGCGGTGATCATTGCGGCGGTCACCTTCGTGATCTGCATCGGCGGCCTGTTTATCGGCCGGAAATTCGGCACGAAGTTTGCCGGCAAGGCTTCGATTCTCGGCGGCGTGATCCTGATCGCCATCGGCATTGAGATCTTCGTAACCGGGGTGTTCGGATAAAAAAGGAGTGATACCGACATGGACCGTTTGTATTTTGAAGTGCCGGGGATCGGCAGAAAAGACGACGCGATCGCTTATATCAACGAGTTTTATGAATACCAGTCCGATATCAACGGCGTCGGCGGGCTGCACCGGTTCCTGGATAACTATGAAGGCTGGCTGGAAAAACTGGAAGCGGATTACGTCCGCGTACCCGGCGGGGAAAAGGTACCCGCCCGGACTTATTTCCTGGTGCGGGAGAGCGACCGGCGGATTGTCGGGATGATCAATATCCGCACGGTGCTGAACGAAAAGCTGAGCAAATACGGCGGGCATATCGGATACAGCATCCGGCCGACGGAGCGGGGCAAGGGATATAACAAGATCAACCTGTATCTGGGCCTGAAGGTGCTGGACCGCTGCCGCGTCAGGACGGCATTCCTTGACGCGGACCTGAACAATCCCGCCTCCTGGCGGACGATGGAAGCCCTGGGCGGCGTACGGATCCGGGAATACTATGACGACGCGGATGCGCACTGCGTCGTGGTGGATTACAATATCGACGTCAAGAAAGCCCTGGCGGAGCATCCGGAATATGAAGAGAAGATCAGACAGCCCCGGGGGCAGGATCAAAAGATCAGGAACATCGCGATCGTCAGCCTTTCCAGCGGGATTATCGGGGAACCGTTCATTCAGTTTGAGGTGGAAGTCGGCCTGCGCAGGCTGAAGGAATACGGCCTGAACGTGAAATTCATGCCCCATGCGCTGAAGGGGCTGGAATATGTCCGGGCGCATCCTGAGAAGCGGGCGGAGGACCTGCTGGCGGCCTTCCGGGATCCGGAGATCGACATGATCCTGTGCGCCATCGGCGGGGACGATACCTATAAGCTGCTGCCGTACCTGTTCGATCACAACGAACTGGCGGAAGCCGTGACGGACAAGGTATTCCTGGGATTCTCCGATACGACGGTCAATCATCTGATGCTGCACAAGGTCGGCCTGAAAACCTTCTACGGCCAGGCCTTCCTTTCAGACCTGTGCGAGCTGGGACCGGAAATGCATCCCTATACCCGGAAGTACTTTGAAGAACTGATCGCCACCGGCGGAATCCGGGAGATCAGGCCCAGCGATGTGTGGTACGGGGAAAGGGAAGCGTTTACGCCGGAACAGGTCGGGAAACAGCTGCCGGCCCGGCCGAACCGGGGCCTTGAGCTGCTGCAGGGTTCGCCGGTGTTCTCCGGGAAGATCCTGGGCGGCTGCATCGACTCCATGTACGATTTCTTCAACGGCGGCCGGTATGCGGATATGCCGGTGCTGTGCCGGAAATATCACCTGTTCCCGGACGCGGAGGACTGGAAAGGACGCATCCTGCTGCTGGAATCCAGTGAGGAAAAGCCGACGCCGGAAGACTACAGACAGGCGCTGGAATACCTGAAGGAAACCGGCGTGTTCAGCGCGGTCAGCGGTGTGCTGGCCGGGAAACCCATGGATGAGACCTATGCGGAAGAATATAAGCAACTGCTGGTCGAAGTGATCGACCGGCCGGAGCTTCCGATCGTCTTCAACCTGAACATCGGGCACGCGATGCCGCGGTGCATTATGCCCTTCGGCGTGGAAGCGACGGTGGACGCGGAAGAACAGGTGATCCGGTTCACTGAATAACAGGAGAAGGAGAGATCCAGGATGAACGGAGAAATCAACAAGGACCGGATCGAAACGCTGTACGAAACACGGTTCCTGAAACTGTTTGACCTGCAGTACGCAGAGGGCAGGCATTACTTCGAAGCGACAAGAAGAGACAGGGAAAACCTTGTCGCGAAAAAGTCGGACACGGAATTCCGGGAGATGCTTCCGGACGCGGTCACGATCGCGGTGGTGCTGCACCTTCCGGGAGACCGGACGCGGCTTCTGATGTCCTATGAATACCGTTATCCGGCCGGTCAGTATCTGCTGAGCCCGGTGGCCGGACTGCTGGATCCGGAGGACCGGAAGAGCGCCGATCCCCTGGTGAACGCCGCGATCCGGGAGATCAGGGAGGAAACCGGGCTGACAGTGAAGGAAGGGGACAGGGTCCGCGTCCTGAACCAATGCGCTTTTTCCTCACCCGGTATGACGGATGAAAGCAACGCCTTCCTGTGCGCGGAGATCACGCTGGACAATCTGGACGAGCTGAACCAGGACGGCGCGGAAGGATCGGAGCTGTTTGACGGGTTTGAACTGCTGGACCGGGAACGGGCGGAAAAAATCTTCCGGACCGGCCGGGACGAGCACGGAAATTTTTATTCCCTGGCCACATGGATGGTGCTCAGCATCTTCCTGATGGCGTTCTGACCGGCAAACCCTGATAAAAAGACGACGGAAGAGGAAACAAAGGCGGGAAGCGAGAAATATATACTGTTAACAACAATTGCACATAAAACGGGGAAGACCGCGGAAAGGAGGACGACCGATGAAAGCAGGGAAAAGCCTGTCCACAAAGATCATCCTGATCGTTGTGACGATCCTGCTCCTTTCCACCGCGGCCTTCTGCGTTGTTTCTGTCTCACGGACCCGGATCGGCATCCGCCAGGCGATCCAGCAGCGCATGGTGGATATCGCCAACTGCGCCGCGGGATCGGTGAACGGGGATGTTCTGAAAACCCTGCGGCCCGGGGACGAGGATACGCCCGGATACAAAGCGGTATATGACTCGATGGCCGTGTTCCGCGACAACGCGGAACTGGAGTATGTCTACACGATCCGGGATGAGGGAAGCGGAAAGTTCACCTTTATCGTGGATACCGACCCGGATGAGCCCGGCGCCTTCGGCGACGAGGTAAAATATACGGAAGCCCTGAACAAGGCCAGCAAGGGAACGACCGCGGTGGACGAAGTGCCCTATTCGGATCAGTGGGGCAGCTTTTACAGCGCCTACAGCCCGGTGCGGGATTCCGGCGGACGGGTCGTCGGGATTGTCGCCGCGGACTTTGCCAAGGAATGGTTCGACGCCCAGCTGCATGAGCAGACGCTGTCGACGATCCGGGATTACCTGATCGTGCTCGCCCTGATGCTCCTGGGGGCTGTTGCGCTGTGCCTGGTGATCGTACGGCCGTATGTCAGACTGCAGGAACAGCTGCTGGGGGAAAAGGTGGTCGCGGAGAGCGCGAATGAAGCCAAGAGCGAATTCCTGGCGAACATGAGCCATGAAATCCGCACGCCGATCAACGCGGTGCTGGGCATGAATGAGATGATCCTGCGGGAGAGCATCAAAGCGCGGAGACTGACGGCTGAGCAGCCTGAGGAGGCCCTGGAATCCTTCGAGCAGATCGGTACCTACGCGGCAGAAGTGGATAGCGCGGGACGGAGCCTGCTGACCATTATCAACGATATCCTGGACTTTTCCAAAATCGAAGCCGGCCGGATGGAACTGGTCAAAGGCCGGTACCGGCTCAGTAAGCTGCTGAACGATGTCAGCAATATGATCGCCTATAAGGCGCGGGAGAAAGGGCTGGAGTTTACCCTTGAAACCGACGAAAACCTGCCGGAGAACCTGTTCGGCGACGCGGGGCGCGTGAGAGAGGTGATCACCAATATTCTGAACAATGCTGTCAAATATACGGAGAAGGGTTATGTCCGGATGAAGGTCCATGCCCGGGATCTGATCGGAAGTACGATCCGGCTGGTGATTACCGTGGAAGATTCGGGCATCGGCATCCGGCAGGAGGATATGGACAGGCTCTTTACCAAGTTTGAGCGTCTGGACATGCATCGGAACAGCACGGTGGAAGGATCCGGCCTCGGGCTGGTCATCACCCGGAGGCTGCTGGACATGATGGCCGGAACCATCAGCGTGGAGAGCGAATACGGGAAAGGATCCGTTTTCACCGTGACGATTCCCCAGCGGGTCGCGCTGGGTGAACCTGCCGCGGAGGTGCAGATGATACCCGCGGAAGATCGGGCGGAATACCGGGAGGCTTTCCGCGCGCCGGACGCCACGGTGCTGATCGTGGATGATACAAAGATGAACCTGACCGTGACGGCCAGCCTGCTGAAGGATACGGAAGTCCGGATCAATACGGCGCTGAGCGGCGCCGAAGCGGTTGCCCTGGCCGAGAAGAATACGTACGACGTGATCCTCATGGACCAGCGGATGCCTGGGATGAACGGCACGGAGGCGCTTTGCCGGATCCGGGACCTGAAAGACAATCCGAACAGCAAAACGCCGGTGATCTGCCTGACGGCGGACGCGATTGACGGCGCGCGGGAAAGATATATCGCGGAAGGGTTTACGGATTATCTCACCAAACCGGTGGAAGGCCGGAAACTGGAAGAAACCCTGATGAAATACCTGCCGGCGGAGAAGGTCATGCGTATCGAGGTGCCGGCGGAGAAGCTGCCGGTAAGCTTCGGGGACGGCGGCGATTCCGAGCCCCTGCGCGAAGCGGGGATCGATCCGGAAACCGGGCTGTTCTACTGCCAGGGAGACCAGGAACTGTATCATACGCTGCTCAGGGAATATGAACGGGATTATCAGGACAGGACGGAAGCGCTGCACCGGAACTTTGAGGAGGAGAACTGGAAGGATTACGGAATCTATGTTCACTCGCTGAAAAGCTCATCCAGGATGCTCGGCGCGCAGGAACTGTCGGAGATGGCGGCGGCGCTGGAAGCCGCGGCAAAAGCGGAAAACGGCGACACGATCCGGCGCGGCCACGCGTCGGTGCTGGCCCGGTATGAGACAACGGTCAATGCAATCCGGGAGTATATCGGGGCGCCGGAAACGGAAGACGATCCGGATGTGATCGAGTTTGAACCGGAAGCATAAAAAAGAGGAGGCAGGGGATCCTGCCTCTTTCTGTTATTTGCCAGCCCGGAATGTTTTCGGCGGTTCATATGTTTCTTCCTGAGCGGGAACGCTGTCGGCGCTGACAGGCGTTTCCGCTTTTTTTTTCGGTTCCGCCGGTTCTTTCTTTTTGCGGCGGAACAGATAGAACAGCGTAACGCCGATCATCAGGCCGGCCAGCAGGCCGCCGGTCATCCTGAAAGTGACCCTGTCCGCGGTTTTGACGATGGGATATTCCTCCGGTACAGAGACGACCGTACCGGTTTTGTCACCGATCGTCGCCAGGGGTTCGGTCTCCAGATCGGCTTCGGTAAAGCCGAAATCCGTGACCGGATGCCCGTCAAACAGGCCGGTGGAAAGGTCATAGTGATAATCTGTGTATTCCGGGCTGTAAGACATGACCATGCCGGAGGTGACTTCTCCGTACCGGTTGTAATCCATGAGCAGGTCCGCGTCCTGAAGGCGCCTCATGACGCTCGAAGCATCGATCTCATCCGAATAATAGTATACGGACCGGTCGGTGCCGCCGGCTCCCATGGCATTGGCGGCCTGCGCGTAGGTTTTTTCCGAATAACGGGTATAGCGCTTCTCGCTGCGGGAGTAATACAGGAACCAGTCGGCTGACGAACTGTAATGCGACGTGTGGACGATCACCTCGTCCTCCGGGGTGGCTTTTCCGTCCTGAATCGCCCGGTAGGCAGCCGCGTCGCTGTCAGAACCGAGCAGCCGGGGATTCCGGCCTCCGACCCGGGTCGTTTTCGTCCGGTACTGATAGTTCAGGTCAAACGCTTCTTCCCCGTCTACGTCGTAGAGCAGGGTGATCTCTTCCGCGCCGGTCTTTTCAAAGGGATAGTCTGTGACGATCTGCGGACGTCCTGCTTCGTCAAGCTGCACATCAACGGAAAAACCCACGGCCATGGGGATGCTTTCCACAGTCGTATAACCGTAGTCGGCCAGGGCCGTTCCGGCAAAAACAAAGCTCAGCAGCATGAGCGCGAGGACGGCTGTAAGGGTCTTCCGCATACTGAAAAGCTCCTTTTGGTGATTTATGGGTCTCATTATAGCTTTACCGCGCCGCGGAGTAAAGGACAGGCCCGGAAATATAAACGGGGTTATTCGTCGGTTTGTTTCAGTGAAGAACCTGTACTTGTCCGAACAAATCTTGTCAAACCGTTTAAGTTCCGATATACTGGACGCGGAACTGGAAGACAGGAGGGTCAATATGCGCAGGGAGATCGTTGTTCATACCGGGGACACCGCCAGATTCAGGAACCTGACCGACTACTGCGTCGGCACCGGCCGGGTGGACCTGGCGCTGCATAAGGAATACCATGAGCAGATGGCAGCCGTGCAGAAGGAATGCCATTTCCGCCATGTCCGCGGACACGGCCTGTTCAGCGACCAGATGGGGATCTGGCAGGAATTCGGACCGCCTTTCTTCGAACGGCAGCAGTGGTTCTGCTTCACCTATCTGGACCGGGTGATCGACGCCTGGCTGGAGAACGGCCTGGAGCCGTTCCTGGAGCTGGGCTTCATGCCGGAAAAACTGGCTTCCGCCGAACAGACCCTGTTTTACTGGAAAGCGCATACCGTTCCCCCGAAGGATCCGGAGGAGTGGTGCTGCCTGGTGCGGGAAACACTGAAGCACCTGGTTCACCGTTACGGCAGGGAAAAGGTGGAGTCCTGGCCCTGCGAGGTCTGGAACGAGCCGAACCTTCCCGGCTTCTGGAAGGGCGCCGATAAGGCGGCATATCTGGAGCTGTACCGGATCACGGTCGGCGCGGTGAAAGAGATCCTGCCCGGCATGAAGGTCGGCGGTCCTGCCATCTGCGGCGGTGAAGGGAGCCAGCAGTGGATTTCGGATTTCCTTGCGTTCTGCCGGGACGAAAAGCTGCCGGTGGATTTTGTAACCCGCCACGCCTACCTGGGCCAGACGCCGGAACACAAGGCCCGGTACCTGTACCATCAGATGAACGATCCGGAATTCCTGATCGCGGAGATGCAGGAGTCCCGGGACCTGATCGATTCCTTCCCGGAGTACAAAGGCATGCCGATGTACATTACCGAGTTCAATACCAGCTACGATCCCTTCTGTCCGATTCACGACACCAACCTGAACGCGGTGACCTGCGCTGCCCTGCTTTCCCGACTGGGCGACGTGGCGGACGGATACAGCTACTGGACCTTCGGGGACGTGTTTGAGGAAAAAGGGATTCCGAACCGGCCGTTCCACGGCGGTTTCGGCATGATGGCGAACGGGCTGATCCCGAAGCCGACGCTGTGGGCCTTCGCATTCTTTGCGAACCTGACGGGCGAATGCATGCTGCGGGATGAAAACGCGGTCGTCACCCGCCGGGAGGACGGCGGCTGTGAGGCGGTGCTGTGGAACCTGTGCAAAGCGGGGCAGGCGGAGGACCTGGAACTGGAGCTGACGCTTCCCATGGAAGGAGACTGCGCCGCACTGGTTGACCTGGTGGATGAAGAGACCTGCAACCCGCTGGCCTGCTGGCACCGGATGGGCGAGCCTGCCGACCTGAACGAAGAGCAGCTGGCCTTCCTGAAGGCTGCCGGCCAGCCGGCGAAGAAGGTGCTGACGCCGGAAAAGACCGGGGAAGGCGCAAAGGTCACGCTGACGCTGGCGCCTAACGCGCTGGTGCGCCTGCGCGTGGTGCCGGCGGAACGGTCTTCCGATCCCGGGTATGAATACGGATGGTATTGTAAGGAATAAAAAACGCCGGCAGTAACAAACAGGCTGATCGTTGATGATCAGCCTGCCTGTTTTTGCTCGGCTGTTACGGTTCGCCTTCCTTCATCATGTATCTGTAGAACGCCACCGCGGGGACCAGCGTATCCAGGTTCAGGTTTTCATCGATCCCGTGGATGGACGCGACCTGGCTGTCATCCGTAAAGAAGGGCAGGAAACGCAGGCACTGGTCGCTGACCCGGTCGAAGAACCGGGCGTCTGAAGCGCCGGAGAGCAGATAAGGCGCCGGCACCGTGTCCGGGAAGACCGCTTTCACGGCTTCGCTGACCAGGGTATATCCGTCCTGCGTGTAGTCCGTGATCCGGGACGGGTTGCCGGGATCCAGCACCTCCATCTCCAGATCATATTTTTCCGCCAGTTTCCGGATGGCATCGAAGGAGCCCTGCTGCCCCTGGTGGTGTGAATAGCGCATATTGGCGACGACCCAGGCTTCCGCCGGCAGCACGTTGGTGCCGTCGGACCCTTTGGCCATGGTAAAGGCAACGGTGGTCCGCAGGAGCGCCGCGGCCGAGGGGGAAAGCCTGAGCAGGGCCTGGGTCAGGACGTGGGGGAACCGCTCCGGCCGGGCCAGGATCTCCGCCCGCTGCCCGCGCATGAAAGGCGCGAAAGTGCGCAGCATTTCGCAGACGGCCGGGTTCATTTGCGCTTCGAAGGTCTGCTGTTTGTCCGCTTCCGCCATGAATTTTCCCAGGCGGACCAGCGGGCTGTTTTTCGGCGGCGTGGAGGCGTGGCCGCCTCCCGAACGGGCTGTGAATCTGAGGTCCGCACAGCCTTTCTCGCCGACGCCGATCATGGCAAAGCGGCCTTTTGCGCCTTTGATGGGTTCGGAAAGGATAAAGCCGCCCTCATCCAGGCACAGATGGAAATGGATTCCTTTCTCCTCAAACCATTTCGAGATCGCATCGGCGCCGCGGCCGGTGGATTCCTCGGTGGAGGCGGAAGAGAACCAGATATCCCGCCGGGGGATGTATCCTTCCCGGATCAGTTCATCCGCCGCCTGGAGCATGGCCCACAGGCCGCCTTTGTCATCCAGCGTGCCGCGGCCCCAGATCCGGCCTTCCGCGATTTCGCCGGAAAAGGGGTCGCGGGTCCACTCGCCGCCGGCCTCCACCACGTCATGGTGGTTCATGAACAGGTCCGGCTGCGCAGCCGGATCCTGTCCCTGCCAGCGGAGAACGAACCCGTCTGTGAACTCCGTATATTCCGCGCGATCAAACAGCGCAGGGAACATTTCCTTCAGCAGCTCGCGGAAGGCGTGGAATTTTGCGTCTCCGGAAGTATCCGGCCCGGAGACGGTCTCCAGGCGGATCAGCCGGGCCAGGGATTCCGCGTAGCGGGCAGTCTGTTCATCCGTCATGTTACCCTTCTGCGCAATCGCCCCTGTCCGCTTGTTCGTATCCATGCTGTTCCTCCGATTTTGCTTTTTTTCTGCTTCATTTGCAAGCGTATCACGGAACGATTATATCATATCAAAAATGATTCTACAGCAAAAACAGCCGCTTTCTGAAAAGGAAAAATTCCGGGCGTCCAACAGGCGGCAGAACAGGGGCGGGCATTGTAATTACAACTGATTTGTTGTACAATAGCCGCAAACAAAAACCCTGCTCCATACCGATGGCAGCCTGAGAAGGCGCCTGCTTGCTGTATTACCGGAAGAAGGACTGAAATGGAGTTTCTGAACGCTCATCAACTGAATATCATGATGTTCATGAGCGGGATATGCGGTGTCCTGGCGTTTTTGTCATGCATTCCCGGGCTGGGAAGAATGGAAGAACCGGCTGCGGCTCGGCATAGATTGTCGGATCGATATCCAGCGAGATCCCAGGGTGATTACGGTTCTGACGGAGAATGTCGGAATCAGTATCCGCAGCGAAATCAGCATCCATGACTTTGACGGAGCGGTTTACGCCGCGCTGACGGGCGACCAGTGTACAATCACGGAGATCCGGATTGTCCGCTGTCCCGGAGGCACCTGATCCGGTTTCCGGAAAAACCGGACAATATGAAGGAGGCAATGCAGATGGTATCTATCATCGAAAAGCTGGAAGAGTACACCCGGGAGAAACCGGGTGAGGCGATCCTTTTCGACGATGCGCACAGCAAAGGCATTACCTATGCACAGCTGGAGGATATGAGCGGCCGGGTCTACGCTTATCTGAAACAGCACGGGATCGGCCGGGAAGACTTTGTGCTGCTGAACCTGCCCCGGGGCGTACTGCCGATCATCGCCATGGTCGGCGTATGGCGGGCCGGAGCGGCATGGGCCCTGGTGGAGGACACCTATGCGCCGGAGCGGATCAACTATATCCGGGAGGACTGCGGCTGCAAAACGGAACTGAACGGCGCCAACTGGGACGAAGTGATGCATACCGAGCCGCTGGCGGGCCATGAGCAGACGGATGACCACGACGCGGCATACGCGATCTATACCTCCGGCACGACGGGGAATCCCAAAGGCGTGCTGCACGAATACGGCAACCTGAGCCGGGCGATCGAGTCCATCCGGATCAAGGGAGAGATTCCCTTCACCGGCCACGACCGGCTGGCCCTGCTGGCACCGATGAACTTTGTGGCGTCCGTGATCGTGATTCTGAGCGCGCTGAACGTGTTCTGCGGAAAAACCTACGTCGTATCCTACGCGACAATCAAGAACCCGGTGGCGCTGGCGAAGTTTTTCCTGATGAAACGGATCACGATTACCTTCCTGACGCCCTCCTACGTCCGGATGCTGGGAGACAAGACCGGCCCGTTCCTGCGGATGCTCTTCGTGGGTAGCGAACCGGCCAACAACATCTTCAACAAGAACCTGGACCTGATCAACATCTACGCCTGCTCCGAGAGCGGATTTGCCGTAGGCGTGTTCCTGATCGACAAAGCCTATGAGACCTGTCCCATCGGCCAGCCGGCCATTGAAACGCGGATCATCCGCCTGAATGAGGCGGGCGAAGAGGTTTCCGACGAAGAGGTCGGTGAACTGTGCTTCGAAGACCCGTATGTCCGGGGCTACCTGAACCTGCCGGAGGAAACGGAAAAGGCGTTTGTGGAGGGCATTTATCACACGGGCGACCTGGCCCGGAAGGATCCGGCCGGCGACTATGTGCTGCTGGGCCGT